>CALFJA010000105.1 GCA_937877605.1 uncultured Prevotellaceae bacterium | reverse complement strand
CCCTCTACCGCAAAACCTTCGTCGATAACATCGACAAAGAAAACCTCCCCGAAGGTTGGAGAATAGGAACGTTGGGAGAAGTGTGTGAAATTAATACCGATAATGTTTCGTCGAAAGATAAATATAATGAAATAGAATATCTTGATAGTAGCAGCGTCACAGAGAATAAATTCGACGCATATCAACATCTTGTCGTAGGAACAGATGAAATACCAAGCAGAGCGAAAAGAAAAGTGAAAACCAACGACATTGTATATTCAACGGTACGACCCAACCTCAAACATTATGGAATAATAAAAGGTGATGTCGACAATGTTGTTGTATCAACAGCATTTGCTGTAATACGTTCAAATACACCTGAAATCTCAAATGAGTTATTATATTTAATCCTTACAGATGAGGCTGTGACTGAAATTCTTCAAGGTATTGCAGAAATGAGCAAGGCGACATATCCTTCTATTACACCTGAAAATATTATGGAATTAAAAGTTACTTTGCCTCAACAAAAGGATAATGGTTTTTCTGAATTAAACTGGTCGTTGAAACAAATATTTGATAACATTGCGATTATACATAAAGAAAACGAGAAACTAACCGAATTACAGTCTTTGCTTTTGGCGAAGATGGGGCAATAAAAAACATTGGACATGGAAGAATATAAAGACCTTGATGAATATTGCTACAAGAAAAATCGTTTGAGTGTATTTGAAAAGTATAAGCAGTCAGCCGATCCGCAAGTTCGTGAAAGAGCAAACAATTGGAGAGGTGCCATCGGCTTGCAGGCCGTTGACGGTCATACGGTTTCTAACGATCTCATAGAATTGGCATGTAAGAACATTGAAGGTGAATTAACGTCTGAATAGGTCGATGAACTTTTAGACAACTACTATAGGGAGAAACGGAGGAACAAAGCACCTCGTATGGATTGTGAAACCTATACAAGAGTAGATTCCGTTGACAAAGAAGGATGCAAAATGGGAAGACCAATATAAGATGATATGTAGTAAATGATAAAACGCGGAAATTTTGTGCTTCTATTTTGAAAAGTTGCAAATTTTGTGCAGATTTTAAAGATAGAATATTGTTAATTCGGATTTTATCTGTATATTTGCAGCAGGAATAAAATGCATAGATATGATACAGGAATTGAAAATAAAGAATGTGCTCTCGTTTAAGAATGAAGTGACATTCAGTTTTGTCGCCTCAAACGACCAGTTTGCAGAAGATAGTCAAGTGGTAAAAATCAACGATAGTACGCGATTGCTTCGCTTTGGCGTTCTGTATGGATATAATGCATCAGGAAAGTCAAATTTGCTCTATGCTTTTGATTTTCTGCCTCGCTTCTGGAGTTATAAGCCCGATGGGATGGACGAGCCAACTGGGGTTGTTCCGTTCAAACTTGACGCAGTTTCGCCAAACGAACCGTCCTGCTTCGAACTGATATTCTTTGTCGGCAATGTGAAATATTGGTATCAGTTGGAGTTGGACAGGAATCAGGTCTATTTGGAAAAACTATCTTATTATAAGAGTGCTCAGCCTACAATGCTGTTTGAAAGGAAACTGGTGGATGGCCATTCGGAGGTGGAAATCAATCCGAAAGGTGATAAAATCAGTGCTTCTGCCAAAGAGTTGATTAATGGATATTGCCTGAAGAATATTTCTTTCTTTGTGGCTCGTAATCAGGTGAATGCAAGTTTGCCTCTGATTGATGCTGCCAAGAACTGGATGAAAGAGCAGACAATGCCTGCTGTATTCCCTACAACCTATCTTACAGACTATGCACAACGGAAAACAGCAGAGAACAAAGACTTGACCAAGTATCTTGTGAACTTCCTGCATGAGGCAGATTTCAACATCACAAATATATCGTCAGACATTGTGAATAGGCAGATATCAGACGATGAAGTGAAGTTCCGAATTTCTGACGAGAGTATTCCTAAGGACGAAAGGGAGCGAATCAAGAAAGAGAAAACCATCTCACTTCTGCATACAAGTTTCGAGCATACCGTTGAAAATGAAAACGGTCGAGAGGCGTACCAGATGAACAGAGGTGATGAATCGACTGGAACTTTGCGAACTTTTGGAATAGAAACAGTATTATATGAAGCACTTGCGAGCAACGCTTTTTTGCCGATTGACGAAATAGAGACTTCACAGCATTCCAAACTATTGGAAATGATGCTCTATGAATATTTGAAGACTCATTCGAGGTCTCAGCTTCTTGTCACTACACATAATGACGGACTGCTGGATTTGGTCGATGACCTTATCAGAAAAGATTCAGTATGGTTTACTGAAAAGGACAAGGCAGGTGTGACGGATTTGTATAAACTGACAGATTTCAGAGGCGTAAACCGCCTGTCGTCTATCAGAGAGGCTTATCGTAACAAGCGGTTTGGGGCTACGATGAAGTAAAATGATGGAAGAAAGAGAATTAGCAGAGGTCGTTGAGCAGCAACAATATTTTGAGGCTGTGCCTGCTCCCTCACCAGAAGTTGAGGGAACAAGGGACATGGGACCGCTGTACCCATTCCTCATTAGTGGCGGAACCAATACCGAACGCTATTACTTTACGCATATTAATGACACTACAGAGTATAAGTTCAATATCAGACCGAAGTATTTTGCTGATGAGTCAAACTACACCGAGGCGTTTCCCAAAAGAATCAAAGAGATATTAAATGCAAATACTGATCCAAAAATCTTTTGTGTATTCGATTGGGATACCATATATGGTGATGAGACGAAAATAAAGAAACATGAAGATTTTGAAAAGCAGTTTAGAGCGGAAATCTCAAATGGTAGTGTTACAATATGCCCAAGTATGCCAAGCATAGAATATTGGTTCTTGTTGCATTTTGAAGATAAAACAGACTTATTAAAAGATTATCGAGCTATTTCAAATATCTTAGCACCTTATATCAAACCTTGCTTCGCTGACCCAACAAAGAACTTGAAAAAGTTATTAAAACAGGAAAAGTATCTACAAGGCTCTACTTGGGTTAAGAATCTTTGTTCTGATGGAAAGCTCGAAGCAGCGATCAAACGAGCAGAAGACAATATCAAGGCTGCAGAGGAAGCAGGGGATTTGTCGAATCAGTCTTATTCCTACGTTTATAAAGCATTTAAAGAGAGGTAACGCCTATGTCACACTTTAACGAACATACGCTGGAAATGGCCATTATGGAGCTGTTTGAGCAACAGGGCTACTGTTACGTGACTGGCGAGACGATACACAAGGAACTGTCTGATGTGTTGCTTCGTGATGACTTGCGGATGTATCTGATGGACAGGTACGCCCAAGAGGGAATCACGCCCTTGGAGGTGGAGCGCGTCATGGCCAAACTGACGGCAGACAATGGCGCTCCGCTCTATGAGCAGAACGCACAAACGTATCGGCTGATGACGGAGGGATTCGCTATCAAGCGTGAGGATGCCTCGCAGCCAGACTTGTTCGTGGAAGTGATAGACTTTAAGGATATTGACAGGAATATCTTCAAGATTGTCAACCAACTGGAGATAAAAGGGCTGGAGCGACGTATTCCTGATGGCATCGTCTATGTGAACGGTTTGCCCGTAGTGGTACTGGAGTTCAAGAGTGCCGTGAAGGAAGATACCACCATCATGAATGCCTACACGCAACTGACGGTGCGCTATCGTAGGGATATTCCTGAGTTGTTCCGCTATAATGCTTTCGTGGTTATCAGCGATGGGGTGAACAATAAATATGGTACGCTGTTCACGCATTATGAGTTCTTCTATGCATGGCGCAAAGTGGAGCGTACAGATAAGGCAAACGACGGCATCGACTCTCTGCACACCATGATGGCAGGCCTATTCCGTAAGGAGAGACTGCTGAGCGTGATGAAGGACTTCGTGTTCTTCCCTGACACCTCGAAGAGTGAAAGGAAGATAGTATGCCGCTATCCGCAGTTCTTCGCTACACACAAGCTCTATGAGAACATCTTGGAACACTCGCATATCAACCTGCATGGAGACGGTAAGGGAGGAACATACTTTGGAGCAACAGGCTGTGGCAAGAGCCTGACGATGCTGTTTCTTACCCGTATGCTGATGCGCAGTCGCCATTTGGCAAGCCCTACCATCGTACTGATAACAGACCGCACGGACTTGGATGACCAACTTTCGGCACAGTTCGTGAATGCCAAGCAGTTCATTGGTGATGAGACAGTGGTAAACGTAGAAACTCGTGAAGAATTGGGCAAGAAGTTAAGAGGAAGAAAGAGTGGAGGCGTATTCCTAACGACTATACAAAAGTTTAGCGAGGATATCAGCCTTTTGTCTGATCGAGCCAACATCATCTGTATTTCTGACGAAGCCCACCGTTCGCAGACGAATGTGGAACAGAATGTGACCATTACCGATAAAGGCGTGAAACGCAGTTATGGTTTTGCGAAATATCTGCATGACTCGTTGCCCAATGCCACATACGTGGGCTTCACGGGAACACCGATTGATGCCACGATAGATGTGTTTGGCGATGTGGTGGATTCCTATACGATGACAGAGTCTGTGGCTGACGGCATAACCCGTCGCATCGTTTATGAAGGAAGAGCCGCCAAGGTGTTTGCCGACCATAAACAACTGGAGGAGATAGAGGCATATTATAAGCAGTGTGCCGAACAAGGTGCCAATGAATATCAGATAGAGGAAAGCAAGAAGGCGGTGACGCAGATGAACAAAATTCTGGGTGACCCGAACCGTTTAGCTGTAGTGGCAAAAGATTTCATTGAGCACTACGAAAAGCGAATAGAAGAAGGATGTACCGTTTGCGGTAAGGCTATGTTTGTATGCTCCTGTCGCGAAATAGCCTATGACCTGTATAAACAGATTATTGCCTTGCGCCCTGAATGGGAAGAGAAAATTGGCTCGGAAGGCCAAACACCTGTAGAGCGCATCCGATTAGTGATGACTCGTGAGAAGGATGATGATCCGAAACTGCGTGAATTGATTGGTTCGGATGAAGACCGTAAAGCCCTTGATGTGCTCTTCAAAAACCCTGACTCTAACTTCAAGATTGCTATCGTGGTGTCTATGTGGATAACAGGCTTTGACGTGCCTTGTCTCGACACGATGTATATTGACAAGCCGCTGCAGAAACACACGTTGGTACAGACCATTTCGAGGGTGAACCGTGTGTATGAAGGTAAGGACAAAGGACTGGTGGTTGACTACATCGGTATCAAGAGCAACATGAACAATGCGCTGAAACAGTATGCCGGTGGTGGTGATATGGGTGATAACGTGGAAACCATCGAACAGAGTGTGACGATGGTGAAAGACGAGTTGGATATCCTGCGCAGGATGTTCCATACCTTCGATTATAGCAAGTTCTCAACGGGTACACCATTGGAACAGTTGGAATGCTTGAAACATGCGGCAGAGTTCGTGCAGGCTACGGAGAAAACGCAAAACCAGTTTATGGGTCATGCCAAGAAACTGAAATCTGCCTTCAACCTCTGTTCCAATAATGAGACAATCACTGACAAGGATCGTGAGGACATCCATTTCTTTACGGGAGTGAGGTCTATCATCTACAAACTGACAAAAGGAGATGCTCCCGATGCCTCGCAGATGAACCGCAAGGTAAGTCAGATGATTGCAGAAGCCTTGAAGTCGGACGGAGTGGAAGAAGTGGCTCAGGTGAATGCGAATACAAAGGACCTGGACTTGCTGAGCGAAGACTACATGACGAGGCTGGAGAAACTGAAGTTGCCCAATACGAAAGTTAAACTGATGGAGAAGTTGCTTCGGACAGTTATCACTGACTTCAAGAAGGTCAATAAGATGAAGGGCGTAGATTTCACCAAGCGCCTGAATGCGTTGGTGCAGCGATATAATGACCGTAGTGACAATGCCGTGTTTGCCGAAGAAGTGCTCAATGAAGTAGCCAAGCAGATGGCAGAACTGCTGAAGGAGGTAAACAAAGAGAAGAAGTCGTTCAAAGATTTAGGTATTACCTACGAAGAAAAGGCTTTCTATGATATTTTGAAAGAGATAGCCCATAAGTTCGGCTTTGAATATCCTGAAGATAAACTTCTGACGCTGGCTGCTGCTGTGAAGAAGATGGTGGATGACAAGTCGAAATATACTGATTGGGCTAATCGTTCAGACATCAGGGCTGAGCTACAAATGGACTTGATTCTGATATTGGCAGAACATGGTTATCCGCCAGTACCTCAGGATGAGGTGTTCAAGGAAATCTTTGAGCAGGCAGAGAACTTTAAGAAATATGAGCAGGAAGATGAAGAAGAGACCGTGAAAGAGACACATGTCATCCCCATGTATCCTCAATTTGAGGAAGAAGAAGGGATGATGATGGCAGCTGAGCCATTTGAGTGCTACAAATGGAATCACTTTGATCAGAACATTATAGATTTCTTCGGTGGAGATAAAACCATCCTTGTTGGATGTACCAAGAATAAGAAACAGAAAGACTGGATTCTCACACATAATATATATAATGTAAGGTTGGGTAAGACTAAGGGATCTATGGAAGAGCATAGAGAGATGTTTGGAAGAACATCCCTGTTGGTCCTATATGAATTTGGTAAACCTGACAAGCTGTCTGCCTATACTATTACAGGACATAAGGAGATGGGGAAGGAAGAACTGAAAGCGATGGACTATCCCAACAAGAATCCTCGCAGAAGTTACATGACTTTCTCTATAGAACCACTCGACATAGATTTAAGCCTTTTGGCTAATCATCGTCTAATAGAGAAGCTGATAGAGATAAATCCTGGCAATGAAAAGGGAACGCCTGTGTTTATAGAACCATGACTTCAAATAAATGAATATACTCTTAGATACCAATATCATCATCCCATTGGAAGATACAAGCAGAATTCTTGATTCTTCCTTTGCTGAACTTCGGAAACTATCCGCAGAACAGCAACATTGTTTGTATATTCACCCTATACAGTTTGAAGATATTAAACGCGATAAAAATATAGAAAGGCAAAAAATCGTTTTGTCAAGATTGAAGCAGTATTCTCAAATAGACAATCCACCCATATTAACTGAAAAAGATTGTTTAAAACTAGGATTATCTCAGTCTAATGATAACGACCGAGTTGACAATAATGTTTTATTTGCCTTATATCGTGGTGCTGTTCATCTCTTGGTCACAAATGACGAGGGGATACATAAAAAGGCTCAACAGATAGGTATACAGGATAAAGTATATCGGTTGGAGCAATTCCTACTTTTCTTACGACGCTATACAAAAGACCCTATCACATTTGGTTATACAGGAGTTAAAGAGGGGCACTTATATGAAATAGATAAAAGCCAATCCTTTTTCGATTCATTACGTCAATCATATGAAGGTTTTGATGAATGGTATCAAAAATGTGCATCAGAGCAACGTACATGTTGGTATATTGAAGACCAGAGCGAGAATGGAACCGTTGTCGCAATCTGTATATACAAGCATGAACAGGATATTCCATTGACAGACGATGGCGAGCCTGTCCATGGAAAAATCTTGAAACTATGTACTTTTAAAGTTGATTCTAACGCAAGGGGTAAAAAGTTAGGAGAACGACTCTTATACATAGCTTTTGACTATTGTGTGAAGAACGATTTTGATTGGGTGTACTTACATACTTATGGAGAAGAACAAAAAACTCTTGTAGGATTATGTCATGAGTATGGTTTCTATTATTTAGGTATTTATAAACAAGATGAAGTTTACATCAAACCTATGAAGTTGAAAGACGATGGTAGTAAACCTCTTGAATCTTTAATTCGTTATTATCCTTACTTTAAGGAAAACGACTCAGTCCAAAAATTCATTATACCAATTAAACCGAAATATCATGAGGATTTATTTCCTGATCTGAGCAGCCTGAAAGGTTCGTTGTTTGAAAAGGATCAGTCTCTCTATTCTTGTCAAGGAAATACGATAAAAAAAGCATATCTCTGCCATTCAAGAATCAAAGCAATTAAGCAAGGGGATATCGTCTTATTTTACAGGAGTAAAGATAAAAAATCCATCCAATGTATAGGAATTGTTGAGAGTGTTCTTTTTTCAGAAGATATAAATGAGGTGTTCCCCATTATTGCCAAGAGAACAGTTTACACATTTTCAGAAGTTCAAGATTTTTTGCAGAAAAAGACTCTAGTTATCCTCTTTAGATATATAGAATTGGAAAGGGAAATACCACATCAAAAGATTGTTGAAGTTGGTATAAAAGGAAATATACAGAGTATTCGGCAGATAAGTAATGAACAATACGTGTCCCTAAGATATGAGCAATAATATACTAATATCCATTCATCCTCAACATGTCGAGAAAATATTGTCTGGGGAAAAGATTTACGAGTACAGAAAACTCGTACCATCTAACATACAATATATGGTAGTCTATGCAACAGCTCCAGTAAAAATGATAGTGGCTTTAATAGAAATTGAATCTATTATAGAAACTTCACCAAAAGAGTTGTGGAAGATTACAAAAGAAAAGTCTGGTATATCTAAAAAATTCTATATGAGCTATTTCGCAAATTGCAATGTGGCCTATGCAATTAAGTTTAAATCTGTAAATAAGCTTGAAAATCCTAGACCGCTAACATGTCTCAAAGAAGTTGTGAGAGCTCCCCAGTCATTCATGTACTTAAAAGAAGACATTCAGAATTTGAGTTGTAAACTGGGAGTAGAAATACTAGAAGAGTAATAAAATGCAACAAGTACCCCCAACTTGTTTTTACGAGAACTATCAAATCGTTATCTACCAAACGAAGGATGGAGAATCTAATAAGTCAATATAGTATGAACAACGAAATACAATTTATTTTATACCAACTGCCTGATGAAGAAGGCAAGGTACAGGTGGTGATTAAAGATGAAACAATATGGGCTACACAGAAAGCGATGGCTCAGTTGTTTGGCGTAGGAGTTCCTGCCATAAGCAAACATCTGAAGAATATTTTTGATGAGGAAGAACTGAATGCCAAAGTGGTTGTTTCCAAAATGGAAATAACCACTCAGCATGGCGCCATCGAAGGCAAGACACAAAGAAGTGAAGCAGCGTTTTATTCTCTCGATGCCATTATTGCCGTTGGCTACCGTGTTTCTTCTGCCCGTGCCACGAAGTTCCGTATCTGGGCCACAAAGATCCTGAATGAATATATTCGCAAGGGATTTGTCCTAGATGATGATAGGCTGAAACAAGGAACGGCAGTGTTCGGAAAGGATTATTTCCGTGAATTACTTGAGAGGGTTCGTAGCATTCGTGCCAGCGAACGACGCATCTGGCAGCAGATTACAGACATTTATGCCGAATGTTCGTATGACTATGACCGCAATTCACCCACGACTCGAGAGTTCTATCAGATGGTACAAAATCGTTTCCACTATGCCATTACTGGGCAAACGGCACCAGAAATTATCTATACTCGTGCTGACCATACCAAAGACCATATGGGATTGCAGACATGGAAACATGCGCCAGAAGGTCGTGTATTACTGAGTGATACAAAGGTTGCAAAGAACTACTTGCCAGAAAAAGAAATCCGTCAGTTGGAACGAGCCGTAACAGGCTACTTTGATTACATTGAAGACCTAATCGAGCGTGAGAATGTATTCAATATGGAGCAGTTTGCCGCTTCTGTCAACGAGTTCCTGACATTTAGAAAATATGCCTTGTTGCCCGACAAAGGAAAGATTAGCCGCGAGATGGCAGACAAGAAAGCGGAGGAAGAATATAAACTTTTTAATCCCACACAACGCATAGACTCTGATTTTGACAAAGAGGTAAAAGGATTGCTGGACAAAGGATAACCCTGAATAACGTTGGACGTGGACTATCCCTTTGGGAAAGACCTTCCCATCACCCTTATTGGTATGTTCATGCCCCCAATCGAAATCCATAACATGTTGCCTATCTTTATAGAGTTTCATTTGTCGCGGAACTTCGCCTGGTCCTAATCCAACATAAATGTCTGATGTGTTGGAGTAATTGGGTAGTCCTGCAAAGTAATCATCAGTGTCAGTGATCTTCTTTATGATTTTGCAACGGTAGCCGTTAATCACAACAGCTTCGCCAACGGTAGTGTACAAGTATTCGCTGAAACCACCTTCTGGATTATATAATTTTCCGCTTCCCATAGCTACATCAAATCAAAATTATGGTTATACTCGACACCCTTATAGTTACGCTTCCTCAACCATTCAAGAAGAGAAAGGCTCTCGTCAATGAAACCACACTCTTGTAGGTTCACATTAAGTGCATCATGAAAGTCCATCGCATAGAATTCCTCCTTGTATTCTTCACCGACATGGCAACCAATACGGAATTCGTAGTCGTAGCATCTGACAATATAAATGCCATCGTCGTTATTGCGATTAGACATTATTAAGTCATTTGCAGGAGCTGGCTCACTTTCAATCTTAAATTTCATTCTTTCGAAGAATTCTTTTTCTTCGTTACTTACATATTTACCTTCCATATCTTTGAAAAGGCTTGCGTCTTCCGCAATCAGTTTGGTCTTTTTATTTTCCATTTCTCAATCTTTTAGATATAAAACACGGTATGAATTTCATAGGCGTTGACAAGAACGACAAATCTTCCTCGTCGCCGTAAATAAGAATCAGAGTTGGGCGTTTCTGTCTTTCCAATTCCTGAAGGGCATAATGCCACAAGCTTTCTGCAGCACGACAATGGTGATGTCCCATTCCACCGACCGCAATTATACTGTTTTCGGGTAAGCCCTCATAGCAATACTTGAAAGAATCGGCATTACCCCAACTTGCAGTTGGAATAACATTGTAACCACACAGTTGCCAGTATGCTCCAACAAATCTTGTCCTATAGATATTCTCCTTATTACAGAAATCGGTTGGAAGGTCAACCCACAATGACAAGTCTGGGGTGAAATAATAATCATAGTCCCGAATGGAATAGGTGGTATAATCAAGATTGCACCATATAGCATCCCTAAATCGATAATCATCCAAGAAGAAGTGTAAAGCCTGGTTCTTGCCATCATGCTTTCTCCTATCTGAATAGGATATTACCTCAAATTCCACATTGCCATTATATGGCGCAAGTTGTGGAAAATGGTTTCTGTTTGTAAACGTCATGCCCTCCATGAGATGCATGTGTTTCGTATAGTTCCTGCTTAATAGTAGCCTTTGCATGTCGCTGTAGTGCAGTTCGGGTGTTCATATTTTAGTGCTGGATCCTATTCGTATGGGTTTACAAATTTAATAAAAATGCGAGTAAAGGCTAGAAAGGAAAAATAATTTTGACAAATTTCCCCTGTTTATTTTTCTACATTTCATAATTTATTTACTTTTGTAATGGCATCCGCCACATGGTGAATTCCCAAGAGTGGAAAATGCTGATGGGTGGAGCACTACATATTGAAAGGCGTTACTGACGCTTTGTTTTTGGCTATTCCGAGATTACCACAATCGAAATGCTAATCAAAAACATTGCAGGGGTAACTCCACGGGGTGTAGTATATACTCCTCGTAGTGTGCTGCGAAGGTACAAGCTACCTTCAAAAGCACACTTTACGGGTGTACTATATTCATTTGCGTGGGTGTTTCTCTGTCTGTTTATTAGCAAGGCCGTGGTAAGCCTCGGAAAGCGAACGGGCAGATGTAAGCACCCGCGTTTTTTAATTTGTAGTTAACGATGTAGTTAATAACCCGTTCGCACAAGGTGTTTGCGACAACTCTCTATTTAAAGAGTACATAAACGAATAATAACGAATAAGGAAAAACAGAGTTTTTGACATCCTTGAATAGGCAGAAGAAGCAGAATTAGGACCTCTGGGAACACATCAGTCAGACAAGGCAATGGACGTTTACGCTCATAAGGGCGTGGACTGTACGATTGTTGTCTGATGTAGGCCGTCCTAAGCCTTGCTTCTCTCAATCTCTTCCACGCTCCCTTTTCGAAACGAAGAGAGGGCTTTTTATTGCCTGAAGGAGGTGTTATGGCAACTGTCAAGAAAGAGATAAGAGAAGAATCTGATAAGATTTCGAAAGTAAAAAAGCTTGTTAAACGGCGAGTAGAAAAATTAAAAACGAAACCAATTCCTCAAACGGAATTAGCAAAAGGCACTTCTTGGAAGGATCTTGTTTTTTCGTGCCCTGAAAAAACTGTTAGAATAGGAACACTTTTCAGTGGAATCGGTGCTATCGAACATGCCTTTCAACGGTTAGGATTGAAGCACCAGATTGTGTTCGCTGGCGATATTGACAAAAAATGCAAGCAGAGCTATTTCGCCAATTATAGAATAGATGAAGAAGACTGGTTTACAGACATTCGTGATTTTGATGCTAGCCAGTATAAAGGGCAAGTGGATTTTATAATAGGAGGCGCCCCTTGCCAGGCATTTTCAATGGTGGGCCATCGACTGGGTTTTGAAGATGCGCGAGGAACATTGTTCTATGAGTTTGCTCGAGTAGTAAAAGAAACACAGCCAAAAGTGTTTTTGTTTGAAAATGTCAGAGGATTGTTAAGCCATGATAAAGGGCGAACATGGCATGTTATGCACGACATTTTCGTAGAATTAGGATACGATGTGAAATTTCGTGTCCTTAATAGTTGTGACTATGGTATTCCACAGCATAGAGAGCGTGTGTATTGTCTAGGTTTTAAGAGAAAGACAAAGTTTGAGTTTCCTGCTCCAATAGAATTAGAGTACAAAATGTATGACTTCTTGGAGGACTACATAGAAACGAAGTATTTTCTCAAGGAAAAAGGTGTAAAGTTTGTTACCAGCCATAAAAACAGAGAAAAATTTTATACACAGATAAATGGCGAAATACAACTCTGCCAAAAGCGGAATCAGCAATTTAATTGGCATGGTGATTTCGTCTATCATCCTGATTCAGAACTGACTCCAACAGACGAGGCCTTTGATGAATTTATTTTCGATGTGCGAGATGTTGAGGAGAAATATTATCTGTCGGACAAAGTTGCTCTTTATGTCTTGGCTGGAGGTACTAAAAAATTCAAGACTTCGACGGAAACAGACCTCGACATTGCTCGGCCTCTTTTGCATTCCATGCATAAAATGCATCGTGCAGGGGTGGACAACTATGTAACTCACAAGGGTAGGATTCGCAAATTAACACCAAGAGAATGTCTCCGTCTGATGGGTTTTAAGGATGCATTCAAGATAGTTGTGTCAGATACATCAATGTATCAACAAGCCGGCAACAGTATTGTCGTTGATGTGTTAATAGCAATTTTGAAACAAATGGATATAACTAAATATGGAGTTTCTCTATGATTATAGCAGGTGAGCATTTTACTTTTAATGAGACATTCGATAGCCCTATTACAGTAGCAGATAGTTGGGTAATGCCAAAGAACAAACTAGGAGATGGGAATGGTGAAGCCAAACTCTATGTGGGATCACGAGAAAAAATGGAAGCGTTCTTTGGCGAGATAGGCTTTACTGTTATTTGTTTTGTCCTCCGTAAGGATTTGCAAGCCTATATGAATGCCATAAAAGCAGAGTATATGGATCCATCGCAAGATTATCGTGGCAAAGAGAATATGCGTGATTTGTGGTATGAGCGAATGGAGAAAATAGACAACCTGCCTGAAGGCATTATTGATTTTGCCATCAGTGAACAATCGCAAATCTCCGGATCTCGAGGGTATGTTAATTCTTCTGATAAAATTTATAGGTTGATACGCGAGATTTCTCTGCCACTTGTATCGTATATCTCCGCAATGCGTCTCGAATATAATGGGCATTCTATTTTTTATTTGAAATTGTTTGCGGATTTTGAGGAAATTGAAAAACGGAAAGCATACATTGAAAATTATGGAAGAATTAGAAGTGAAGAATCCTTTTGGGGAGTGCGTGAAGTGCCCCATGGGGCAAGGGATAGTGGCAGTCGTGGGCGTGAGGGGCAGGATGAATATCGAAGGAAATTATTAGAGGAATGCCCTTTTTGCCCCATTACAATGATAAACGAAGATTCTTTACTAATTGCCAGCCATATTAAACCTTGGGCCGTGTCGGATTCTGTTGAGCGTGTAGACCCCAATAATGGATTTATATTATCGCCTCTCTACGACAAACTATTTGATAGAGGTTATATCACATTTAATGATAACAAGCATGTGATTATTTCAAATTGGCTTTCACGGCAAGTTAAAGATCGTATAGGCATACAAGACAATCAATTATTTCAGTTCCTTCCTATAAACGAGGAGCGTGCAAGATATTTAGAATATCACAGGAATATAGTTTTTAAAGGGAACTAGTTTGAGTAGGCGATAAAGCACATGGCTGAAACAAAAAAAGAGGAATTCCGTCGCGGATTCCTCTTCTTGTATCATTAAGAGTGATTGTGTTGTTTTGCGGTGAGACTTCACAGCCTCGTTGGTTAATGATTATTTAGATTAAAGCAATGAAAATTTGTCTCATTCAATGGGGATGCTCATTTCCTGCTCGACGGGCAGGGCTGCCTTGCTCTGCTTCATGGAGTCGATTACGGCCGAGTCGTTGCGTGCCACATTGATGCCTGTGGTGGTCGTCTCTGTTGTGGCGGAGGCTGTGGGAGTGTCTTTGGGAGCGACAACGGTTTGGAGTGAGTTGCCCAGCAGGAGAACGAAGATGACCACGGCTGCTGCCTTAAAGAGAGGCATGAGGCGCGAGTGGAGACTGATGGTGCGTGCCTTGGTGCTGGGCTGTTGTCCGGCGAGTTGGAGCATGCGCTGGTCGAAGTCGCTGCCGAGGGTGGTCTGCTGTTCTTCCAGACAATAGTCGAACCACGGCTTGTAGGCCATGAGTTGCGGGTCGATGCTGTTGCCGGTGAAGTAGCCGCGCAGCAGTGCTTCCTCTTCCAGGTTGGTGTCGCCTTGGAAGTAGCGGTCCAGCAGTTGTCTGATGTCAAGCGTGTTCATTGTTCTCGATGTTGTTCATTTTGTTTCTGATGGCCTGTCGTGCACGGAAGATGTTCACTTTTACCTGTTCTTCGCTGATTTGCATGAACTGTGCGATTTCCTTGTAGGTTTTCCCCTCGATGTCGCGCTGTTGAATGCAGGTGCGTTGTTTCTCAGGCAGGCTGTCAATGAGCAATCTAACGATTCTTACTCGGTCTTTCAGGAGCATTTGCTCGTAGGGACTTGACGAGGGGCCTGACTCGGCCGGTGTTGTTTCGTCGAGGCTAATGTTTTGCCTTTCGCGCCGTTTGAGGTGGTCGAGCGAGAGATTCCTGCAGACTGTGAGACTGAATGCTTTAATGCTGTCTATGCTGTCCCAGGCGTCTCGTCGGTTCCAGACCTTCATCAGGGTGTCCTGTACGATGTCTTCGGCTTCCTCACGGTTGAGTGTGATGTGGAGAGCGAGCCTGAAGAGTTCGTCTTTCAGGGGAAGGACATCGTTTCGGAAACTGATGTTTTTCATCTTGTCTCTAAAATAAATGACGATTGACGCTTGGGAAAGTTACAGAGAGTGTGCGTTTTTTTCGATTAATTTACTCGAGATAGGTGTAGCCGTAGAGCCCCGAACGGTAGTTGTTGAGGAATTCCTTGCCCTCGTCGAGGGTGATTTTCCCCTGTTTATAGCTTTTGTTCACCCAGATTTCGAGCTGACGCATGAGTTTCTTCGGGTTGTACTGCACATAGTCGAGCACTTCTTCCACGGTTTCGCCGTCGAATATTTGGTCGATGTGGTAATGCCCGTCCTTGACGGTGATGTGTGCTGCGTTGGTGTCGCCGAAGAGGTTATGCATGTCGCCCAGGATTTCCTGATAGGCTCCCACGAGGAACACACCGATGTAGTAGGGGTCGTTCTTCCGCAGTCGGTGCACCGGCAGCACATGGCTGATGTGTTGGTTGGTGACGAAGTTGGCTATTTTTCCGTCGCTGTCGCAGGTGATGTCCTGCAGGGTTGCGTTGCGGGTGGGACGCTCATCGAGGCGTTGTATGGGCATGATGGGGAAGAGTTGGTCGATGGCCCAACTGTCGGGGAGAGACTGGAAGAGCGAGAAGTTGAGGAAGTATTTGTCGGCCAGGAGTTTTTCCAGCCCGCGCAATTCTTCCGGGACATGTTTCATGGTCTTTGCCAGACTGTGAACCTCGCGGCAGATGCTCCAGAACATACTTTCTATCTCGGCGCGGGTCTTGAGGTCGATGAGTCCGTGGGAGAAGAGGTCGAGTGCCTCTTCGCGTATCTGTTCGGCATCGTGCCAGTTCTCCATCATGCTGCGCTGGTTGAGGTTGTCCCAGATGTCGTAGAGGTCGCGCACGAGTTGATGGTCGGTTTCCTTTGCCTCGAATTCCTCGGGCATCTCAGGCAGGGTGGCCGTTTCGAGCACATCGATGACGAGCACGCTGTGGTGTGCGGTAAGGGAGCGTCCGCTCTCGGTGATGAGGTTGGGATGTTCGATGCCGTTCTTGTCGGCGGCGTCGACAAACTGGTAGACGCAGTCGTTTACATATTCCTGTATGGAGTAGTTGACGGAACTCTCGCTGCTGGATGACCGTGTGCCGTCGTAGTCGACACCGAGTCCGCCTCCGCAATCGACGAAGTCGACATTATAGCCCATCTTGTGCAGTTGCACATAGAACTGTGCCGCCTCGCGGAGGGCGGTCTGTATGCGGCGGATCTTGGTTATCTGGCTGCCTATGTGGAAGTGGATGAGCCGCAGTGAGTCGTGCAGTCCTTTCTCGTCGAGGATGTTGAGTGCCTGGAGCAGCTCGGAGCTGGTCAGTCCGAACTTGGAAGCATCGCCGCCGCTCTCTTCCCACCTGCCGCTGCCGCTGGCCGCGAGTTTGATGCGGATGCCCAGCAGGGGCGTCACATTGAGTTTCTTGGCGGCGCGGGCAATGAGGTCGAGTTCATTGAGCTTCTCTACGACGATGAAGATGCGCTTTCCCATCTTCTGTGCGAGGAGTGCCAGCTCGATATAGTCCTGATCCTTGTAGCCGTTGCAGATGATGAGCGAGTCGCTCTGGCACTGGAGTGCGATGACGGCATGGAGTTCAGGCTTGGAACCCACCTCAAGTCCGAGGTTGAACTTGCGTCCGTGTGAGATGATTTCTTCTACCACGGGCTGCATTTGGTTGACCTTGATGGGATAGATGATGAAGTTCTCGCCCTTGTAGCCGTATTCTTCCTTTGCCTTCTTGAAGCATGACGCGGTCTTCTCGATACGGTTGTTGAGGATGTCGGGAAAGCGCAGCAGCACGGGGGGCGTGATGTCGCGGAGTGCGAGTTCGTCGATGACTTCCCGTAGGTCTATCTGTGTCTTGTCCTTGCAGGGGGTCACATAGACATTTCCCTGTTCGTTGATGTCGAAATAGGAGGTGCCCCAGCCCTTGATGTTGTAGAGTTCCCTGGAGTCTTCAATGGTCCACTTTTTCATTGCTTATGCTTTGGATGGAGGGTTATCAATTAGGTGGATGATTTGCTGTATGGTCTGGTCGATGCGGCGGTGGGTGTCGAGCAGTGAGATGTCGACGGTGTGGTGTGCCTTGAGGTAGAAGGGTTCGCGCTCCTGTAGGTGGGCGGTGATGTACCGGCGCACCTCCTCGTCGGTCTTCCCTGCAAGCAGGGGGCGCTGCACGCGTGCCATCTTCAGGTGTTGGCAGAGCACATCGACCGATGCGCGGAGGTAGATGGAAACGCCCTGCCGGTTGATGTAGTCCATGTTGTCGAAGAAGCAGGGGGTGCCTCCGCCGCAACTGAGTACCACATCGTCGAACTCGGCCACTTCGTGAAGCAGGCTGTGCTCAATCCGCCGGAAGGCTTCTTCGCCGATTTCGGGGAAGAGCACCTCGGCGTTTTTGTGGTGACGGGAGGCGATGTACCAGTCGAGGTCGTAGAAAGGCAATAGCAGTGCTTTGGCAAGTGCGCGTCCGACGGTGGTCTTACCGGCTCCCATATATCCGATGAGGATGATGCGCATGGGCCTATTTCTTTTTCTTGTCGATGGCTTCCTGGATGATTTGCTTGCACTCCTCGTAGGTGAGTGCCTGTATCTTCGAGTGGTATTTCTTCGGCAGTCGGTAGTTGGTGCCCTTGTAGGCAATGTATGGCCCGAACTGTCCGTTCATGATTTCCAGCCCCTTCTCTTCGCTGAAGGTGCGTAGGTGGCGCTGCTGCTGTTCCTGTCGTCGTTCCTCGATGAGTTGCACGGCGGTTTCGAGTGTGACGGCCATGGGGTCTTCCTCCTTGGGAAGGGAGATGTATTGCTTGTTGTGCTGCACATAGGGTCCGAAGCGTCCGGTGCCGATGACCACGGACTTGCCTTCGTATTCTCCCAAGACTCGTGGGAGTTTGAAGAGTTCAAGGGCCTCTTCAAGGGTGATAAGATCTATGCTCTTGTCGCTGGGCAGTTGTGCGAATCGCGGTTTCTCGCTGTCGGTGGCATTTCCAATCTGTGCCACGGGGCCGAACCGTCCTATCTTGACAAAGACGGGTTTGCCGCTGACGGGGTCGGTGCCTATCTCGCGTTCACCGGCCTTGTGCTCTGTACGCTCGCTCATGACGCGGTCGACGGTGGGTTCGAAGTCCTTGTCGAAGCGTTGCATCATCTTGAGCCACGAAGTCTTTCCGTCGGCTATCTTGTCGAATTCCTCTTCCACCTTGGCGGTGAAATTATAGTCCATGATGGTGGGGAAGTGCTCCATGAGGAAGTCGTTGACAACGAGCCCAATGTCGGTGGGGATGAGTTTTCCCTTCTCCTTGCCCACGATTTCCTTCTTGGTGCGTGTGGAAATCTTCTTGTTTTTCAGGGTGGTGATGGTATAGGTGTGCTCTGTGCCCTTGTCGTCGCCCTTGATTACATAGTCGCGTTGCTGTATGGTGCTGATGGTGGGGGCATAGGTGGAGGGGCGCCCTATTCCGAGTTCCTCCATTTTCTTGACGAGGCTGGCCTCGGTGTATCGCAGGGGTGGCTGCAGGAAGCGCTCCGTGGTGACGATTTCCTTGCTCTGCAGCGGTATGTTCTTCTTCAGTTCGGGGAGGATGTCGTGTGTGTCCTCGGTGTTTTCTTCGTCGTCGGTAGACTCTCTGTAGACCTTGAGGAATCCGTCGAACTTGACTGTCTCGCCCGTGGCGACGAACATTTCCTGCAGTGTCTGTGAAGGATTGTCCTCGTCGGGTGCAATGCTAATGTTGGCGGTGGTCTTCTCCATCTCGGCATCGGCCATCTGGCATGCCAGCGTGCGCTTCCAGATGAGTTCGTAGAGGCGTTTCTCCTGGGTGTTGCCGTCGATGGTGTGGCGGTTCATGTAGGACGGACGGATGGCTTCGTGTGCCTCCTGTGCGCCCTTGGAATGGGTGCGGTACTTGCGTGTCTTGCAGTATTCCTCTCCGTAGAGATTTGCTATTTCGTTGTGGCAGGCAGCCAAGCAGAGGCTGGACAGGTTCACGCTGTCGGTACGCATGTAGGTGATGAGACCGCTCTCGTAGAGATGCTGTGCAATCATCATGGTCTGGCTGACGGTGAATCCGAGTTTTCGTGCTGCTTCCTGCTGGAGCGTACTGGTTGTGAACGGTGGTGCGGGGACGCGTTGTTGCGGTTTGGTCTGTACGCTGTTGACGGTGAAGGCAGCCTCTTTGCACGATTCGAGGAAGTGCTGCGCTTCCTCAGCTGTCTTGAAGCGGGTGTTGAGTTCAGCGCGTACTTGGTTGCTGTCGTCGCCGTTGGGTATGGAGAACAAGGCTGTCACGCGGTAGTAGCGGTCGGATTTGAACTGCTGTATTTCGCGTTCCCTTTCGACAATGAGCCGTACGGCCACGCTTTGAACGCGTCCTGCCGAGAGTGCGGGTTTCACCTTCCGCCAGAGCACGGGCGAGAGTTTGAAGCCTACAATGCGGTCGAGCACGCGCCTGGCTTGCTGGGCGTTGACGAGGTTCATGTCAATGGTGCGGGAGTGTTCGATGGCGGAGAGTATGGCCGTCTTGGTGATTTCGTGGAACACGATGCGCTTGGTTTGTTCGCGATCGAGTCCGAGCACTTCGCAGAGATGCCAGGAGATGGCTTCTCCCTCGCGGTCTTCATCGCTGGCGAGCCAGATGTTTGCCGAGTCCTTTGCCATGCGGCGGAGGCTTTCCACGAGGGCTTTCTTCTCGTCGGGGATTTCGTAGTCGGGCTCGAGGGTGTGCGGGTCGATACTGATTTCGCGCTTCTTCAGGTCGCGGACATGGCCATAGGATGATGTGACTTTATATTCTTTGCCAAGAAAACGCTCGATGGTCTTGGCTTTGGCGGGGCTTTCTACAATTACAAGATTTTTACGCATAAGGTATAAATGAGTTAAATTCGGGGGGCAAAAGTAATTAAAAAAAATGCTTATACCTTATTAAATAAAGAGATTTTTTTGTTTTTTCACAGCCT
>CALFJA010000104.1 GCA_937877605.1 uncultured Prevotellaceae bacterium | reverse complement strand
GATCTGACCCAGATAGTCTATTATTTTTCTTGTGTCCATGAGGTCTACAGTTTGGAATGTTCCAGGAGTTTCGGGCAAATATTGTCGAAAGGACACTCCTGACAATGCGGTTTCTGACTGGTGCAGATGTACCTGCCGTGCAGCAGGAGCCAATGATGGGCATTTGGTATGTCAGCCGAGGGGATATTGTGCAGCAATGCCTGTTCCACCTTCAACGGTGTGTCGGCATCTCGTGGAACAAGTCCCAGCCGGCGGCTGACACGATAGACATGTGTGTCAACAGCCATGGCGGCACGGCCGAACCATACGGCCTGCATCACATTGGCGGTCTTGCGACCCACGCCTGGCAGTTTCACCAAGTCGGATATGCTTTCGGGCACCTCCCCGCCAAAGTCGGCCACCAGCATGCGCGACATCTCCACCAGATGACGGGCCTTGCTGTTGGGATAAGACACACTGCGTATGTACTCATAGACATCCTCCGGCTCGGCCGTCGCCATCTCGGCGGCGGTGGGATAACGGGCGAACAGGTCGGGGGTGACCTGGTTGATGCGCTTGTCGGTGCACTGTGCGCTCAACAGCGTGGCACAGAGCAGCTGAAAGGCACTGCCGAATTCCAGTTCGGTAGTTACCAGAGGCTGTTTTTCCCGGAAATGGTTCAGGATGTACTGATAGCGTTCCTTCCGCTTCATTGGCATATAAAAAAGCAAGAAACAAGCGTTGTTCCCGCCCGTTTCCTGCTTCTGTATTTACTGCGATTATTTCTTTGCGGCAGCCTTTGTGGAATCGGCAGGAGCCGACTTGTATGCCTTGTTCAGCCCGGCAATGATTTCATTGGTAATGTCCAGTTCCTCGCCTGCATAGAGAAGGTTGTCGCCGCTCTTGCTGATGATGAGCGAATACTTCTTGTCCTTGTTGTATTTTGCCAGGAAGTGCTGGATAGAGTCACGCAGTGCCGTGCTGTAGGTTTCGTTCTCTTTCTGGAATTCGGCCGTCAGTCGCTGGTCAAGGGCCTGGAGGTCGTTGCTCTGCTTCTGGAGAGACGCCTCAATGCGCTGTGCCTCTTCGCGGGTGTATGCATTCTGCTGGAGTTTCTGCTGGTAGTTGGCCACGGCATTCTGGAACTGCTGCTGTTTCTGCTGGAGGGTGTTCTGAATGTTCTGTCCCTTCTTCTGGAGAATCAATGAGTAGTCTTTGCAGAAGTTGTATTGCGTCATAATAGAGTCAACCTCTACATAGGCGATTTTCAATTCTGACGGTTGGCCGCCCTTGGCAGCTTCCTGTTGGGGGCTTTTGTCGCAGGATGCAAAAGCGATTGCAGCCATTGCGATGATCATAAAGGTCTTTTTCATCGTTTTTTCGTTGTTTTATTATTGGTTATTGTCTATTTGTTCATCAGTCTGTCTGACGGGCCTCACGGTCCTGTTCCAGCACGCATCCGATGCCTTTCTGCCGCAGCGCCTCATTGTCGTGGATGTGTTGCGACTTGAATGTCCCGTTCCGGACGAGTATAACCCTGACACACAGCAACAGGACGCTTGCTGCCACGAATGCCAGAGTGAGTAGAAAGGCTTTCAACATGCTGTGTCTGACTTTAGCGTTCCGGGCGAAATTGAAATAAAAATGAGGTTTTTCTTTCTTATCCCCCTAGTTATTTGTATTTTCGCGCCGAGGTGCCGCTGTATTTAACTTTGGCAAAGGTAATACAAATTGAATAATAACCAAAATAAAAAATCTTAAAAGATGAACATGAAAGAATTGAAGCCTGCTCGCGTTTTTGAGCAGTTCGCACGCATCAATCAGATTCCCCGCCCTTCGAAACACGAGGAGAAGATGATTGACTACCTGAGGAACTTTGGTTTGGAGCACGGTTTGGAGACGCTGGTCGACGAAACTGGCAATGTGCTTATCCGAAAGCCGGCCACCCCGGGCTACGAGAAGAAACAGACAGTGATACTCCAAAGTCACATGGACATGGTCTGCGAGAAACTGGTGGATGTGGATTTCGACTTTGAGAAGGATGCCATCCAAACCTACATTGACGGTGAATGGCTGTGCGCAAAGGGAACTACGCTGGGTGCCGACGACGGCATTGGCTGCGCCATCGAACTGGCGTTGCTCGATGCAGATGACATAGAGCACGGTCCGCTGGAGTGCGTCTTCACCCGCGATGAGGAAACCGGACTGACCGGTGCGGAAGGAATGAAGCCTGGCTTCATGACCGGCAATCTGCTGATTAACCTCGACTCGGAGGACGAAGGGCAGATTTTCGTCAGTTGTGCCGGTGGCCGCAACACCACTGCCACATTCCGCTTTGAAAGGGAAGAAGCTCCGGCCGGATGGTTTTTCCTGAGGGCTTCCATGCAGGGTGCCGTAGGCGGGCACTCCGGCGACGACATAAACAAGAAGCGCATCAATGCCGTGAAGACCCTGAGCCGGTTCCTCTACCTCGTGCAGGAGAAGTACGGGCTGCGCCTTGCGGCTTTCAACGGGGGCAAACTGCATAATGCCATCCCGCGCGATGGTGTCATTGTCTTTGCCGTGAAGAGTGCAGACAAGGAGCAAGTGCGCGCCGACTGGAACATCTTCACTGCCAATGTGGAAGACGAGTATCATGTGACGGAGCATAACCTCCAGTTCGCCATGGAAAGTGCCGAGCCCGCAAAGGTGCTGCCCGAAGCCACTTCCACCCGACTGATTCAAGCCATGCAGGCGGTGGACAATGGTGTCTTTGCCATGTGTCAGGAGGAAGAACTGGCATGGCTGGTAGAGACTTCCAACAATGTTGCCAGCATTGAAACCGGCGAAAACAGCGCAAAGGTGGTCTGCTCAGAGCGGTCGAATGTGATGAGCGCCCTCGACAACCAGGCCGCCACGGTGAAAGCCGTGTTCCAGCTGGCAGGTGCCGAGGTGGTGCAAGGCGACGGGTATCCCGCATGGAAGATGCGTCCGGACAGCCAGCTGACAAAACTGGCAGTAGAAACCTACAAGAAACTCTTCGGCAAAGACCCCATAGTGCTGGGCATCCATGCCGGACTCGAGTGCGGACTCTTCTCCGAAAAGTATCCGCATTTGGACATGGTGTCGTTCGGTCCGACACTGAGGGGCGTCCATTCTCCCGACGAACGGCTGCTGATTCCTACCGTGGAGATGGTCTGGAACCACCTGCTGGAAATCCTGAAGAACACTCCTGAATAACAGCAAGTTACACTCATTTTCCAACTGGGCCCCAAACGGAATGCGTTTGGGGCCCAGTTGCGTTGTGTTCGGGGGCTAAACGGAGTGCGTTTGGGCGGCTTTTGGAAAATCACTTCCACACAGACTTTGGCATACTATTTGCTGATAGTGTTTCGAGTAAATCGAAAAAACATTTAAACATAATACAACTATGCAAAAAGGTAACATTGGAGTAACCACCGAGAACATCTTCCCGGTAATCAAGAAATTTCTATACAGCGACCATGAAATCTTCCTCCGCGAGATGATTTCCAACGCCGTCGATGCCACACAGAAACTGAAGACGCTGGCAAAGAGCGGCGACTTCAAGGGAGAGACCGACGGCCTGAAAGTGGCAGTTGCGCTCGACAAGGACGCAGGTACGCTGACCATCAGCGACAACGGCATCGGCATGACGGCCGAGGAGATTGACAAATACATCAACCAGATTGCCTTCTCGGGCGTGAACGACTTCCTTGCAAAATACAAGGACACGGCAAATGCCATCATCGGACACTTCGGACTGGGGTTCTACTCCGCATTCATGGTGTCGAAGAAAGTGGAAATCCTCACCAAGAGCCATCAGGAAGGAGCACAGGCCGTGCGCTGGACTTGCGACGGTTCTCCGGAATACACGCTCGAAGAAGCAGAGAAAGCCGAACGCGGAACCGACATCATCCTCCACATCGACGACGACTGCAAGGAATTCCTAGAGAAAAACAAGATAGAGGAACTGCTGAACAAGTACTGCAAGTTCCTGCCCGTGCCCATCGTCTTCGGGAAAAAACAGGAATGGAAGGACGGCAAGATGCAGGACACCGAAGCCGATAATATAATTAATAATGTGGAGCCGCTGTGGACAAAAACGCCCTCAACGCTGAAAGACGAGGACTACAAAGAGTTCTACCGCACACTCTATCCCATGCAGGACGAGCCATTGTTCTGGATACATCTGAATGTTGACTATCCCTTCAACCTGACCGGCATTCTCTATTTCCCCCGCATCCAGTCGAACCTTGACCTCCAGCGCAACAAAATACAGCTCTACTGCAACCAGGTGTTCGTCACAGACCAGGTGGAAGGCATCGTCCCTGAGTTCCTCACCCTGCTCCATGGTGTGATAGACTCACCCGACATTCCGCTGAATGTGAGCCGCTCCTACCTGCAGAGCGATGCCAATGTGAAGAAAATCTCCACTTACATCACCAAAAAGGTGGCCGACAGGCTACAGGCAATCTTCAAGGACAACCGCGAAGAATACGAACAGAAATGGGACGACCTGAAAATATTCATCAACTACGGAATGCTCTCCCAAGAAGACTTCTACGACCGGGCAAAAGACTTTACCCTGCTGAAAGACACGGAAGGGAAATACTATACGCTCGAGGAATACAAGGAGCAAATCAAGGAAAAACAGACCGACAAGGACGGCATGCTGGTCTACCTCTATGCCAACGACAAGGTGGAACAATTCAGTTACATTGAAACCGCACACGCAAAGGGATACAACGTGCTGCTCTTTGACGGACAGCTGGACACCCCGACGGCCAGTATGTTTGAGCAGAAACTCGAGAAAACACGCTTTGCAAGGGTGGATGCCGACACCATCGACCGCCTGATTCAAAAGGAAGAGAAGAAAGGTAATGCATTGCCCGAAACCGAAATCGAGAAACTCTCACAGGTGTTCAAGTCGCAACTACCTTCGCTCGACAAGACGGAATTTCAGGTGGAAGTGCATCCGCTGGGCGAAGAAGCCGCTCCGGTGGTCATCACACAAAGCGAATACATGCGCCGCATGAAAGACATGAGCCGCTATCAGAGTGGCATGGCATTCTACGGACAGATGCCCGACATGTACCAGTTTGTACTCAACAGCGACCATCAACTCGTCAAGCGCATACTTGAACAATGCACCGAAGCCACCGAGAGCGACCTTCATCCCGTGCTGAGCGAGATGAAAGGACTGGAAGCGCGCCTGGCCGTACTGAAGCAGGAAGCCGACAAGAAAAAGCCAGAGGAAATCAGCCAGGAGGAAAAAGACGACCGCACCAATACGGAGAAAGCACTCGAAGAGCAGAAAGAAAAGAAACAACAGATCCTTGCAGGATATGCGAAAGACAATCAGGTAGTGCACCAGCTCATCGACCTGGCACTGCTGCAGAACGGCATGCTCCGAGGAGCCGCACTCAACGAGTTCCTCAAACGCAGTGTAGACCTCATCAAATAGCAGGCGTACAGGTTTTCTTTTCCCATTCCGGAGATTCGGAAACAAAGACCGCACACCATGTTTCATAAGAAAAGCGGAGCCCAAAAACAAGGCTCCGCTTTTTTATTCTCAAAAAAAATAAAGAAAAGTTTTGGCAGTTACATGAAGAAGTGTTAACTTTGCAGTCGCAAAAACGATATTGCTGGCTCCCTAGCTCAACTGAATAGAGCATCTGACTACGGATCAGAAGGTTGTGGGTTTGAATCCCGCGGGAGTCACATGACTAAGAAAGCAAGGACCGAATTCATTTGAGTCTTTGCTTTTTTATTATGTATTGCTTAGCCCGTGGCAGGAAGGGATGGACGAATGTCAATCCCGAGAAAGGCGCAATGAGGAAGGCACAAAACCAAATTTGTTTGAGTTTTGTGCCTTCCTTTTTTGTGTAGCCCCACAAATATGTTGTATATTTGCAGTAGATATCACTGAAGCACCAAATGAAACTATATAGATTTTTCCTCTTTATATACCTTATTATATTGTCGGCATCGCTCAATGGACAAACAGCAACGCCCAAACACGAGATTCGTGCCGTGTGGCTGACCACCATCGGAGGTCTTGACTGGCCAAAAAACTATGCCGGAAACTCCCAGACAGCCCGGCAACAGCAAAGAGAGCTCACCGAAATCCTGGACAAGTTGCAGGCCGCCGGCATCAACATGGTACTGCTCCAGACACGCATACGGGCTACCACCATCTATCCGTCCCAATACGAACCCTTCGACGCTTGCCTCACGGGAACCGTCGGACAGTCCCCTGGCTACGACCCACTGCAATTCGCCATCGACGAGTGTCACCGCCGCGGAATGGAATGCCACGCCTGGGTAGTGACCATACCGGTGGGCAAATGGAACGCACCAGGGTGCAAGCGGCTGAGGGAACGGATGCCTGACAATATTATTAAGGTTGGACAAGAAGGATACCTGAATCCCGAGAAAAGCCAGACCGCCACCTATCTGGCCGACATCTGCGAGGAAATTATAAGCCGGTATGATGTCGACGGCATCCATCTGGACTACATTCGCTACCCGGAGGACTGGAAGAAGCAGACCAACGCCAGTACTGCGAGAAAAAACATAGACCGCATTGTGGAAACCATTCACCACAGGGTGAAAGCACAGAAGCCCTGGGTAAAGACGAGTTGCTCGCCCATCGGCAAATTCAAGGACCTGACCCGCTATTCCTCCAGAGGGTGGAACGCCTACAGCCGCGTCCATCAGGATGCGCAGGGATGGCTCAGGCAAGGATGGATGGACATGCTCCTGCCCATGATGTACTTCAAGGGGAATAACTTCTACCCCTTCCTCCTGGACTGGAAGGAAAACAGCCACGGCCGGCATATAGGTGCCGGGCTGGGCATCTACCTGTTGCATCCGAAAGAAGGGAACTGGACATTGGCTGACATCGTACGGGAGATGGAAGTCAGCCGGCTGCAAGGTGTCGGACAGGTCTACTTCCGAAGCAAGTTTTTCACCGACAACACAAAGGGCATCTACGACTTTGCCAAAGACAAGTTCTACCAGCATCCGGCACTGGTACCACCACTCGAATGGGAAACTACCTCCCAACCGCACCAGCCCACAGACCTACAAGTGAGCATCTCCCCATTAGGAAAGGTAACACTACATTGGAAAGGCGACGCACCCCTGTACAACATATACTTTAGCAAGACCTTCCCCGTGGACACAAGCCGTGGTGAAAACCTGCTTTCAGTACGAATTCCCAGTACACGATTCATGCTGCCGGAGGCTTATTCCAAGCGTTACTTCTTCGCAGTGACGGCCATGGACCGTTTCGGGAAGGAGAGTCAGCCGCTCCAACAGTTGGAAGAGCGCAGGCCAATACCTGGTGCCAAGATGATGGAACACGACGGAAAGTGGCTCCGGTTGACTGCAGACAGACTTCCGGCAAAGGACAATGTATTCATCATAGAGACGCTGCAAGGTGTCCAAGTGGATGCACGCCGGCTGCAAAACGGAGCCGTCGATATCAGCCGATTGCCCAGAGGAACCTACATCTTGCGCTCCGTCGACAAGAAGGGGAACTCACATCGCATCGGATTCTTCCGGAAATAGGATTCTATTGCTTACCAGCGGAAACCAAAAAAGAGTTTCCCCAACCATTTGTTTTCCTCTGTAGTGGTTCCTTTGTGACGGTTTATCAGTTTATTGCCCACAAGGGTTAAGCCAGCGAAATACTTCGTGTTGAAATTGTAGATAACCGCTGCACGACCATTCAATATAAAGGTCGGAAAATCAATTTTGGTTCTTACGCTTGTATCGTCCATCTTTACCACATCCTCAGCATATACTACCAATGTCGGTAATGAGGAAAGATGGAACAGCCACCGCTTATTGGGAACATAATTATAGCCATAGCCTCCACCTACACTTAAGAAATCCATGCGCTGCCGGATGTTTGTATAGTCACTCTCTGTCTCTTCCAACACTTTTATACTATGGTTCTGATAGGTTAATCCTGCAAGGAAAGAGCCGGCTGACCGCTTCTGTATATAGGATTGAGAGAATGCTGCCGGGAAGGAGAAATGCCGATAATTGAATGTATAGTAACCCGTAACATTCAATGTTTTCCACTTCAACAAACCTTCATTTATGCGGAATGAGTTGTCGTAGTATCGCGTATTGCCGGCAACGGTCTTCGAAACGAGATAGCTGCCATCTATACTAAAACGATTGCCGTAGCTATTCAGGTTGAACTCTAAATCCTTATTCTTGTCTCCAATACCGCTTGTGTTTATGCTAAAGCCTGCGGACACATCCAAAAAACTCACTTCTATACTGGCTGACGACCGTGGCTTGTTTTTCCAATCGAGCTCCATATCTTTGCCTTTGGCAATAAGTTCAAATCGGGAGAGATTGGTTAATAGCTTTATTTTGAAACGATGGCCGGGACGAGACATGTAGGCCGTGTCGTAATCCACCTTATTGTACATACCCGTCAAGACACTGTCAACTTTATGAATCAACTTTACCGTCTTGACTTGTGCCATTACCGAGCCTGCAAGAGATACACCAACGGCCAACATTAATAATCTGTTAAAGTTCTGCATCTAAAAAGAAATAGGCATAAAAACGTTTACAAAATAACAGATTAATTACCTAAACACCAAACCACCAAACCAAAAAGAATGGTATTTTCTTTTCATCGTACACTCATTTTTTCGTAAATTTGCATGCTAACACGATTTCATGAAAGAATAATGAAGATTTCCAAGATACGCTTTCTGCAAGGTTTTTGCATTGTGGTACTGCTTTTAGCCATCGCAAGATGTGCATTCCCCTCCATAGCAGAAGAACGAAATCAAGTCAAGGCAGACTCGCTTTTGACTGATAAAGACACATTGACCTTGAATGAACAGACTTCCAAAGATATACAAGACACATATAACAAGAATACCGCGGAAAGAATTCCGGAATCAGCATCCATGTTTTTCGATGGCAATGGCAATCAGGTAAAGCACAAAATATGGAGCGTCAACAACTTTTCACAAGCCTTTCCCGACACCAACGACCTGCAGATGTCGGCAGCACGGAGGTGGGGCATCCAGCCCGTGGCTGACAGGCAAGAAGCAGAGGAAAGAAAAGCGGAACTCGTCTACGCCTCCAGTTGTCCCTATTACGATGTCGGTCGGCTGAACAGCAGCATTCCCTATCTTGTCCCACGAGCGGCAGAACTGCTGCAAGACATCGGACAGAGTTTCTTCGATAGCCTCCAGATAAAAGGCGTTCCACTCCATAAAATCATCGTAACGAGCATCACCCGCAGCAAGGCTGATGTGGACCGGCTCAGGAAGCACAATCCGAATGCAACGGAAAACAGCTGTCACATGTATGCAACCACCTTCGACATCAGTTACAACCGCTATCGTGCCGTCCAGACACAGCAACAGCCACGGCGCACGGTTCGTAACGACACGCTCAAGTGGATACTCTCGGAAGTACTCCGAGACAAACGGGAACAAGGGCGATGCTACATCAAATATGAGCGCAAGCAAGGCTGCTTCCACATTACCGTCAGATAAAAACAACTTCTGTATGAACGAACGACACTTCATCATTGACGACATTGACCCGTCGGCTTTCTACGGCGTCGGCAACAGCCACATGCAAATGCTCAAGAGCCTCTTTCCAAAACTGCGCATAACTGCCAGGGGAAGCGTTATCAAAGCATTGGGCGACGACGACGAGTTGGAGCGATTCAACAAGACTTTCCTTGCCATCAGGAACCACATAGCCAAATACAACAAGATGAGCGAAGAAGACCTCATCGACATCTTCAACGGGCGCAACACAAAGGAAGACAGCATCAAGGGAGTCGTTGTCTACTCCACTACCGGCAATCCCATAAAAGCACGCTCCGAAAACCAGCAGGCGCTCATTGACGCCTACACCCAGAACGACATGGTCTTTGCCGTAGGTCCGGCCGGAACAGGCAAGACTTATCTCAGCATTGCCCTGGCAGTGAAGGCCCTGAAGGAGCGAACGGCCAGAAAAATAATACTCAGCCGCCCTGCCGTCGAAGCCGGGGAGAAACTCGGGTTCCTGCCAGGCGACATGAAAGACAAAATCGATCCCTATCTGCAACCCTTGTACGATGCCCTTGAGGACATGATTCCCCAGGCCAAGCTCCAGGACATGATAGAGAAGAGAATCATCCAGATAGCACCCCTGGCCTTTATGCGGGGAAGGACACTGAGCGACGCTGTCATCATACTTGACGAGGCACAGAACACCACTACCGCCCAAATCCGCATGTTCCTGACCCGCATGGGATGGAATTCCAAGATGATCATCACGGGCGATATGACCCAGGTAGACCTGCCACGCGACCAAAAGAGCGGGCTACGCGAGGCCATCCGCATACTCGAAGGTGTAGAGGGCATTGGCATTGTGCGCCTCACGCAGAAAGACATCGTACGCCACAAACTGGTCACCCGCGTGGTGAACGCTTTCGACGCATACGACAAAGAAAAGCAGGAAAATGTACAAACAGGAAAAGATTAAGCCTTACAGCCAGCAGGGCGAGAAGGCTGTTCAGGTGGAACAGATGTTCAATAACATCGCACCTTCCTACGACACGCTGAATCACCGTCTCTCCCTCAACATCGACCGCTACTGGCGTACGAAGGCACTGCGCACGCTACAATCCACCGATACCCTGCAGGCAGTCCTCGACATAGCCACGGGAACGGGCGACTTTGCCATCCGTGCCGCACAATTGCTCCGTCCAAGGGAAGTCATCGGCATCGACCTGGCCGAGGAAATGCTCCGCGTGGCACAGAAGAAAGTCCAGGAAAGAGGCATGGCAGACACCATCCATTTCCAACGGGAGGACTGTCTCCACATGTCCTTTGCCGACAACACATTCGATGCTGTCATAGCAGCATTCGGCATTCGCAACTTCCAGCAGTTGGACCTCGGATTGCAGGAGATGTACCGCGTGCTGAAACCAGGCGGACAACTCCGCATCGTCGAACTGACCCGACCCATTGCATTCCCCATGCGCCAACTGTTCTGGATCTATACCCACACCTTGTTGCCCCTCTACGGGCGGCTGCTGTCGGGCGACCGTAAGGCATACGAGTATCTCACGGCCTCCATCGAGGCGTTTCCTCAGGGAGAGACGATGACCGAAATCCTGCAACGGGCAGGATTCAGGAAGATGTCTTTCTCACGGCTTACCTTTGGAATATGTACCCTCTACATGGCTGAGAAATAGGATATGGACAGATACGGACTCATTGGCTACCCTCTCGGGCACTCCTTCTCCAGGAATTTCTTCAACCGGAAGTTCAACAGTGAACACATACAAGCCACCTACGACAATTTCCCGCTGCGTAGCCTCGAAGAACTGCGGCCGCTCATCGAGGGCATACCACTGCTGAAAGGATTCAATGTCACCATTCCCTATAAGCAGCAAATCATCCCTATGCTCGACCAAATTTCCGACAATGCGAAAGCCATCGGAGCCGTAAATGTGGTACGCATAGAGCGCAACGGACAAGAAATAAGCCTGCATGGTTACAACACCGACGCCCCTGCATTTGCACAGAGCCTGCAACCGCTGCTCCAACCGCACCATCGCTCGGCACTCATCCTGGGCACCGGCGGCGCCTCCAAGGCCGTGGAATATGCCCTGCAAGGGCTGGGCATCGGCTCAAAATGCGTCAGCCGCACCGCAAAGCCTGGCTGTCTGACCTACGAACAAGTGACTCTCGAACTGCTCAACACACACCATATCATCGTCAACTGCACACCATTGGGCATGTATCCGCAGGCAGACAATTGCCCACCCATACCCTATCAGGCAATCGGCAGCCGGCATCTGCTCTACGACCTCATCTACAATCCCGAACAGACACTCTTCCTTCGCAACGGAGAAGAGCGCGCAGCACAGGTGAAAAATGGGTTGGAAATGCTCCACCTGCAGGCACTTGCCACATGGGAAATCTGGAAAAAATAAAACACCTTACTCATTCCACCTTCCTCATCATCTTACACCCGTTTTCCGAAAGGGCCCCAAACGCGCTCCGTTTGGGGCCCTTTCGTTGTGTGTTTGGGGCTCAAACGGACAGCGTTTGGACGGCTTTGGGAAGAGATATGCTAAAATACTGATTCCCAGCCAGATAACCATTTCGACCCGACACACATATAATGCCTGGTCCAAACGGCAGTGGAAACACCGCCTTTTCTGATTCCTATCAGGAGGCGACGGCACAAACACCACATAAATACAGAAGAAAAGGAGAAAAAACATCGCTTTCCGACCAATAATGTTGGAAGAACACAACTATTTGCTTAACTTTGCACTCTTAGGAAAAACGCCCTGTCCTATACAGCAAAGAATATGGAAAACAACTCTATACTACAGAAATTGGAAGGCCTTGAGGCCCGATTCGAAGAAGTGGCGACGCTCATTACCGACCCTTCTGTCATTGCCGACCAGCAGCGTTTTGTGAAACTCACGCGCGAATACAAGGAACTCAGTGACATTGTGGAGGCAAGAAAACGATACATTGCCTGCCTCAACAGCATTGCCGAGGCAAAAGACATGCTCGCCAACGAGTCGGATCCCGACATGAAAGAGATGGCCCGGGCTGAACTGAGCGATAACGAGGCACTGCGCCCGCAAATCGAAGAGGAAATAAAACTGGCACTCGTGCCGAAAGACCCCGAGGATGCCAAGAATGTACAGATGGAAATCCGTGCCGGAACGGGCGGCGACGAGGCCGCACTGTTTGCCGGCGACCTCTTCCAGATGTACAAGAAGTTCTGCGACTCGAAAGGATGGCAACTTAGCGTAACCAGCGAAAGCGAAGGAGCAGTGGGCGGATTCAAGGAGATTGACTTCGCCGTGAGTGGCGACGGCGTCTATGGCGTGCTCAAATACGAAAGCGGCGTACACCGCGTGCAGCGTGTTCCCGCCACGGAAACACAAGGCCGTATGCACACCAGCGCCGCCACCGTGGCCGTGCTGCCCGAGGCCGACAGGTTTGAAGTGAACATCAACGAGGGCGACATCAAGTGGGACACCTTCCGTTCGTCGGGCGCCGGTGGACAGAATGTCAACAAAGTGGAATCCGGCGTGCGTCTGCGCTATCCATGGAAAAACCCCAATACCGGAGAGGTGGAGGAAATACTGATTGAGTGTACCGAGACACGCGACCAACCAAAGAACAAGGAACGCGCCCTGTCCAGGCTGCGCACCTTCATCTACGACCGCGAACACCAGAAATACATGGACGACATCGCCTCGCGCCGTAAGTCGCTCGTATCCACCGGCGACCGAAGTGCTAAGATAAGAACATACAATTTCCCGCAGGGACGCGTGACCGACCATCGCATCGGCTACACCACGCACGACCTGAACGGATTCCTCTCCGGCAACATACAGGACATGATCGACGCACTGACCGTGGCTGAAAATGCCGAGCGCATGAAGGAGAGCGAACTATAAACATGGAAAGAAATGGAATGAACGGATACAAAATCATCAACGACCCCGTCTTTGGCTTCATTAAGGTGAGGCAAGGGCTGCTGCTCGACTTGGTGAAACACCCGCTTTTCCAGCGGTTGGCACGAATCAAGCAACTTGGACTCACCTCCATGGTCTACCCGGGTGCGCAGCATTCACGCTTTCAGCACAGCCTGGGTGCCTACCACCTCATGGGCGAGGCCATCCTGACGCTCAGCCAGAAAGGCATCTTCATCTTCGACAGCGAGGCAGAAGGAGTCGAGGCAGCCATTCTCCTGCACGACATCGGACACGGACCCTTCTCGCATGTATTGGAAAACACCCTCATGAAAGGAATCACCCACGAGGATGTGTCGCTCCGCATGATGGAGGAAATCAATGCGGAGATGAACGGGGCACTGACCATGGCCATCGCGATTTTCAAGAACACATACCCCAAACGATTCCTCCACCAGCTCATCAGTTCCCAACTGGACATGGACCGGCTGGACTATCTGCGCCGGGACAGTTTCTTCACCGGAGTGGACGAAGGCAACATCGGCTCCGCCCGCATCATTAAGATGCTCAATGTGGTCGACGACCGTCTCGTGGTCGACGCAAAAGGCATCTATTCCATAGAGAACTACCTCACCTCGCGGCGGCTGATGTACTGGCAGGTATACCTCCACCGCACCACCGTTGCCTGCGAAAAGATACTGGTCAACCTGCTCCTGCGCGCCAAACGACTCACGCAGGAAGGAAAAGAGGTGTTTGCCACTCCCCCACTGAAATACTTCCTTGAACACGATGTCGACCGCCAACACTTTGAAAGCCATCCGGAAGCATACGAATGCTACAAGATGCTGGACGACAACGACATCTGGAGCAGCATCAAGATTTGGGCTTTGCACGACGACACAGTGCTCTCCCGTCTGGCAAAGGACCTGCTCGAACGACGGCCTTTCCAAGTGGAGATAAGTAACGAGCCGTTCGCACCTGAGAAAATAGAGCAATTACAGCATGAACTGGCAACTCATTTCAATGTCCCGTTCGAGGACGCAGCCTACTTCATCAGTGCCAACACCATCGAGAAATACATGTACAACCCAGCCGAAGAGCACATCAGTATCCTGTTCAAGGATGGACAGGTAAAAGACATTTCCGAGGCATCGGAATTACTTAGCGGTGAAGCACTGACCAAAAAAAATCGTAAATATTATTTGTGCTCACAGCGTATCTAAAGAAAAAACACTATATTTGCATTTGAAACAGACCTGAAATACCAATATGGAATTCACAGCACAACAAATAGCACAGTTCCTGCAAGGCACCGTCGAGGGTAATCCGAATGCAGCAGTGAACACCTTCGCAAAAATTGAAGAAGGCCGCCCGGGAGCCATCTCCTTCGTGGCTAATCCCAAATACATCCACTTCGTCTACGAAACCAAGTCGAGCATCGTCCTCATCAACGAGGATGTCGCACTGGAACATCCCGTGGAGACGACCCTGATACGAGTGAAGAACGCCTACGAATGCGTGGCTAAACTATTGCAGATGTACGCCGCCGCACAGCCAAAGAAGACCGGCATCGACCCGCTGGCATTCATCTCGCCCACGGCAAAGGTCGGACAGGATGTCTACATTGGCGCTTTCGCCTACATCGGCGACGGAGCCTCCGTGGGAAACGGCTGCGAAATCTATCCGCATGCCTTCATCGGAGAACATGTAACCATAGGTGACAACTGCAAGATATATCCCAATGTGACCATCTACCACGGCTGCAAGCTCGGCAACCAGGTAACACTCCACGCCGGATGCGTCATAGGTGCCGATGGTTTCGGCTTCGCACCGACGCCGAACGGCTACGACAAGATTCCACAAATAGGCATCGTAACCATCGAAGACAATGTAGAGATCGGTGCCAACACCTGTATCGACCGCAGTACGATGGGCAGTACCTTTGTGCGTCGGGGCGTTAAGCTCGACAACCTCGTCCAGATTGCACACAATACCGACATTGGCGAAAACACTGTGATGTCCGCTCAGGTAGGCATTGCCGGTAGTACAAAGGTTGGACAGTGGTGTATGTTCGGCGGACAGGTGGGTGTGGCAGGCCATATCACCATTGGCAACAAGGTGAACCTCGGCGCACAGGCCGGCGTTCCCAGCAGTCTGAAAGACAACCAGACCCTCATCGGCACACCGGCAATGAACACCAACGGTTTCTTCCGGTCGCAGGTCATCTACCAGCGACTGCCGGAAATCTATAAGCAGCTGAACAAACTGCAGAAAGAAGTAGAAGAACTGAAAAACAAACAAGCAGAATAATGCACGCAACAAGACAAACAACACTTAAGGGCAGTTTCTCACTCAGCAGCAAGGGACTGCATACCGGTCTGGACCTGACCGTCACTTTCAACCCCGCTCCCGAAAACTTCGGCTATCAAATCCAGCGTGTCGACCTTGAAGGGCAACCCATCATAAAGGCACTGGCCGAGAAAGTGGTTGACACACAGCGCGGTACCGTACTGGCACAGGACGACATCAAAGTCTCTACTGTGGAGCACGGCCTCTCTGCCCTCTACGCCATGGGCATCGACAACTGTCTCATACAGGTGAACGGACCCGAGTTCCCGATTCTCGACGGATCGGCAATTCTATATGTACAGAAAATCATTGAGGTGGGCATTGAGGAGCAGGAAGCACTCAAGAACTATTATGTGGTCCGCCACAAGATGGAACTCAAGGACGAAGAGACCGGCTCGTGCATCACGCTGTTACCCGACGAGGAGTTCTCCGTTACTGCCATGTGCTCCTTCGAGTCAAAGTTCATCAGCAGCCAGTTTGCCACCCTCGACGATATTTCAAAGTATCCGACCGACATAGCGGCTGCACGCACCTTCGTTTTCGTCCGTGACATACTCCCGTTGCTGGAGCTCAACCTTATCAAAGGCGGCGACCTGGACAACGCCATCGTCATTTACGAACGGCAGGTGACACAGGAACAACTCGACCATCTGGCCGATGTGCTCAAGGTTCCGCACATGGATGCCACCAATATCGGCTACATTCAGCACCGCCCCCTCCAGTGGGACAACGAATGTACGCGCCACAAACTGCTCGACATCATTGGCGACATGGCCCTCATCGGACGCCCGATAAAAGGCCGCATAGTGGCTACCAAGCCAGGACATACCATCAACAACAAGTTTGCAAGACTGGTTCGCAAGGACATCCGCAGGAATGAAATACAAGCACCGACATTCGATCCAAATGCCACACCCGTGCTCGACAATAACCAAATCAAGCACATTCTTCCCCACCGCTACCCCATGCAGCTGGTCGACAAGATTGTTTCCATGGAAGGTAACACCATTGTCGGCGTGAAGAATGTCACTGCCAATGAGCCGTTCTTCGTCGGACACTTCCCCACGGAACCCGTCATGCCCGGTGTCTTGCAGCTGGAAGCCATGGCACAGGTGGGTGGTCTGCTCGTCCTGAGCCAGAAAGAAGAGCCGGAACGGTGGTCCACCTATTTCATCAGCATCGAAAATGTCAAGTTCAAACAGAAAGTTGTACCAGGCGACACGCTCATTTTCCGCGTAGAACTCATCGGTCCCATCCGCCACGGCATCTGTACCATCCACGGCTATGCCTTCGTCGGCGAGAAGATGGTCACCGAAGCACTGCTGACTGCACAGATAGTAAAAAACAAATAACCCCACAGATATGAATCAAATCAGTCCATTGGCTTTTGTACATCCAGAAGCGAAACTAGGCGAAAACAACCTCATCGGGCCTTTCTGCTATATAGACAAGGACACGGTGATGGGCGACAACAATGTGTTGCAGAACAGCGTGACCATCCATGTAGGGGCACGCATCGGCAACAACAATGAGTTCTTCCCTGGTGCGAGCATCTCCACCAAGCCACAAGACCTGAAGTTCCACGGCGAACAAACCACATGCGAAATAGGCGACGGCAACAGCATCCGCGAGGGTGTCACCATTTCGCGCGGCACCTTCTCGAAACAAGTCACCAAGGTAGGCTCGAACAACCTGCTCATGGAAGGCGTACACATCGCTCATGACTGCGTTTTCGGCAGCGGATGCATCATCGGCAACCAGACAAAGTTTGCCGGTGAGGCCATCGTCGACGACAATGCCATCGTCAGCGGAGGCGTGCTCTGCCACCAGTTCTGCCATGTGGGAGGCTATGTGATGATACAGGGAGGATGCAGGTTCTCTCAAGACATTCCGCCTTACATCATTGCAGGCAAGGAGCCCATCCGATATGCAGGTCTGAACCTCGTCGGACTGCGCCGCAGAGGATTCGACAACGATCTCATCAGCCTCATACACGACGCCTACCGGCTGCTCTACAGCAAGGGCGTGCTTGCCGAAGGTATCGAGGAAATCAAGAAGAACCTCACCATTACCCCTGAAATCCAATACATCATCGATTTCGTGAGCAACTCCAAACGCGGAATCATTCACTGATGAAGCGGCTCGTTGTCCTGCTGGGTCCCACTGCCGTGGGAAAGACCGAGGTGGCACTGCAACTGGCAGAACACCTCAACAGCCCCATCGTCAATGCCGATTCCAGACAGATTTTCCGTGAACTCCCCATTGGAACTGCTGCACCCACTGCTGAACAGCAACAGCGGGTGCAGCATTTTTTTGTGGGCAGCCACACCATCGGCGACTACTACAGCGCCGCCTGCTACGAACAGGATGCGCTGAAACTGCTCGAAAATCTTTTCAACACACACGACACACTGCTTCTCAGTGGTGGAAGCATGATGTATATCGATGCCGTCTGCCGCGGCATCGACGACATTCCCACCGTGCGCGACGACATCCGGACCGAGATGAAGCGCCGGCTGAACGAAGAAGGGCTCCCTGCGCTGGCAGACGAGTTGCAGCGGCTGGACCCCGAGCACTGGGCCATCGTCGACCGACAGAATCCCCGACGCGTTGTACACGCCCTGGAAATCTGTCACCAGACAGGCCGGACCTACACCTCCTACCGGACCAACACCGCCAAACAGCGCTCCTTCGAAATTGTGAAAATCGGCCTCAACCGCGACAGGGAGGAACTCTACCGCCGCATCAACCAGCGTGTGCTCGACATGATGGAAGGCGGACTCCTTGACGAAGCACGCAGCGTCTACCCACAGCGGCACCTGACGGCACTCCACACCGTCGGGTACAAGGAACTCTTCAACTTCTTCGACGGCACCATCAGCCTGGAGGAGGCTGTCAGACAGATACAGTCACACACCCGTGAATACATGCGCAAGCAACTCACCTGGTTCAAACGCGACGGCGAAATCGTCTGGTTCCACCCCGATGCCATCAACGAAATACTCCATTTCATAAACGACTAAACAGGCAAACTGTCAAACAGGCAAGCCGCTGATTAACAACGAGTTGCATTTAAGCCTCAAATACACTCCGTTGGGGCCCAAACGGACAGCAAAAGCCGCCCAAACGCATTCTGTTTGGGCGGCTTTTAGAAAATGGCTGCTTGGGATCTGTTGTTTTATCCCTATCGTTTCTTTACCTGGAAGACATGTTCCAGGCATCTATGTTTTCCGGAATGGAGGAATCATCCCAAAGATTTCCCCAGTCCTTCCGGGGTGCATCGGCGTGAGTCTGGTCACCTTCGCTTCCAGGGTCAACAGGCAGGCTCAGCCCCAACAGCGGTTCAATGCCTGTGGTCCCTACAAAATCCGTCGTGGGAATTGAATATGTCGTTCTGTTTGCTTTTGTTGTCATCGCTTCTGAATGTAAACTTTTTTACCGTTAATGATGTAGATTCCATTTTGCAGTTGCTCTGCCGTAACCTTTCGTCCCGACAAGTCGTAGATACCATCGGAGATGGAAGAAGGCATCGTGTGGAAGGTTGAAATGTCCGTTGTGCCACCCTCTCCCCAGTTGATTCCGATAACGGCGTTGGGATCTGTAGGCAACTGGTCGGTAAGTACTTGCAGATAAGCCTTGTTGGCAGGCATCTTCTTGTCGGCGGTATCGTCCTTTATTTTCACGAACGACCCACTCGAAAGCATGAAGTTGGTGTAGTCACCAGCGGTCTGTGCCACATGCGTCGGTACGGTGACGGCCACAAGGGCGTTGTTTTCAATAGCCTCCGCCTCGCCCGTGGTGGCAGTCAGCGTATAGGTCTCCCCTGCCGTTCCCGTCAACAGCACATCGGTCTCGAACGGAATGACGCTGCCGCTGAGGTCGGGAGCATTGATGGTCTTGGTCCCTTCGTTGTAGGTGGTGCAGGTATAGGCGTTGAGTCCTGCCGGAATGCTCACATTCCTGTCGGCGGAGAAGGTGGCAATGCCCGACGAAGGTATTGTCACGGTGTAACTGTCGTGGTGTCTACGCATAAGACCGCCAGCTCCATCGTGTGCCACGGTCTGGTCCTTTGCCGCTGCCTCGCTGTATGTCGTGCCGTCCTCGCCGATGATGGAAGTACAGTAAGCGAACATCTGGTAGGATAATTGCGTGACAGGATCGTACGGATTTTCAACGGCTGCGGTAGTCCACCCGTCTCCTATGTACACGGCTTGCAGACTGGGAGTAGAGAACATCTGGGGCATTGTCTTCACCTTGGCGGTGTTCCACGAACTCAGGTCGAGCGTCTTGGCTCCGAAATCACTGAACATTACATTCATCCGTTCTACATTGGCGGTGTTCCATCCGCTCATATCGAGCGACTGCACCTCACGGCAATTGTAGAACATCCACCCCATGTCGGTCACATTCTGCGTGTCGAAATGGCTCACATCTATACTGGTCAGTGCGTAGCAGCCGCGGAACATTCCGTACATACTGGTCACTTCGCTGGTATTGAGGTACTCCATTCCGCTGATGTTTTCGAGAGACCCCATCCATGCGAACCAATCTGCGGTGGATGTGGGCCTTGCCTGACTGAACGCGGGCTCAATGACCACCTTTGTAGCCTCAGAAGCATAGCGCGCCCATACTGAAGAATATGAGATAGGGGTAATGGCTGCCTCGCCATACCAGAGATTGTTGATTGTGACGGGGGTTGATGTTCCGTCGGGCGTAAAGGTGTCGGTCGCAGCGAGCATTTGGTCGCTGTAGGTCAGATAGACAGTAGTGTTGTCGGCATCGTAGATGACATAAGGCTGCGGACCGAAGGTAATGTCGCCACCATTGCGGAGATAACCGCCAGCGTTGTAGTGTGCATAGTCTTTGGTCACATTTGCTTCATCATATGTAGTTCCGTCTTCGCCCACGATGGCGGCGCAACCGGTGAACATATCATCGTCGGTGGTTACTTTTGTTGTCTTCCACAGGTTGCTCACAAAGACTTCTTTCAGCTGCGTGCAGCCGGAGAACATCGAACCCATGTTGGTGACATTGCCCGTATAGAGGTTCGTTAGGTTCAGGGTGGTCAGTGCCGAACAGTCCTTGAACATGCTGTTCAAGTTGATTGCAGAACATGTGCTGAGTACGCTCATGTCAACCGATTCAAGCATGGCACACCCGGAGAACATCGAATACACTTCCACTACCTTACTCATATCCCAATGGCTGATATCAAGAGTGCCCAATGTGCTACAATTCTCAAACATATTATCCATATGACCAACCTTGCCTGTGTCCCATCCGCTCACATCCAATGCCGACAGGGCACGGCAGTTGCTAAACATATAATTCATGCTCCCAACATTGGAAGTGTTCCATCCGCTCACATCCAGCGCCCCTAAGTTGTAGCAGCTAGAGAACATTGCCCTCATATCGGTGACATTACCCGTGTCCCAATTGCTCACATCGAGTGGATTGAGGAAGTTGCAGTTGTAGAACATGGAACTCATGTCCGTCACCTTGGCTGTGTTCCAGTGGCTCACATCGAGACTGTACAGACCAGTACAGCCGTAGAACATCGCGCTCATGTTTTCAACATTGCCAGTATTCCAGAAAGAAACATCGAGCGTATTGCCGAGGTCCTCGCAGCCATAGAATATATCTTCCATAGAAGTGACATGAGACATGTCCCATCCGCTGCCAAGCGTGAGTGTGGAGAGGTTGTTGCAGTTATAGAACATGGCCTCGGTGCTGGTAATCTTGCTGGTATTCCACGAACTCAGGTCGAGGCTTTTCAGTGCGTTGCAGGCATAGAACATGACTGCCATATTCTCCACATTGGCGGTGTTCCATCCTGCCACATTCAGCGTTTTCACTTTCGAGCAGCCACGGAACATGTTTTTCATGTCGGTGACATGACTCACATCCCAGCCGCTGAGGTCGAGCGATGTGAATGTACAATTCTGGAACATCCATTCCATATTCGTCACCTTCGATGTGTTGAAGTTGGCAATAGCGCTCAAATCCGAACATTTGCACGCCGAGAACATAAATCCCATGTCGGTCATCTCGCTCGTGTCAAGATTGTCGAGGCCATTGAACAGAATAATATTGCGCATACCCTGGAACCATGCACGACCGTTTTTGGGCTTCACATCCCGGAACGATGACTCTATATTCACTTTTATAACCTTTTGCGCCCAACCGTAACCACTATACCACGCTGGGCCATTTTGGTAGTCCGTCACCTCGTCGCCACTCCACAGACCCGTGATGGTTTCGGCGGTCGAGGAACCTTCCGGTGTGAACGAGCCTCCTACTTCCAGTTCTTCAGTGCGATAGGTGAAATAGAGGTAATAGTAGTTGGATTGGGTCTGCACGGCATACGCTATCTTGGCTGGTTCGGTGCTGTAATCCTCAACCGTCCATCCCTGGGGTATGCCGCTGACATCATCGTTAGCATCCAGGCCGACAGTCCAGTCGTTCATGGTTGCAGCCTTGACAAATGTGCCCGTAGCAGCAACATTGGCGAGCCAGTTGGTGGTGCAGTTGTCGGCCGATATGTCGGTGGCAAGGCACTTCACATAGTTCAGGTTAGTGCAGTTTACAAACATACTTGAATAGCATCCCTCCGCCAGTGTCGGTGCTGGCAAGTCGGGAGCCGTCGTCAGGCTGGTGCAGTTCATGAACATGTCGGGATAGCATTGGTTCGCCAGCGTAGTAGCGGGCAGCGCAGGTGCATCCTGCAAAAAGCAAGGTGTTGCAGACCGTTTTCAGTTAAGAAGTGTGAACGGATGTTAATCCCGAAGGGCAAAAGGTCTCAAAAACGCCCGGAGAGCATGTCGCATTTTTTTACTGTTTTCTTGATTGAGGGCACATTCGGTTGCAGAAAAACTGGCAAAAACGAAAAGAGGCGGAAGACCTTTACGATCTTCCGCCCCGATTATTGGGATGCTGTATTTCCAGATTAGAAGGTGTACTTCACACCAATCTGGCCGCGCCAGCGGCTGTAGTATGAACTGGGATAAACCAGCGGAGTCGTGGCTGTGCCAGTAAACTGGTAGCGTCCGTTGTTCATATAGGTCAGCGGCGAGAAGTACTGGCTCATGTAAGAGCTGCCCCAAGAGCGGCCCCAGTCCTTATTCAGCAGGTTGGCCACATTCAGGATGTCGATGGAAACTTCCAGGGCATGAGCCTTCGATCCCTTGCCGAACTTGATTTTCTCTGCAGCGTGCAGGTCGATATGGTATTCGAACGGGAGGTTGTCTGCATAGCGCTCGTAGTACTGTCCGCGGTGGTCGCGCAGATACGGAGTGTTCTGCAGCCATGCACGGAAGTTCTCACGCTGGTCGGCAGCGGGTATGTCCACCTGTCCGTTGGCATCGAGATGGTCAACAAATACCATCTGGTCGAGTTGTGCATCGGTGGGGATGAACATCAAGTCGTTGGCGTTATAGCCGTCGCCGTTCATATCGCCATAGTTGTAGATTGAATAGGGAGCACCACTATGACCTTCGTACATCAGACCGATGGTGGTGGTCAACAGTTCGTTGCGCCCGATTGAGAAGTGATAGAAAGCAGAAGCCTTGATGGTGTGAGGCACATTGAATCCGCTGTTGGCCAGTCTGGGTGAATTGGGATCGCCGTGGGTGTGGTTGTTACGCCAGTTGGAATGAGCAGTCGAAGAGGTCACGCTACTTACGGCACGCGAGCGTGTAAAGGTATAGGAAGCGGCCAGGTCGAGGTTGTTCAGGCGCTTCTCTGCTTTCAGCGAGAGGTTGTAGGTGTAACCCTTGTTAGTGTTGCAGATGGCATAGATGTTGGAGTACGGCGTACCCGTGGTCTTGCGCTGCATCATCGGACGGGTGTCCCAAGGCTGATCGGGATAAATCTGGTTGAAGGTCTTGCCCGTGGCCTCGTATGCGAGGTTCTTGTAGAACACATCGTGGAGGGTTTTCGAGTAGATGGCCTCTGCAGTCCAGTTGATGCCGAGTGCCTCGAAGTCGAAACCGAGGTTCAGACGGGCGTTCTGGGCAAACTTGAAGTTCTTGTCGAAGACATTGGGCTCCTGCGAACCGCTGGCACGCAGTAGTTCAGCATTCTCGGTCTGACGGTTCGGATCGAGAATCAGGCGCATGTCGGCGATACCGCTTGAGGAGTAAGACTCCAGCTGGATACCAGTGTTGGAGAAGCTGTTGCTCAGCCAAACAAACGGGATGCGACCGGTGAAGACACCTGCACCACCGCGGAGAATGTACTTGTGGTTGTTCTTGATGTCCCAGCGGAAACCTACACGCGGACTCCACATCGGTGTGGACTTCAGCTTCTGGTTGGTCTTGAAGTTCCATCCCTGAGCGGCAGCATATTCATTGAAAGCTGCATTTTCTGCAGGTTTGTCAAAGAAAATAGGCATGTCCATACGCAGACCGTAAGTCAACTGGAAGTTGTCAGTTGCATCCCACTTGTCCTGCACATAGAATCCGAGCTGTGCTGCAGAAAACTCTGCTGCCCAACGGGGATCACCCGTCACATCGACATTGGCTTGCTTGAAGTAGAAGTTGCGGATGAGGCTGCCGTCGGGAGTGCCTGCGAGGAATCCCTGATAGTAGTTCATGAAGTTGGTGTAGTCGGCAAAGTAGTAGCAACCGTAAAGATTCTGGATGAAGAGGTTGCGGAAATTGTAGAATTCATTGTGGGTACCGAATGTATAGGTGTGCTTGCCATTGTACCAAGTGAAGTTGTCTTCCACAGTCCAAATGTTCTGGTCAAGGGCATTGGCCATTGAACTGTATTCGTTACCAATGTTCACGGTTCCCTTGTTCTCACCTGTACCTACATTGTAAACCGTCACCTGTGGGAACGGAGTACCTGCGGCACGACGGTCGCGAACTGCTGCGAACGAAACACGGGCCTCGTTGCTCAGTACGGGAGAGATGCGGCTCTGCAACTCCAGCATGAAGGTGTTGGTGCGGTGCTGGAACTCGTATTCGTGGTCGAAGGTATTTACAGAAGCAATACCGCCCAGGCCATTCAGCTGCTGCCCGTCTACATGGCTGTAGCGGAAAGAGAGCTTGTTGAAGTCGTTGATGTTCCAGTCGAGCTTCAATCCCCACTTCTCACTCTTTACATACTTGTCGGAGGTGGAGAACTGTCCGTTGTAGTTGTAGCCCTGCATAGCGGCCATCTCCTTAACTGCATCCAACACATTCATGGCCAATTGGGTCGGAACTTTCGAACCTTCAGAACCAAAGGTATAGAGGTTGGGGTATTCCTTGTTCGAACGCTCATAGTTGACAAAGAAGAAAAGTTTATTCTTGACAATCGGGCCACCGAGAGTGATACCTGCCAAATATTCCTTCTCCTTGTCATAGGGCTTTGCATAGGATCCATCGGGATTCAGATAATGACGGCCAACAAGGTCTTCGTTGTTGCCAAATCCGTAAACACTACCATGGAAATTGTTGGTACCGCTCTTCGTTGTAGCATTGATGGCACCACCGGTGAAACCACCCTGACGAACATCGAACGGAGCAATGTTGATCTGAATTTGGTCAATAGTAGCCATGGAGATGGGCTGTGTGCCGGCCTGCGCACCGTTCTGGCCGTTGGAAGTCAGACCGAAGGTGTCGTTGTTCATCACACCATCAACCTGGAAAGAGTTGTAGCGGTTGTTGGTTCCGGCAAAAGACATACCTCCCGACTGCTCGTTAACATTCACCTGCGGGTTGAGACGGGCGATGTCGGAAATGCTGTGGGTCACCGACGGAATGTTGTTAATCATTTCTGCATTGATGCTTTGTGCAGCACCTGTCTTAGAAGCGTTCAGACCGCGCTGTCCGGTAACCACCAACTCGTCAAGCAAGCGGGCATCCTCCTGCAGCGAGCAAGACAGGTTCTGACTCTCACCAAGCAGCAAGTTCACATTGTTGAAGGTTTTTGTCTGATAGCCAATGTAGGTCACCTCAACAGTGTAAGGGCCACCGGGGCGCATTCCCTGCACGGAATAGCGGCCCTGTGAGTTGGTCACAGCGCGATAGACCGTACCGGAAGGCTTGTGCGTGGCGGTAATAGTTGCGCCAATAACATCTTCGTTGTCCGATGTAACATGACCACTAATACCCGATGTCGTAACCTGCGCCATTACAGAGGTGGCGAAGAACAGCATCAAAGACACTAGTAATTGCAATTTTTTCTGCATAGTTTGATAGATTTAAAGATTAAAAAAGGTTTAAAAATGTAATTTGGTGCAAATATAAGGTAAATTTTTTATTAAACTCAAAATAAAAATAACATTTTTATTGGAGGGCAACAATTTCCATCAATGAAAACCTGTTCGTGATGACAGTGATGAACTTTCAATTTGCAAGCAAAATGCGAAAAGAGACACACAAGGGGATCCCTTCCTCAATCGGCAGAACTCCCCTTGTTCCATGCTCGGACTTTCCAATTATTTACGCTTAGCGATTTGTGCCATAGCCACCGCCATAAGACCAGCCGTTTCGGTTCGTAACCTACTATTGCCCAAAGATATAGGTACAAATCCATGAAGCATTGCAAAATTAACTTCGTCGATGGAAAAATCGCCTTCTGGGCCTATTAGGATGGTAACATCTTCTTTGTGGTTTTCAACAGTAAGTTGGGTAAAGAAATCTATGGTTGGAATCTCTTCATAGCAATGGGCTATGAACTTCAAACCATGGCGGTCGGTACTTACAAAATCCTTAAATGATTGCATGGCGTTTACCTTCGGCAACCACCCCTTGCGGCTCTGTTTCATGGCCGACACTACTATTTTTTCAATCCGCTGGCTCTTTATCTCCTTTCGTTCAGAGAAGCGACAGTTCAGGAATGAAAGTTGGTCGAAACCTATTTCCGTCGCCTTTTCGGCCAGCCACTCCACCCTATCCATCATCTTAGTCGGTGCCAGGGCCAGATGGATGTTTCCGTGCCAGGTCTTTTCCTGTGGAAGCGCCTCCTGCAGTCTATACATGCATTTTTTACCCGTGGTGAGCGTCACCTCACCTCGGTAGAATGTACCCGCGCCATCTATCAGATAGATACCGTCGCCAGGCTGAAGGCGCAGCACCCTGACGGCATGCACAGCCTCATCGGCCGGCAATTCATCTCGGTGTGCAGCATCTGGAACATAGAAATAGCGTTCTTCTTTCATGTAGAAAATGGGTCTTCAAAAAATCCCTCCTCTGTGCCTGATAAGAGGAGGGATAATTCTATGACAAATAATTAAGCGGCTTCCTTTTTCTCGGGATGGAATACGAAGGCAAACGCGACGCCTACCACAAGCGCAAAGGCCGCAAATACGAACCAGCATGTCTGCCAGTCGCCTACGAGGTAGCCACCTTCCCACTTGCAGAAGGCATTCACCACTTCACCAGCAGCAAGCGTACCGATGGTGGCACCCAGACCGTTGGTCATAAGCATGAATAGTCCCTGTGCCGAAGCCTTTATACTCGGGTCGCATTCCTGGTCCACAAACATGGCGCCCGACACATTGAAGAAGTCGAAAGCGACACCGTAAACGATGCAGGACAGGATGAAGAGTACGACACCCGGCATGGCTGGATTGCCCAACCCAAAGAATCCGAAACGGAATACCCATGCAAACATCGACATCAGCATAACACCTTTGATGCCAAATCTCTTCAGGAAGAAAGGTATCATCAGAATGCACAATGCTTCGCTAATCTGCGAAATAGAGGTCAGCATGGTGGCATTATTGGCCGCAAACGATTGTGAAATGAGTGGGTCGGCATCGCCTTTGAAGTGAGTGAGGAACGGGCCTGCAAATCCGTTTGTCACCTGCAACGACATACCAAGCATAGCCGAGAAGATGAAGAAAAGCGCCATCTGACGCGACTTGAACAATTTGAAGGCATCCAAGCCAAAGGTCTCAACCCACGACTGTTTCTTCTCTTTCTTCTCCAGACGGCATGCCGGTAACGACAAACAGTAAAGGAAGAGAACGAGACTTAACAATCCAGATACCAGGAACTGCAGATAGGTATACTGGAATTTATGGGCATTTTCACCGATTGTGAAGAAGAAACTTCCATCTTCCCATACGGCGCAGTTGACGAACCACATGGTGGCAATGAAACCAATGGTTCCCAACACACGGATGGGCGGGAAGTCAGTCACGGTATCCATGCCGTTGTTCTTCAAAATGGTAAAGGCAACGGTGTTAGCCAGTGCGATGGTCGGCATGTAGAAAGCTACACTAAGCGTGTAGAGTGCGATAAACATGCTCTTGTTGGGAAGTTCGTTGCCAAAGCCTGCCT
>CALFJA010000103.1 GCA_937877605.1 uncultured Prevotellaceae bacterium | reverse complement strand
CATCAGTGAAATCTGTGTTCATAAACTGAAATTTTAACATGCGAAACTTGTGTATAGTACCCTTAATTTATAACTGATTATAAGGAACTTACGCAGCGGTGTTTTTGATGGTTTTGCTTGCTGATTTTACACCAGTTTGTTGTAATTTTGTGTAATGTAGGTGTTAATGCGTAAAAACGATTCATCGTAAAAAAAACTGCTTTGCAGAAAAAAATGCGGTAGGGCTGCGGTACAGCATATTGAGGAAGCAGTGATACCCTTTGCGTTAGCTTTTTCCCAAGCGAAATGGAATGGAGCGTTTTTTCCTGGAACGGAGTGACAGTTTTTTTCTCTGCAAACTAAGAACACATGTTTTTACTGGTATGCCAATATATCTCCACGAATCACACGAATCCTTTTTTGTGTCACACTGATAGCACAGAACATACAGATGTTATTTTAAGACAACAGAAAACAATTTTTGAGACAATGAAAAACAATTTTGAAGAGGTATGATGATTCGATTGGACTGCGTCCTGATGAGTTGTGCTCATCTGTCTGCCTTTGTAAGCGAGCTTCCAAGGCTTCCAAATGAGCACATCTCACAACATTCATGCTTCATGTTGATTCGAATCGTCACATTGTCCGGCACTTCGTGAGATCCGCGCTTTCTTCAACCGTCAACTGTCAACCGTCAACTGTCAACTGTCAACCGTCAACCGTCAACTGTCAACTGTCAACTGTCAACTGTCAACTGTCAACTGTCAACCAAGCCTATTCCTCCGCCAGGTATGTCCCAATTTCGTTGATGCAGAGCGGACCGCGGGCGTCGAGCAGGCGTATGCGCAGACGCTTGGTCCGGATGGTTGGGAAGCGGAGCAGGCGGGTGTAGCCGATTGTGGTGGTCGGTTCGTCGCAAGGCAGAGGCTGCCATTGACGGCCGTCCCAGAAATCTACGGCAAACGACTTCACACGCTGACCGAGCGGGATATATTCCTGCAGGCGGAGACGGTTGAGGCGGGTAGGGTGGTGGAAGGTGATGGTAAGTGTGGCGTGGGATATGCCGTCGGGTGTGGCCCAATAAGTATTGAAATCGTTGTCGGTGAGCGCTTTCACAGAAAACTGCCTCCCTCGTGTGGCGGATGCTCTGATACGGGCGTTACGCGACAGGTTGTCGCTCAGCTCGTCGGTGATAAGCTCATGAAACCCTACGATGGCGGCGGAGTCGGCAGGATGGATACGCCCTTCTTTGTTCACGGGCACATTGAGCAGGAAGGTGGCGTTATGCCCCACGCTCTGATAAAAGATGTCTGCCAATTGCCGCGGTGTTTTCACAAGAGAGTCCTCATGCTCATGGTAGAACCAGCCTGGACGGATGGACACATCGCACTCAGCCGCCGTCCACTGGTTTCCGTCGGGATGACCGGTGGGAAGCGCCTCGGTATGTGGTGTGCCGGGATAGAGCTCGCCGGCGCGGAGCATCGACCAGTTGGTGGCATCGGCATGACCCCGCTCGTTGCCCACCCACCGGCAGCCGGGTCCCCCGTCGCTGAAGATGGTGGCGTCGGGCTGAAGCCGGTTTACCTGGGCGAACGCCGCCGGCAGGTCGTAGTAGGTGCGGCCGTCGATGCGCCGTGTCTCCCGGGCACCTCCGTAGTAGCCGTCGCCTCCGTTGGCGCCGTCGAACCACACTTCGAAGAGCGGCCCGTACTGTGTGAGCAGCTCCTCCCACTGACGGTGGTAGAGCTCTGTATAAGCCGCTGTGCCATAGGTGGCCTGGTGGCGGTCCCACGGAGAGAGATAGAGACCGAGCCTCAGTCCGTGACGACGGCAGGCGTCGGCCAGCTCGCCTACGAGGTCACCCCTCCCTTGTTTATAGGGGCTGCGGGAGATGTTGTAGTCAGTCAGACGAGTGGGCCACAGACAGAAGCCGTCGTGATGCTTGGCGGTGAAAATCACTCCTTTCATGCCTGCCTGCTTCAGGATGCGCACCCACTGGTCGCAGTCAAGATGAGAAGGATTGAAAACCGACGGCCCGGCATCGCCGTAACCCCACTCCTGGTCGAGGAAGGTGTTAGGCCCGAAATGGATGAAGGCATAGGTCTCCATCCGCTGCCATTCCACTTGTGCGGCCGACGGCACTGGCAGGATGGCCTCTGGCGGTCTCGTCTGGGCTTCCGCCAGCCCTATCGTCGCCATACAAATGAGGAGAACTGTCATTCTGTTCATAAAATCTTCTTTTTTGCAAAAATAAGAAAAATAATTGACTCTTCGGTATTTACAAAGTCAATCTTTCTATTCCGATTTTCCCCTTTCGTTATTTTTATTGAATAATTTGCTTATTTCATTTTCAATTCGTAAATTTGCAATAAGTTATACAAGTTTCGCATGTTAAAATTTCAGTTTATGAACACAGATTTCACTGATGAG
>CALFJA010000102.1 GCA_937877605.1 uncultured Prevotellaceae bacterium | reverse complement strand
ATTTCGCCACGCTTGTTCTGGGGCAAATCTACTCCAACAATTCTTATTGCCATTTTGTGTAAAAATTAAAAGATTAAAAATGATTGATTCTTAGCCCTGACGCATTTTGTACTTAGGGTTCTTCTTGTTGATAACGAACAAACGACCTTTACGACGAACGATCTTACAGTCGGGTGTGCGTTTCTTTAATGATGCTCTTGTCTTCATATTTTTAAAGGTTATTTGTATCTGAACACTATTCTGCCCTTGGTCAGGTCGTAGGGACTCATCTCTACCTTCACCTTGTCGCCAGGCAAAATCTTGATATAGTGCATTCTCATCTTGCCGGATATGTGGGCAATAATCTGAACACCGTTTTCCAGTTCTACGCGGAACATGGCATTGGAGAGCGACTCCAGGATGGTTCCGTCTTGTTCAATTGCTGACTGCTTTGCCATAATTACTGTTTCTGTCTTTCTATTTGATCTATTTCCTCAAATGAAGATAAAATTTCGGGGTGTCCCTGACGGACGACTATTGTGTGCTCAAAGTGTGCTGCCGACTTTCCGTCGCGGGTCTTGACACTCCATCGGTCGGGCATGAGCCATATCTGGCGGTCGCCTTGGGTGACCATCGGCTCTATGGCGATGCACATGCCTTGTTTCAGCCGTACACCCTGACGGTGTTTTCCGTAGTTGGGCACCAGCGGGGGCTCGTGCATCTTCCGGCCGATACCGTGACCAGTGAGTTCGCGGACTATGCCATAGCCGTTTTGCTCGCACAATGTCTGGATGGCGGCACCGATGTCGCCGACGGTATTCCCGTCAACGGCCTGGGCTATCCCTTCGTAGAGTGCCTGCTTTGTTACGGATAACAAGCGGCTGGTCTCCTGTGGGATTTCTCCCACGGCGAAGGTGTAGCAGCTGTCGCCATTGTATCCCTGGAGGAGTACGCCGCAATCGATGGAAACGATGTCGCCGTCGGTCAGGACCGTCCGCTCGCTGGGGATGCCATGCACCACCACATCGTTGACCGATGTGCAGATACTGGCGGGGAAAGGACTGCCGTAGGGATTAGGGAAATGCTTGAACGAGGGTGTTGCCCCGTGGTCGCGAATGTATTCCTCGGCAATGCAATCCAACTGCGCAGTTGTGATGCCTGGTCTTATATGCTTTGCCAATTCGGCCAGTGTCTTTCCCACCAGCCGATTGGCGTTTCGCATGAGTTCAATTTCGTCTTCTGTCTTCAGAAATATGTCCATTCTGAACGAACAGATTAGTAGGCGGACACTCCTCCATGACGGGTGTGCCCCGAATTGAGGAGTCCGTCGTAATGGCGCATGAGCAGGTGGCTCTCAATCTGTTGGAGGGTGTCGATGACCACTCCGACGAGAATCAGCAGGGAGGTTCCTCCAAAGAACTGGGAGAACGATTGCTGAACATTGAGCAGGCCTGCCAGTGCCGGCATGATGGCAATGAACGCAATGAAGAGCGAACCGGGCAGGGTGATACGCGACATGATGGTGTCGATGTACTCTGCCGTGTCGCGGCCGGGCTTGATGCCGGGGATAAAGCCGTTGTTGCGCTTCATGTCTTCAGCCATCTGGGTCGGATTCAGAGTGATGGCGGTGTAGAAATAGGTGAACGCGATAACCAGGATTACAAAGATGACATTGTAAAGCAGGCTACGATTGTTCAGCAGGTTCTGTACCAACCAACTGGTGCTGTCCGACTGATATTGAACAACAGCCAATGGCACAAACATCAACGCCTGTGCAAAGATGATTGGCATCACATTGGCGGCAAAGAGCTTCAGGGGGATGTACTGGCGTGCACCACCGTACTGCTGGTTGCCAACAATGCGCTTGGCATATTGAACTGGAACTTTTCGTGTTCCCTGTGTGAGCAATATAGCTGCGCATACCACTGCATAGAGGATAAGCAACTCGGCAATGAACATTACCAAGCCACCACCGGAGATAGATGTCAGACGGGAAGTCACTTCCTGCACGAAGGCCTGTGGCAGACGCGCGATGATACCTATCATAATGATGAGTGAGATACCGTTGCCGATACCCTTATCGGTGATGCGCTCGCCCAGCCAAAGAATGAACATACTGCCTGCGGCAAGGATGATGGTTGCCGGGAAGACAAATATGGTCCAATCGATGCCTGTTGCCAAAGCAGCAGAGGCCTGGGCGCGCAGGTTGAGCAGATAGGTGGGAGCCTGGAAGATCAGAATGGCCACCGTCAGGAAACGGGTGTACCACATGATTTTCTTGCGACCACTTTCTCCCTCACGTTGCATCTTCTGGAAATAGGGCACTACAACCGCAAGCAACTGCATGACAATCGATGCGGAGATGTAGGGCATGATACCCAATGCAAAAATGGATGCGTTGGAAAAAGCTCCACCAGAGAACATGTCAAGAAGCGACATCAGTCCACCTGATGTTTGCGACTGCAGCTTGTCGAGCATGTTCGGATTGATACCGGGCAGCACTACAAACGAGCCAAAACGATAAATCGCAGTGAACAGGAGGGTGATGAGGAGTCGCTGGCGCAAATCCTCTATCTTCCAACAGTTCTTCAGTGTCTCTATAAACTTTTTCATTTATCTCAATTAAATAATTGTTGTGTTACCACCTGCAGCCTTGATGGCTTCTTCAGCAGCTTTCGAGAATGCATTTGCCTCAACTGTGAGCTTAGCCTTGAGTTCGCCACGCCCCAGGATCTTAACAAGTGCCTTACCCTTAACCACGCCGAAAGCCTTGAGCTCGTCCAGACCGATCTTCTCGAGGTTAGCCTTTTCGGCAAGAGCCTGAAGAGTGGACAGGTTGACTGCAAAGTATTCCTTATGATTAATGTTCTTAAAACCTGCTTTGGGAACACGGCGCTGGAGTGGCATCTGACCACCCTCGAATCCGATTTTCCTCTTGTAGCCAGAACGAGCCTTTGCTCCTTTGTGCCCACGGGTTGAGGTACCGCCCAGACCTGAGCCAGGTCCACGGCCGATACGGCGGCGGGAATGGGTTGAGCCGGCTGCTGGTTTCAAAGTATTTAATTTCATAATTGTTCCTTTTAAAAGATAATGTTATTCTACTACTTTAACCAAATGATGCACCTTGCGAATCATGCCGCGGATGCTTGGAGTGTCTTCCACTTCGATTACCTGGGAAATCTTGCGAAGTCCGAGGGCATCGAGTGTGCGCTTCTGGTCGATAGGAGCACCTATTTTGCTCTTAATCTGCTGTACTTTGATTTTTGCCATAATATAATCTCCTTTTAACCGTTAAACACTTTCTCCATGCTAATGCCACGGTCGCCAGCTACCATGTAAGCATCACGCATCTGCGTGAGTGCCGAAATGGTGGCCTTTACCAGGTTGTGAGGGTTGGAAGAACCCTTTGACTTGGCAATCACATCCTTGACACCAACACTTTCCAATACGGCACGCATAGCACCACCAGCCTTCAGACCGGTACCTGCAGCAGCAGGCTTGAGAAGTACTTTGGCACCACCGAAGGCAACTTCCATCTCATGAGGGATGGTACCTTTCAGGATAGGCACCTTTACGAGGTTCTTCTTGGCGGCTTCCGTTCCCTTGGCAATTGCTGCGGTCACTTCGCCGGCCTTTCCAAGCCCCCAGCCGATGACACCGTTACCGTCGCCGACAACGACAATTGCGGCAAAGGTAAATGTACGACCACCCTTTGTAACCTTGGTCACGCGGTTGATAGCAACGAGGCGGTCTTTCAATTCGATTTCGCTATTTATTCTTACTTTATTTACTGCCATAGTCGTTAAAATTTAAGTCCACCTTTACGCGCGGCATCAGCTAATTCCTTTACACGGCCATGATAGAGGTAACCATTGCGGTCGAAAACGACTGCGCTGACACCTGCTGCCTGAGCCTTCTCGGCAATTAACTCTCCAACTTTCTGAGCCTGTTCCTTCTTGGGCATCTTTTCCAGACCCAAGGATGAAGCCGAAGCCAGAGTTGTTCCAGTGAGATCATTAATAACTTGTGCGTATATTTGCTTATTGGAGCGGAAAACACTCAAACGAGGACGCTCTGCGGTTCCGTTGACGCTCTTGCGAATGCGGAACTTGATCTTTATTCGTCTTTCAACTTTCTTTGTTGTCATAATCGTAATTCTTTATTGATTATTTAGCGGCAGCAGTCTTACCAGACTTTCTGCGGATAACCTCGCCTTTGAACAAGATACCCTTGCCTTTGTACGGTTCAGGCATACGGAAAGAACGAATCTTTGCACAGATGAGTCCAAGCAGTTGTTTGTCGCAAGACTCTAATATAATAAGAGGGTTCTGGTTTCTCTCAGACTTGGTCTCAACCTTGACTTCGTCAGGCAACTGAAGGAAGATGGGATGAGTGTAACCCAAAGAGAACTCAATGAGATTACCCTGGTTGGAAACACGGTAACCTACGCCGACCAGTTCCAATGTCTTGGTGAAACCTTCACTGACGCCAACGACCATGTTGTTGATCAATGAGCGGTAAAGACCATGGAACGCTTGTTTTTGCTTATAGTTTACTGGACTGTTTTCGTCAATCTCGAATACGATCTGACCTTCGTCCACCTTCATCAAAATTGAAGAATCTAATTTCTGTGAGAGCTCACCCTTGGGGCCCTTAACGGTAACTATACCATCCTTGTGCTCGATGCTCACTCCGGCAGGTACGCTAATTGGCAATTTTCCTATTCTAGACATATTCAATCCTCCAATTAATAAACATAGCAAAGAACCTCACCACCAATCTTCTGCTCGGTGGCTTCCTTGTTTGTCATTACACCTTGGGATGTAGATAGTATGGCAATACCTAATCCGTTAATAACTCTCGGCATGTCCTTGTAACCAGTGTACTGACGAAGACCTGGAGTGGAGACACGCTTCAAACACTTGATTGCGTTTTCTTTTGTTTCAGGATTGTACTTCAAGGCAATCTTGATAGTACCCTGAGGACCATCTTCAACGAACTTATAGTTCAGAATATAGCCCTTCTCGAAGAGAATCTTTGTGATTTCTTTCTTCAAGTTAGACGCAGGAACCTCAACGACACGGTGATGTGCCATGATTGCGTTTCTGAGTCTGGTCAGATAATCTGCTATTGGATCTGTCATATTAAATAAAGATTTAATTAATCGGGACTACCCCGACAATATTAAAAACTAAAAACTCTTACCAGCTTGCTTTCTTCACGCCTGGAATCAAACCTGCCGATGCCATCTCGCGGAACTGGATACGGGAGATGCCGAACTGACGGATGTAGCCCTTCGGACGACCCGTGATCTTGCAGCGGTTGTGCAGACGGATAGGATTTGCATTCTTAGGAATAGCTTGCAATTTACGAGCTGCTTCATAGGCCTCTGCCGGATCTTCGGCAGTAGCGATGATTTTCTTAAGGGCGGCACGTTTCTCGGCATAACGGGCAACTAACTTTGCGCGTTTTACCTCGCGAGCTTTCATTGATTCTTTTGCCATATTGCTTTCCTTTAATTATTTAGCGTTCTTGAATGGGAGACCGAAAGCCTTCAGCAGAGCATAGCCTTCCTCGTCGGTCTTTGCTGTGGTCACGAAAGTGATGTTCATACCCTGGATGCGGTCAATGTTGTCAAGATTGATCTCCGGGAAGATAATCTGCTCCTGAATACCCAAAGTGTAGTTGCCACGGCCGTCGAACTTGCTCTCGATACCCTTGAAGTCGCGGATACGGGGCAGTGCGATGCGCACGAGTTTTTCAAGGAATTCGTACATGCGTTCACGGCGCAGGGTTACCATAACACCGATGGGCATCTTCTTACGAAGCTTGAAGTTGGCAATGTCCTTCTTCGAGTAGGTCGCAACGGCTTTCTGACCAGCAATTGCGGTAATCTCATTGATAGCCACATCAACAATCTTCTTGTCTTGTGTAGCGTCACCCAATCCCTGATTGATAACAATCTTCTTCAGGACCGGAACTTGCATGGCAGATGTGTAGTTGAACTGCTTTTGCAATGCAGGAGCAATAGTCTCTACATATTCTTTTTTCAATTGTGCTGTATCCATTACTTGATTTCCTCCCCTGATTTTTTAGAGATACGGATTACATTCTTTCCTTCATGCTTGATGGCCACGCGTGTGGGCTCACCGCTCTTGGGGTCTACCAACATCAGGTTGGAGATGTGGATAGGAGCCTCTTGCTTGATGATGCCACCCTGCGGGTTCTTGGCAGAAGGCTTTGTGCTCTTGGAGACTAAGTTAACTCCTTCGACAATGGCACGCTGCTCCTTTACAAGTACCTTGAGCACCTTGTGAGGAGTCTTGCTGCCTGTGGTCTTGTAATTGTCGCGTCCAGCTATTACAAGGACCATGTCACCTTTCTTGATATGTAATTTACTCATTACTTATAAACTTTTATTGATTAAAGAACCTCAGGTGCCAAAGAAACAACCTTCATATTCACAGCACGAAGCTCACGGGCCACCGGGCCGAAGATACGGCTTCCACGAAGCTCGCCGGCATTGTTCAGCAACACGCAGGCATTGTCGTCGAAACGGATGTATGAGCCGTCTGCTCTACGGATTTCTTTCTTTGTGCGTACAATTAAAGCCTTTGATACTGCACCCTTTTTCAATTCACCTGATGGCACGACATTCTTGACGGCTACGACAATCACATCGCCAACACTTGCATAACGGCGGCGTGTTCCACCGAGCACCCTGATGCAGAGCGCTTCGCGGGCACCACTGTTATCGCATACTGTAAGTCTTGATTCTGCTTGTATCATAATTACTTAGCTTTTTCAATGATTTGAACTAATCTCCATCTCTTGGTCTTGCTCAAGGGACGGGTTTCCATTATCAGCACAGTGTCGCCGATGTTGGCTTCATTGCGCTCATCGTGAGCATGGTATTTCTTTGTCTTCTGGACAAATTTACCATAAATAGGGTGCTTCTCTTTGAACTTGGCGGCAATAACAATGGTTTTATCCATCTTGTTACTGATAACGACACCCTGTCTTGTTTTTCTTAAATTTCTTGTTTCCATCTGGACCATTGTTATTTGTTAAGTTCTCTCTGACGAAGTTCTGTTTGCATACGCGCAATATCACGGCGTGCAGCCTTGATCTGTGATGGATTCTCCAATGGAGTGACGCTGTGGTTGAGCTTCAGCTGAGTGTAAGCAAGTTCGGCATTCTCCAACTTCTCGCGCAAATCTTTGTCGGCGAGTGATTTTATTTCATTCATCTTCATGGCTTATGCGTTTTTATCGTAATCGCGTCTAACGACGAATTTAGTTTTTACCGGCAGTTTCTGGGCTGCGAGACGGAGCGCCTCCTTTGCAATCTCGAAACTTACGCCTTCTACTTCAAAGAGAATACGGCCTGGAGTTACCGGCGCAACCCATCCTGCGGGGTCACCCTTACCCTTACCCATACGCACATCGGCAGGCTTGCGGGTAATTGGCTTGTCCGGGAAGATGCGGATCCACACTTGGCCTTCACGGTTCATACGGCGGTTCACGGCTACACGTGCTGCCTCAATCTGGCGGCTGTCAATCCATTTGGCCTCAAGGGTCTTGATACCAAACGAGCCGAATGCCAGCTGCGTACCTCTGTGGGCGTTGCCTTTATTGCCGCGTCCATCCTGAGGTCTTCTATATTTTACTCTTTTTGGCTGTAACATGATAATTTTTAGTTTTAACGGTTAGGGTTTCTTCTGCGATTACCACGTCCTGGGCGAGGACCGTTGTTGCCACGGGCAGCTGACTGCTTCTCATGGTTGTACGACGGCGTCAGGTCGCGTTTGCCATAGACTTCGCCACGGCAAATCCAGACCTTTATGCCAAGAAGGCCTACTTTCGTGAGTGCTTCGGCTTGACAGTAGTCGATGTCGGCGCGGAATGTATGCAGAGGGGTACGACCTTCCTTATACATTTCCTTGCGTGCCATTTCGGCTCCGTTCAAACGACCGCAGATTTGTACTTTGATACCTTCTGCTCCAGCGCGCATGGTGTTTTGAATAGCCATCTTGATAGCACGGCGGTAAGCAATCTTGCCCTCTACCTGGCGAGCGATGTTATTCGCAACGATGGTTGCATCGAGTTCGGGTCTCTTCACTTCAAAGATATTCACCTGAACATCTTTCTTATAGAGTTTCTTCAACTCTTCACGGAGTTTGTCTACATCTTGACCACCCTTGCCAATGACGATTCCTGGACGGGCAGTGCAAATGGTGATGGTAACGAGCTTAAGCGTACGCTCAATGATTATTTTTGCAATGTAAGCATTGGCCAAACGCTCGTTCAGGTACTTGCGGATTTCCATATCCTCAACGAGGTTGTCGCCGAAGTTCTTACCACCAAACCAATTTGAATCCCAGCCGCGGATGATACCGAGGCGGTTGCTTATTGGATTAACTTTCTGTCCCATACTTATTAATTTTCGTCGTTAGTTTTGGTGTCAACAAAGAGTGTAACATGATTGCTGCGCTTGCGGATTCTGTATCCACGGCCCTGAGGAGCGGGACGCATGCGCTTCATCGTAACGCCTTCATCGACAAACACCTTAGATACAAAGAGTTCGCCTTCTTCTGCATTTCGCTCGTTCTTGGCTTCCCAGTTGGCGATTGCAGAGCGCAACAGTTTCTCTACATCATAAGCAGCTTGCTTCTTAGAGAATCTCAGTACTCCCAGAGCCCGGTTCACCTCCAGACCGCGAATCATGTCTACCACATAGCGCATTTTCCGTGGTGAAGAGGGAACGCCATTGAGCTTGGCAAAGTATTGTTTCTTTAGGGCTTCTTTTCTAGCTTCAGCCACTAATTTCTTTCTTTTTCCCATTATTGCTTGTTTTTTGAATGGTTTGCCTGTTTACTTTCTATTTCCCGCATGGCCGCCGAACTTACGGGTGGGTGCAAATTCGCCCAGCTTGTGGCCGACCATGTTTTCTGTAATGTAAACAGGGATAAATTTGTTTCCGTTATGAACAGCAACGGTATGTCCCACGAAATCGGGGGAAATCATTGATGCCCTGGCCCATGTCTTCACGACAGTTTTCTTACCACTTTCATTCATAGCGAGAATCTTCTTCTCGAGTGATACATTGATATATGGACCTTTTTTTAATGAACGACTCATAATTTATTTCTGTTAACTTGATTATTTACTTGCTCTTTCAATAATATACTTATTCGAAAGTTTCTTCGGAGCACGGGTCTTCTTACCCTTAGCATACAATCCCTTGCGAGAGCGTGGGTGTCCACCGGACTGGCGGCCTTCACCACCACCCATCGGGTGATCGTGCGGGTTCATGACAACACCACGGTTGTGCGGGCGACGGCCCAGCCAGCGGGAACGGCCAGCCTTACCAGACTGCTCGAGCGCATGGTCGGAGTTGCCTACACTACCAACGGTAGCCTTGCAAGCGGAGAGAACTTTACGAGTCTCGCCCGAAGGAAGTTTAATAACGCAATAACTGCCTTCACGAGAAGTCAACTGAGCAAAATTACCAGCCGAGCGAACCAGCAAAGCACCCTGTCCCGGACGCAATTCAATGTTGTGAATCACGGTTCCGACGGGGATGTTTGCCAATGGAAGTGTGTTGCCGATTTCTGGGGTGGCTTCTGCACCCGACATCAGTGTGGCACCAACTTCCAGTCCGTTTGGAGCAATAATGTAACGCTTTTCACCATCAGCGTAATAGAGCAATGCGATACGAGCCGAGCGGTTGGGATCGTATTCGATTGATTTTACCACTGCTGGAACACCATCTTTCTCTCGCTTGAAGTCGATGAGACGATATTTTCTCTTGTGGCCGCCACCTCTGTAGCGTACCGTCATCTTGCCGGCATTGTTTCTGCCGCCGGTCGATCGCTTACCGAAAACGAGAGACTTCTCTGGCACGGATGCAGTAATATCCTCGAACGTGCCAATAATCTTGTGTCTTTGTCCCGGAGTTACGGGGTTTAATTTACGTACTGCCATTTTATTTAGATATTGCTATAAAAATCGATTGTATCGCCTTCTTTCAAAGTTACGATGGCTTTCTTAAATGAATTCTTCTGTCCTTTGATGAGACCGGCGCGAGTGTAGCGGGCACTGCGCTTGCCTGAATAGATACAGGTGTTCACGTCAATCACGGTAACATTGTACAGACTCTCAACCTCTTTCTTGATCTGGGCCTTGTCTGCCTCCGGGCGAACGATGAAGCCGAACTTTGCGAGTGCGGGCTTGCGGCGTTCCTGTCCCTTCACCTTGATTGTTCTTTCAACAGAAGACTTATCTGTGATCTTGGTCATTTTCTCTGTGACCAGTGGTTTAATGATAATTCCCATTTTGAATGTCTCCTAATTATTAAAAGGTTTCCTCCACAATCTTAAGCGCATTCTCAGTAAGAACCAGCACATCTGCATCGAGCACCTTGTAGGTGTTTGCGGAGGCTGCCTTCATCACTTCTGCCTTCTGCAGGTTGCGAGCCGACAAATAAACATTTGGCTTTTCCTCGGGGAGCAGCAGGAGAGTCTTCTTGCCGTCCACCTTCAGGTTCTTTGTCAATTCGATGAATTCCTTTGTCTTGGGCTGCTCAAAATCAAAGTCCTCAACGAGGATGATTGCATTTTCCTGTGCCTTGTAGGTCAGGGCCGACTTGCGGGCAAGGGCCTTCACCTTCTTGTTGAGTTTGAAACCATAGTCGCGTGGCTGGGGACCGAACACGCGGCCGCCGCCAACGAGTACAGGCGATTTGATGTCACCGCGACGGGCGCCACCACCACCTTTTTGTCTGCCTAACTTACGGGTGGAACCGGCAATCTCGCTTCTTTCCTTCGACTTTGCCGTTCCCTGGCGCTGGTTTGCAAGATACTGCTTCACAGCGAGATAGATAACATGGTCGTTAGGTTCAATTCCGAAGATAGATTCGTTTAACGTAACCTTTCTTCCGGTCTCCTGACCTTTGATATTTAATACGTTAATTTCCATTATTTCTGAATTAAGACGGTTGAACCATTGCATCCAGCAACCGAACCCTTCACGAGGAGCAGGTTGTGCTCTGGAATTACCTTTAACACTTTGAGGTTCTGAGTAGTCACTCTGTCACCTCCCATCTGGCCACCCATGCGCATTCCCTTGAACACTTTGGCTGGGTAAGAACAGGCACCGATAGATCCCGGCTTGCGGGCGCGGTCGTCCTGTCCGTGTGTACTCTGTCCTACACCGCCGAATCCGTGACGCTTCATTACGCCCTGGAAGCCTTTACCCTTTGAGGTGCCCACCACATCAACAAATGCGGCATCGTTGAAAATCTCAACGGTGAGGGTGTCACCAAGGTTCAACTCCTCGTCAAATTTGAACTCGGCCAAGTGTTTCTTTGGTGTTGTGCCGGCTTTCTTGAAGATTCCCTGCATAGGCTTGGTAGTCCTTTTCTCCTTAGCCTCGCCGAAACCTAACTGAACAGCCTTGTAACCGTCTTTCTCTAAGGTCTTAACCTGGGTTACAACACAAGGACCAGCTTCGATGACGGTGCACGGCACATTCTTGCCGTCGGCACCGAAAACGGATGTCATTCCGATTTTTCTTCCAATTAATCCTGGCATTTCAGCTTAAAATTTAGTTTGTAAATAAATGTTGTTGTTCTTTTTAAGTGCCATCTTGCCTCCCAAGCAGCGCACAAAGACACTTAAAAAGAGTACCCAACTACTTCCAAACTGAAGGCTAAGCCGCTCTTTTTCAATGTATTGTTGACTTGCAGGTCAGCGCAATACGCACTTTTGCGACCGCAAAGGTACACATTATATATATTACGACGCGCGCACGACTACCGTAAATTATGATAATTTAACAGTTTTTATATTATTTAACTATTACCCGGCGAGCAAATACTGATGAGCCAGGTGGAAAATGCTTATACCCAAAATAACAAGCGTGCAGTCCCGATTGGAACTGCACCCTTATATTAGAAACACGGTCAAGATTACTTTTTCATCACTTCATTTGTATCACCTTGATTTCCAATGACTTGCAAAAGAGCCCCAAACGCCTTCCGTTTGGGGCTCTTTTGCATTGCGTTTGGGCGGCAGTTGCATCGCGTTCGGGGCTCGATTGGAAAACGGAACGAGACGGGCATAAAAAAAGGTCTGAGCCGATTGTCGGTTCAGACCTTGTATTTGTCGTAGGGTATTGACTACACTTTGATTTCCACTTCCACGCCGCTGGGGAGTTCCAGTTTCATCAGTGCATCAACGGTCTTGGTGGTTGATTCGCGGATGTCAATCAGGCGCTTGTAGCTTGAGAGTTGGAACTGCTCGCGTGCTTTCTTGTTCACGAAAGTACTGCGGTTTACTGTGAAGATTCTCTTGTGCGTCGGCAGGGGGATTGGGCCGCTTACATCGGCACCTGTGGCCTTCACGGCCTTCACGATTTTCTCTGCTGACTTGTCAACCAGTTGATGGTCGTAGCTTTTCAGCTTGATTCTAATTTTTTGACTCATGATTTAATTTACTGATTTTGTAATTTACTATTTACTATTTTATGGAGCGAGGCCACTAAAGAGTCATTCGCTCAGTGGCCTTTTCCAATTGTTTTTTATACGAGGTCTGTGCGTCCCTTTACTTCTTCGAGCACCTCGCGTGCAAGGTTGCTTGCCAGGGCTGCATGATGGTCGTATTCCATTGAACTGGTGGCACGGCCGGATGTGATGGTGCGCAATGCTGTCACATAGCCGAACATTTCCGACAGCGGAACGAGTGCTTTCACGATGCGGGCACCGCTGCGAGCCTCGTCCATTCCCTGTACCATTCCGCGGCGCTTGTTCAGGTCACCGATTACATCGCCCATGTTTTCTTCCGGCGTAACTACTTCCACCTTCATGATGGGTTCCATAAGCACGGGTGCTGCCTTCGGGCATGCATTCCTGAAAGCATTGTGCGCTGCCAGCTCGAAAGAGAGCTGGTCGGAGTCCACCGGGTGGAAGCTACCGTCGATGAGGGTTACCTTCAGCCCTGTCATGGGATAGCCGCCGAGCACTCCGTTCTTCAGGCAATCCTGAAAACCTTTCTGCACTGCGGGGATGAATTCCTTGGGGACATTTCCGCCCTTCACCTCGTTGATGAACTGCAGGTCGCCCTCGGTGTAGTCTTCATCCTTAGGTCCAATGTTTACAATGATATCGGCGAACTTACCGCGTCCACCACTTTGCTTCTTGTAAACTTCGCGGAGGTTAACCTCTTTGGTGATGGCCTCTTTGTAGTTCACCTGTGGTTTGCCTTGGTTACATTCTACCTTGAACTCTCTCTTGAGCCGGTCGATGATGATATCCAAATGCAACTCTCCCATGCCGGAGATGATGGTCTGACCGCTCTGCTCGTCTGTACGGACGGTAAATGTCGGGTCTTCTTCCGCCAGCTTTGCCAGTCCGTTGTCGAGTTTTGCTATGTCGGCCTGGCTCTTGGGCTCCACTGCTATTGAAATCACCGTGTCGGGGAAGGTCATCGACTCCAGGACGATGGGTGCGTTTTCGTCGCACAGCGTGTCGCCCGTGTGGATATCCTTAAAGCCCACTCCGGCACCGATGTCACCTGCATCGATTGAGTCCATGGGAATTTCCTTGTTGGAATTCATCTGGAACAAGCGGCTGATGCGTTCTTTCTTGCCTGTGCGGGGATTGTATACATACGATCCTGCCTCAACCTTTCCCGAGTACACGCGGAAGAACACGAGTCTTCCCATGTAGGGGTCGGTGGCAATCTTGAATGCGAGTGCCGATGTAGGAGCGTCCTGGCTGGGTTCGCGCGTTTCCTCGTCTTCCGTGTCAGGGTTCAGACCTTTGATAGCTTCTGTGTCCAGCGGCGAGGGGAGGAATGCGCAGGTGTAGTCGAGCAGCGGCTGTACGCCCTTGTTCTTGTAGGAGCTTCCGAGCAGCATTGGAGTAATCTCCATCGATACCGTACCCTTTCTGAGGGCTGCGATGATCTGCTCTTCGCTGATTGCTGCACCTTCGAGGAATTTTTCCATCAGGTCGTCGTCGAAGTTGGCAGCGGTCTCGAGCATTTTCTCTCTCCACTCGGCAGCCTCGTCAAGCAACTCGGCAGGAATATCCTCAATGTCGTATTCTGCACCCATGGTCTCGTCGTGCCACAGAATTGCCTTCATCTTGATCAGGTCGACCAAACCTTTGAAGTTTTCCTCTGCCCCGATGGGAATCTGTATTGGACAAGGGTTGGCTCCGAGGATGTCTTTCATCTGCTTCACAGTTCCGAAGAAGTCTGCACCGGAGCGATCCATCTTGTTTACATACCCAATGCGTGGCACATTGTATTTGTCGGCTTGACGCCAAACGGTCTCCGACTGCGGCTGCACGCCGTCGGCAGCACTGTAGGTGGCGATTGCACCGTCCAGCACGCGCAGTGAGCGCTCCACCTCTGCCGTAAAGTCAACATGCCCCGGAGTGTCAATCAGGTTGATCTTGAATGTCTTGTCATTCCACTTCCAGTTGCAGGTCGTTGCTGCAGATGTGATGGTTATTCCGCGTTCTTGTTCCTGAGCCATCCAGTCCATTGTCGCAGCACCGTCATGCACCTCACCTATCTTGTGAGTTTTCCCTGTATAGAACAAGATGCGCTCCGATGTGGTAGTCTTACCAGCATCGATGTGAGCCATGATTCCGATGTTTCGCGTTAAATGTAGATCTCGATTAGCCATAATCTTTTTACCTTTCTTGCTTCTCGCGTTTCTCCGGATTAAAACCTGAAGTGAGCAAATGCACGGTTGGCCTCTGCCATGCGGTGCATATCCTCTTTACGCTTGAAAGCGCCACCCTGATTGTTGTATGCGTCGACGATCTCTGCAGCCAGCTTCTCAGCCATGCTCTTTCCGCTGCGCTTGCGAGCGAACGAGATCATATTCTTCATCGAGATGCTCTCCTTGCGGTCGGGACGAATCTCAGTCGGCACCTGGAATGTGGCACCACCGATACGGCGCGACTTCACCTCCACGAGCGGAGTGATGTTGTCGAGAGCTTGTTTCCATACTTCCAGAGGAGTCTTCTCCTCCTTCTCGGTCTTACCTTTTACAATGTCCAAGGCATTGTAGAAGATTTCATACGATTTTGTCTTCTTACCACTGTACATCAGATGGTTGACAAACTTGCTGACCTTCTGGTCGCCAAACACTGGGTCGGGAAGGACCAAGCGTTTCTTTGGTTTTGCTTTTCTCATTTGTTTTGTTTGTTTTGTCTGCGTGGGGTTGTCCTTTTTGTTCTTCAACACTCGCACCCGAGCATTTACTCAACCTTTGTAACATTCTCCAGCAAAACTGTTTTTAATACTTTTCTCACGCTGCTTGTCTGTTGCCTTCTCCGGTTCTGGACCTGCAGCAGCATCCCTTTATTTCTTAACCTTAGGACGCTTGGCGCCGTATTTCGAGCGGCGTTGTGTACGGTTGGCAACACCTGCGGTGTCGAGGGTTCCTCGTACGATGTGGTAACGAACACCAGGAAGGTCTTTCACACGACCGCCGCGCACCAGCACGATGCTGTGCTCCTGAAGGTTGTGGCCTTCGCCGGGGATGTAGGAGTTTACTTCCTTCTGGTTTGTCAAACGAACACGGGCAACTTTTCTCATTGCCGAATTAGGCTTCTTAGGAGTTGTGGTGTACACGCGAACGCACACGCCGCGACGCTGTGGACATGCGTCCAGAGCTGGCGATTTGCTCTTGTCTACCAATTCCTTTCTGCCTTTTCTAACTAACTGTGAAATTGTTGGCATAATAAATTGATTTTTTTGATTTATGATTGTGTTTTGTTGAATTTCAAACATCGCTTTGCCACGTTTTTCCTGTGGCGTTTCGGGGTGCAAAGGTAAAGATTTTTTCTTTTCACACCTAATAAATACGCATCGCACTCACGCGAAAAGACGAAAATTAAATTAAAATAACCACCATTAGCAAAATTTAACACTCAGAAGCGCAGTCAAAACCCGTTTTTGGGGGGAGCGGCATGAACTTTTGAGATGAAAAAGAAGGCTCCAGCCGAGTTTTAGACACGGTCTGGAGCCTTCTTTTGTGCTATTCCGATTGGGATATGACTGTTTCTTGACTTTAGGAGAAGTTATTCCCGTTGAAAGGATTGTGGAAATTTACATCTTTCTGTTCTCCTCCAATCACGCCGAACTGTTGCTCGTACTTTCCGATATTGTCGTTCAGCGCCACCAGAAGCCGTTTGGCGTGCTCAGGCGTCATCACCACCCTGCTCACCACATCGGGTTTCACCATACCGGGGAGGTTGGCAATGAAGTCAATAATGAAGTCACTCTTGGAATGGGCAATCAGTGCCAGGTTGGAATAAACGCCTGGAGCCACATCGGGATGGAGGTTTATTTCCAGTTTCTTTTGCTGTTCGTTACTCATAGTCGCAGTTATTTTTAATGGTTATATATATTTATATTTAGATAATGTACGCGCGCGTTAATGGAAGAACCACACGCGTGCGGGCACACCTTTACTATTTAGCACACGCATGCGCAATTGTCCGCCATTATGATCAAAGTAGCGCACCACCAACTTGTGCTGGCCGCTCTTCATGGCGTGCTGCCCGGTCAGTTCCACGGGCGAATGCTCTCCGTCGTTGTCCACTACCATCTGCCCGTCGATGGTCAGGTACGAGCCATCGTCGCTGAGCAGTTGGAAGGTATAGACATCGTCCTCCGGTACATGTATATAGCCCGTAATGACAAGGCCTATGTTCCCCTTGGCCTCGGCAGGTATCATCACCTCTGGGATAATGTAGTGGCCGTTCAGCGGAGCGGTCTCAATCTCGGAGCACTTGATGCCAGCAAAGTCGTACCAGGCGGCATCAAGCCCGGGATCTACACCGATGATATATTCTGCCGGCGCATAGGGTTCCTTCACATAGTCGGCATCGAAGGTCTGCCCTCCGCGGTTCCACTTGTCAAACACGCGGAACTTGTATTTTTCCGAATGGTCCAGCGTGAAAGCCTGCGACAGCAACGGTGAGTCTGCCGTTGGCACGGTACCGTCGGTAGTGTAGCGGACAAGTGCCGAGGGGTCTTCACAGGTCACATCCACCTTTATCTGGTCGGTGAAGGCATTCGTACGGTAGAAGCCCTTCAGGTCGGGTGTCCTGTAGGTCACTCCCATTTCCTGCAGGCGGGGCAGTTGGTTCATCAGCCGGTGATGGAAATTCTCCCATGCGGCATGGTCGACGCTCCAGGCCAGTTCCGCCACGGCCAGCATGCGCGGGAAGGCCTGATAGTACATGCGCTCACGGGTCGGGAGCCATTCCGCCCAGAGGTTGCCTTGCACGCCCAGCACCAGCGCTTTCTCGGCATCGGTCAGGTTGTCGGGCTGCGGATTGAAGTCGAAGATGCTGCGCAGGCGGTTGCCATCGTCGCTGTAGTCGAGGTAGAACTCATTGTTGGGAGTGCATATCACCTGGTTTCCGTGCGAAGTGGCATCCTTCATGGCCGTGGGATTCCAGCTGCGCCACCACATCACCGTAGCCGTGTTAGAAAGCCCGCCGGCAATTATCTCGTCCCAGCCTATCATGCGACGGCCGTTCTGCGTGAAGAAGTCCTCCATCTGGTGCACAAACCACGCCTGCAGTTCATGCGTGTTCTTCAGCCCATGGTCGCGCATGCGTTTCTGGCAGTCGGGACATTTCTCCCAGTTGCTCTGGTCCACCTCGTCGGCACCCAGCATCACATATTCGTAGGGGAAGAGTTCGAACACCTCACGGTAGATGTCCTTACAGAACTCCAACACGCGGTCCTTGCCTGGGCAGAGCGGCGTAGTGAAAAGTTCACCCCAGCCTGTCTTCTCGAAGCAGGACAGGCCGGCATAGTTGTTGATGGCGCAAAGGCTGTGACCCGGCACATCTATCTCCGGGACCACATCTATTCCGCGTTGCGCTGCATAGGCCACTATTTCGCGGATGTCATCCTGCGTGTAGTAGCCTCCGTAAAGAGCCTTGCCGTCGGACGAGAGTTTCATCTTGTTTGTCGGGAGTTGCAGGTCACCGTTGTTTTCTTCTGCCGAACGGCGCATGCAGATGCTGTCCTGGTTGTTGAAGGTACGCCATGCACCATTCTCCGTCAGGCGGGGATACTTCTTTATCTCTATACGCCAGCCCTGATCGTCGG
>CALFJA010000101.1 GCA_937877605.1 uncultured Prevotellaceae bacterium | reverse complement strand
GTTCAGAACATTTTGAAACCAGAATTTGGCCGTTTCAGAAAAATAATATACCTTTGCACCCGATGACGAGTCACAAAAACGGCTGGTGGCTCGTCATCGGGTGTTCATTGAAGCAATTTGTAGCAGTTCGGAGAAGTGAGTACGGTCTCTATATCGTAACCCAATTTTTCCTCCATCTCCCAAACTGCCTTTATATAAAGAAAGATTGCGATTTCTGGCAAAGTTACGAATAAACGAGCGCAAATGAAAGAAAGAACACGAAGTTACTACCGTTTCTTTGCCGAGTGGGAGTATCTTCGGCGAAGCCAATGCTATGAATAAACGAGCGCAAAAAGATGGAGGAGCGGGTAATTCTTGCACAAAAAAAGACGCCACAAAAGAAAAAGACCGATTTCCACAATAAAGTGACATTGTTAGAGGTATGGTTTTATAATAAAAAAACTATAAATTTGCAGGAATCACAGCATTGTGCAATTTTTGCACAATTTTCATGCATTTATAACCGTCTGAAATTCAACGAATTACAAAAAAGTTACAAAAACGGGTAAAAATTTTGATGAAAAAGTTTGACAGTGATTTGGAAAAATACTTACCTTTGCAGCGTTGTTTTACAACAAAATGATTGTTTTACAGATTTAAAAGCAAAAGAAAATGAAGAAATTAGTTTTTATGTTCGTAGCTATGGCAGCTATCTCTTTCGCTTCTTGCGGACAGAAGGCTCAGGAAGTTGTTGCTAACGACTCTGACTCTGTAGTTGTTGACTCTGTAGTTGACAGCCTCGTAGAAGTAGCTGACAGCGTAGTAGCTGAATAATTCGCTTACGAATTAGAACAAGAGAGACAACCGTCAGGCCAAGCCTGGCGGTTATTTTTTTGTGTTTTCGCCAAAGGAGCCGCCCTGTGGCCAACCCACTGGGTACCAGCAACTTGGCCGATGACGGAAAACCTTTTTACAACTGAGCCCCAGTTGGATTGCGTTTGAGCCCCAAACGCAGTGTGTTTAGGCCCCAAACGGGACACAACTGCCGCCCAAACGGAAAACAGGTGGAAAAAGCATAAAAAACAAGGGGATGGACTTGACGGTTCATCCCCTTTATCATTGGTGTTTGAAAGGATTTCTATCGTGTGATGTTCACAATGAGCGAAGCGATTGACGTGACGATGCTGATGATGGAGAACCAGATGGTAGTGCTCTGGCTGATGTCCGAAGTCTTGGCCTTTGCCTTGTTGGGCTCCACATAGACGATGTCGTTCTGCTGCAGGTAGTAGTAGGGCGAGTTGATGAGGTTGGCGTCGTTCAGGTTCAGGCGGTGCTGGTGCTTCTCGCCGGTGGCATCCTCGCGGATGAGCAGAATGTTGTCGCGACGGCCGTAGATGGTCAGGTCGCCGGCATGTGCCAAGGCCTCCACAATGCTGAGTTTCTCATATTCCACAGGGATTACGCCCGGTTTATTCACCTCGCCGGTCACGCTCACGCGGTAGCTGGCCATGTTTACGGTTACAACCGGCAGTTCCGTGGGGGCGAGATAGGGTTTCAGGCGCTCACGGATCAGTTCCTGGCACTCGGTCTTTGTCAGTCCCTGTACATGCAGTGTGCCGAGAACCGGGAAGACGATGTTACCCGAATTGTCCACGAGATAGCGCAGCAGGCTGTTGTTGGAACCGCTGACCTTTCCGTCCTGGCCGACTGCACTGGCCGCAATCAGGTTGAACGGGCGTGAAGCAACGGGGTCGGTGGTGTTAACGGTGATGACCAGTTGGTCCTTCGGCATGATGCGCGCATCGTAAAGACTGCGGGAAGCAGCCAGACTGATGGAGTCGATGTTCTGGAAATAGGTCACTTGCTTTGCATTTACACAACTGTCTAACAACAAGACAACGGCAAAGGCATACAAAACAAAAATAAGTTTTTTCATATATGCTATTGGTTTTAATGGCTATCCATAATACGGCGCAAAGTTAACTGATTTTTTTTTGTCGCACAAATTATAAGGTACAAATTTCATTTTCCAAAATCCGTTTCATTTTCCGCGAAGAGTTTTGTGGTACAAAAAATAATAGTATATTTGCAACAAAGCAAGTTAGGAACACCGCATCTATGACACCATTCATCACCACGCACAAAGTGCTCATCATCTACACCGGCGGGACCATCGGCATGGGCAAGAACCCTGCTACGGGAGCACTTGAGCCGCTCGACTTCCACCACCTGATGCGCAGCACACCGGAATTCGAATCGCTCCAGACGGAGGTCGATGTGTATGAATTCGACCGCCCAATCGATTCCAGCGACATATCCCCCGCCCAATGGAAGCAGCTGGTGAAGGTCATCTACGAGCGCTACGACCTATACGACGGGTTCGTGGTGCTGCACGGCACGGACACCATGGCCTACACGGCATCGGCACTCTCGTTCATGCTGGAAAACCTGACGAAGCCCGTCATCCTGACCGGCAGCCAACTACCCATCGGACAGCTGCGGACAGACGGGAAGGAAAACATCATCACGAGCATCGAACTGGCCAGCATGCGCAACGACAACGGCCTGCCCGTCGTACCAGAAGTGTGCATCTACTTCAGCGGCAGGCTGCTCAGGGGCAACAGAGCCACCAAGCAGAACGCCGAAGGGTTCAATGCCTTCGACTCGTTCAACTTCCCCCACCTGTGCGAGGCCGGCGTGACCTTCTCCTTCAACAAGCACCTGTTCCTGCAGCCAGACTTCGAGAAATCCGTACTACCCCACTTCGAGATGAACAACAATGTGCTCATCATGTCGCTCTTCCCCGGAATGGAAGAACGCCTGGTGGGAAAGATGCTGGAGGTGGAAGACCTGCGGGGGCTCATTCTCAGGACCTACGGCAGCGGCAACGCCCCGCAGAAGCCCTGGCTCCTGGAACTGCTCAGGAAAGCCACACTGAACGGCACCACGATTGTGAACATCTCGCAGTGCGTTACCGGTGCCGTAGAGATGGCCCGCTACGGCACCGGATTCCGGCTGCAGGACGCCGGTGTGGTGAGCGGATACGACAGCACCGTCGAGGCTGCCGTGACAAAGCTCATGTACCTGCAGGCACTCTACACCGACAGGGAGCAAATACGCAAGGAAATGGAGACAAACCTCCGCGGAGAGATTACCCTTTGAAGGACAAGCACTATGTAAACAACCGAATTATTCACCAATAAAACAAGCAAAACATTATGAAAGAACTGAAAGGAACCAAGACCGAGCGCAACCTCATGGAGGCATTCGCCGGTGAGAGCATGGCCCGCAACAAGTACACCTATTTCGCCTCGAAGGCAAAGAAGGAAGGCTACCAGCAAATTGCCGCCATCTTCGAAGAGACCGCCAACAACGAGAAAGAACACGCCAAGATGTGGTTCAAACTGCTGGAGGGCGGTGCTGTCAGGAGCACCGTGGAAAATCTGGAAGCAGCTGCCGGCGGTGAGAATTTCGAGTGGACCGACATGTACGACCGCATGGCCCGCGAGGCTGAAGAGGAAGGCTTTGCCGAGATTGCAGAGAAGTTCCGTGGCGTGGCCGCCATTGAGAAACATCACGAGGAACGCTACCGCAAACTCCTGAAAAACATCAACGATGCCGTTGTCTTCAGCCGTGAGGGCGATGCCATCTGGATTTGCCGCAACTGCGGACATGTCGTTGTCGGCAAGCAGGCTCCCGAGGAATGCCCCGTCTGCAACCATGCACAGAGCTACTTTGAACTGAAGGCCGAGAACTATTAAACGGTTCAAACTGACTATAAAGAAGAAGGCTCCCTGTCAGGAATGACGGGGAGCCTTCTTCTGTTTGCATGATTTCTACAAGCGCAGTCGTTTGATAATCTCGGCAATCTGCTGCTGGGTGGAGATGCGCGTGGGCACCAACGGCAGACGGAGCACATTCTGTATGAACCCCATCTCGGAAAGCAACGCCTTCACCCCCGCGGGATTGCCGTCGACAAAGAGCAGCGCATAGAGGTCGTGGAACTGGTGGTGGATTTTCCTTGCGGCCTCCATCTCCCCCCGGAACTGGTGCTGTATCATCTTGGAGCATTCCTTCGGCAAGGCATTGCCTATGACCGAGATGGCACCAGCCGCTCCGCCGGCCACCATGCGGAAGGTGAGCGCATCGTCACCGCTGAGCACATCGAACCCGGCCGGCTTGTGCTTGATAATGTTGTCCACCTGTTCCAGATCACCGCTGGCCTCCTTGATGGCCACGATGTTCTCACAGTCGTTGGCCAGGCGGATGGTGGTTTCCCAATGGAGGTTCACTCCCGTACGCCCGGGTACATTATAAAGGACCACGGGTACGGGCGAAGCCTCGGCAATAGCCTTGAAATGCTGGTACAGACCTTCCTGCGATGGCTTGTTGTAATACGGACAGACGCTGAGAATTCCATCAATACCTGTGAAATCCTTTTGCTCTATCTCACCAACAACGGCCTTGGTGTTGTTGCCGCCGCAGCCCAGCAGGACAGGCAACCGGCCTTGGTTCACGCGGAGAACGGTCTTTACGATGAGGTCTTTCTCATTGGTGGAGAGTGTCGGTGACTCACTGGTGGTTCCCAGCACACAGAGAAAGTTTGCCTGGTTTTCAATCTGATAGTTGGTCAGTCGGGCAAGTGCAGCCATATCGACATGGCCATTTCCGTCGAAAGGGGTAACGAGGGCTATGCCTAACCCGCGGAAAGGATGGTGTGTTTTCATATCTCAAGATTTTCGTATTCTACTTTTTCAAGGAACAGTGCATGTGCGGGTGCGCTGTCGCCAGCCTGACAGCGGTCGTGCGACTGGATAATGCGCGTAAAGTATTCCTCGCTTATCTTTCCCCGTCCCACCTCCAGCAGCGTGCCAACAATTGCCCGTACCATGTTGCGGAGAAACCGGTTTGCGGTTATTTCAAAATACCAGCTGTCGTCATCTGCCCGAATCCACTCGGCCTTGCTCACCTCGCAGAGGGTTGTCTTCACATCGGTATGCACCTTGGCAAAGGCGGCGAAATCGGTTGTCTGCAGCAAGTGCCGGGCTGCAGCGTTCATCCGTCCGAAGTCAATCGGTGTGTGCAACTGGAGCGAATAACGCTGGAGGAAGGGATTTTTGCCCGTGTGTACATAATATCTGTAGGTGCGCCGTGTGGCGCTGAACCTTGCATGCATGCTTTCGGGCACTTCCCTTACACCCTTCACGGCAATGTCGTAAGGCAGCAGACGGTTCAGCCGATAAGAAAGATTGGCCAGATCCACCTCGGCATCTGTGTCGAAATGGGCCATCATCTCCCGGGCATGCACCCCGGCATCGGTCCGCCCTGCCCCCACGACGGCCGTCGGCCGACGCAGCAACAGCGACAAGGCATCCTCCAGACACTCTTCCACCGTCTGGGCATCCGGCTGCCGCTGCCAGCCAGCATAACGGCTCCCGTCGAACATCAACACTATGAAATAGCGATGCATCATGTGGCGAAGATACGAAGAAGGACGCTAACACGGAAATGAAAAACGAAATTTCATTCCATAAGATGCGAAAAATCGAAATTAACTGCCTACTTTTGCAAACAAAGAAATCCGCAAACCAATTTATGAACTATAAACTCATCCCTCTCTTTCTCCTTTGTTCCTGTATTGCCTCCGCACAGAACGAAAGCCGCCTGTTGCAGCAGTACACCGACTCGCTGCACAATGTCCGTGACTCGCTGGCCTCCCTGCCTGTCGGCACTCCGTCCCTGCCTGTGCTGAACGGCACCTGGCTGCATTCGGTATTCTCGCTTGAGGCAGCAGACAGCCCCTCATCGGCCGACCTGCTGCGCTTTCTCATCCGCCAGCCCGGCTATGCCCTGCCCAGCATGGCCGACCAGCCGGATGCCACTCCACTAAACGCCATCGCCACACCAAGGGAATCCGACGGAGGGTTCAGCCTTCCATCCGCCCCAGTGCAAACCATCCTGCCAGAAATGCCGGCACCCGAAACGGTCAAACCACGCTTCTGGACCTACGGAGGAGATTTCTACCTGCAGTTTCTCCAGAACTTCGTCTCCTCCAACTGGTACAAGGGCGGCGAGTCTAACTATTCGCTCGTCAGCGCCGTCACCCTCACGGCCAATTACAACAACCGACAGCGCGTGAAATGGGATAACATGCTCGAACTTAAACTGGGCTACACCACCTCGCGGACCGACGAGATTCACCATGTAAAGACATCGGAAGACCTTATCCGCCTGACTTCCAAACTGGGCCTGCAGGCACGGAAAGACTGGTACTACACCCTGCAGTTCCTTGCCAGCACGCAGTTCACCAAGGGCTATAAGAACAACGACCCGATGATTTATTCCGACTTCCTTTCGCCTTTGAAACTCAATCTCTCACTCGGTATGGACTACACCGTCCATGCGTTTAAGGACCGCCTGCAAGGAAGTATCCACCTGGCGCCAATAGCACTCAACTTCATCTATGTAGAGCGCGCTCCCCTTGCCGAGCGTTACGGCCTTGATGCCGATAAGCATACGCTCTTCGACATCGGTTCGCAAACCACGATTGCACTTACCTGGAAACCTACGGACAACATCCAGTGGCAAACGCGTCTCTACGCCTATACCACCTACCGCCGCACCGAGATGGAATGGGAGAACACCATTTCGCTGCGCTTCAACCGCTACATCACCGCCAACCTCTTCCTCTACCCACGCTTCGACGACAACGCCGCACGCACCGACGGGCACTCCTATTGGCAGTTGAAAGAATACACCTCACTGGGATTTGCACTCACGCTGTAGCATAGCCGCTTCCACCTTTAACCTTTCACCTTGCCGACCAGTTTCTCCACGAGCAAGACTCCCGTCCTGCAGTTTGTCATTCCCTACGCACTGGGCATCGCCTTTGCCGATGCCCTACTCCCCTGGAACATTCCCATGGGAGCATGGATGGCTTTGTCTGCTGCATTTCTGCTCACAGCCGTAATTGTCAGACAGCCTTACTACTCGTCTTGGCTACTGCTGGCATCCATTTTCTTCTGCGGTGCAACGACGCTTTCCCTTGCCAAGGACAGACAGCAACTTGTGTTCCCGGACACCCCGACAGAATACGAGGCTGTGCTTGTCAGTCAACCGCGACAACAAGGCAAGGTGATAAGGTTCGACATGGTGGTTACTTCGCACAAGCAGCCATTCATTACAAGGGCAGCCTTGTTGCGAGATACAATAGAAAACAGGTATTTGCATTTGAGCCTCGGTGATGGAATCAGAGTGTTTTCTACATTTGAGAGACCGAAGAATCTTGTCCAGGGCTCCAACTTCGACTATGCTAGATGGATGTCAAGTCAAGACATTGTTGCACAGACATTTATCTATTGGAGCGATTGGTTCAAAACAAGTGTGGATTACACGCATATTTCAAGGCTCCAGAAAGTCAGGATAAAAGTTATGAAATTTCGCCAGCGGCTCATCAGCCTCCTTTCCAATGGCATTGAGGACGAAGAAGCCGTCACCTTGATTTCCGCGCTTTCGCTTGGTGACAGGCACAATATCTCAAAGAGCACACGGGAGAGATTCTCGATGGCAGGTGCGTCCCACATCTTAGCACTCTCTGGCCTGCACCTTGGGATTATCTATTTCCTGCTGAGTTTATTCTTCGTGTCGCAGCGGCATCGTTTTTTGAGGGCTGCATTTATACTGTCTTTTATATGGCTGTTTGCCTTGTTGGTAGGTATGTCGGCATCGATAACCCGCGCTGCGCTGACACTATCGCTCTACGAGGCTATCCGGCTATTCAGGCGCGACACCGTTCCGCTGAACACCTTGGCATTTGCCGCTTTGGTACTGCTTGTTGCGAATCCGTTGTCATTGTGGGACATCGGTTTTCAGATGTCGTTTGGGGCCTTGCTGGGAATACTGTTATTCTTCCCTTCTATTTATGGATGGCTGCCCAAGAACTGTCGCAGGTTTTGGGTACTGAATTGGCTATGGGGAACCATTGCGGTCTCACTGGCAGCTCAGATAATGGTGGCTCCCCTGGTGGCATATTATTTTGGCAGGTTCTCATGTTATTTCATGTTGACAAATATCATGGTGGTACCGCTGACATACTGTATTCTCACGGTTGTTTTGCTGTTTTTCCTTTTTACTCCATTGCCTTTATTGCAGCATTACTGCGGATTGTGCTTATCGCATCTGGCAAAATGGCTGGACCGATCGGTGGCATTCGTAAGTGAACTGCCCGGAGCAAGCATTGAGGAAATTAGAATGAACGGCTGGCAGTTGCTGATTGTGTATCTGATGCTTGCTGCATTGGTAATGCTGTACATTGTCATAAGGAGGAACTACGAGAGTTACAAACTGCTGCGCTATATAAGAAGAAGGAAAGATTGAAATGGAGTTGGAGAGTTTTTGTGGTTTTGAAAAGTTTATTTATCTTTGCGCAATTATTAAGGAGAGCTAATAGAAAAGATGCAATCAGGTAAGACTAAATATTTGTTTGTCACCGGCGGCGTGGTCTCGTCGTTGGGAAAAGGCATCGTATCGGCAAGCATCGGCCAGTTGCTGCAAGCCCGCGGTTACCGCATACAGATACAGAAATTCGACCCATACATCAATATCGATCCAGGGACGCTAAATCCCTATGAACACGGTGAGTGCTATGTAACACGCGATGGCACTGAGGCCGATTTGGACCTGGGCCACTATGAGCGTTTTACGGGTATCCGGACATCGGCTGCCAACACACAAACGACCGGGAAAATCTATCTTGCAGTTATTGAACGGGAACGCAGAGGCGACTACCTTGGGCGCACCATACAGGTTGTTCCCCACATTACCGACGAAATCAAACGCCGTGTGAAACTCATGGAACAATCGGAAGATGTGGATTTCGTCATCACCGAAATAGGCGGAACGGTGGGAGACATTGAGAGCACCCCCTTCCTGGAAGCCATACGGCAGTTAAAATGGGAATTGGGACGCAGGGCATTAAGCATACACCTGACCTATGTACCACGCCTGAAGGCTGCAGGAGAGGTAAAGACAAAACCAACGCAGCACAGCGTGAAGGAGCTGCAGAGTATCGGAATCCAACCAGACATTCTCGTACTGCGGACAGAACAGCAACTGGACGATGAGGTGCTTCGAAAAGTAAGCCATTTCTGCAATGTAGACGAAGACTGTGTATTCCAAAGCATTGACATGCCCAGTATCTACGAAGTGCCTGTCAGCCTTCTACAACAGGGCTTGGACAAGGCCATACTTGAGAAGATGGACTGCCCGACAGCAGCAGAACCAGACATGAATGCATGGCAAACCTTCCTGGACAAGAGCAAACACCTTGGCCAAGAAGCAGAAATCGCACTCGTGGGGAAATACGACTTGCAGGACGCATACAAGAGCATCCGGGAAAGTCTGTACCTCGCAGGCGTTTATTGCAACTGCAAGATAAAGGCAACTTTCATCGACGCTGAAAGACTTACATCCCAGACCGTAGCCCAGCAACTGGGAGGAAAAGACGGCATACTCATTTGCCCGGGATTCGGCTCAAGAGGTATCGAAGGAAAGATAGTCGCCGCACAATACGGAAGGGAGCAAGACATCCCCACCTTTGGCATCTGCCTCGGTATGCAGGCCATGGTGATTGAGTTCGCAAGAAATGTGCTCGGAATGAGCGATGCCAACAGTACAGAGATGGACAAGAAAACCCACCATAATGTCATAGACATCATGGATGAGCAGAAAAATATCTCAAACATGGGAGGAACCATGCGGCTGGGAGCCTATACCTGCCAACTGCAACCCGGTACGAGGGCAGCAAAAATATATGGAAACCTATCCGTCAATGAGCGGCATCGCCATCGCTACGAATTCAACAATGCCTTTGAACAACAGTTTGAGTGCAAGGGTATGCGCTGTGCCGGACATAATATGGGTAGTAACCTTGTTGAGGTTGTTGAAATGACCGACAAGAAATGGTATCTCGGCACACAGTTCCACCCTGAATATGAAAGCACGGTGCTTCGCCCCCACCCGCTCTTCGTCGACTTCATAAAGACAATAATGAAATAATTTAAATATTATATGGACAAGAACACTATTACGGGCTTTGCACTGATGGCCCTTATCTTGATTGGATACAGTATTTGGACGCGTCCTTCCGCCGAGGAACAGCGTGCCCAGTTCGTGCAGGACTCGCTGGCTCAGGCCGCAAAGGACAAGGCCATTGCCGAGAGAGCGCAACAAGCAAGCCAAAAGGCTGCGGCTGCCGAACAACAACTGCTGAACGACAGTACCGCCCTCTTCCACCAGGCGATGCAAGGACAGGAAGAAGCAATCGTACTGAAGAACAATTTCGTGGAACTGACGCTGAACAGCAAGGGTGGAACAGTGGAAAAGGCCGTCGTCAAGAACTTCGAAAATAAAGACGATGAACCGAATGTAACGCTCTTTGACAAAGCAACCCAACACCTGAACTACACGCTGTTGGCCAAGGAGGCTAACATCGAAACGGAGAGACTCTTCTTCACGCCAAGCGAAGTGAGCGACTCCACTGTGGTCTTCACTGCGGACAACGGCGACGGCAAAAGTATTTCGCTGCGCTATCGACTTGGGCAAGACTACCTGTTGCACATGCAGATGACACTGAAAGGAATGGGCGGCCTCTTCGCTCCGAACAGCTCGTTCATGGAAATTGACTGGCAGGATCGCTGCCGCCAGCAGGAAAAAGGGTTCACCTTCGAAAACAGATATGCCACACTGACCTGGCATAAGACGGAAGGCGGTACAGACTATCTGAACGAGACGCGTGAAAAAACAGACGAGCCTATCAAACACGAGACAGACTGGATTGCATTCAAGAACCAGTTCTTCTCTGCCGTGATGATTTCCAAAAACAATTTCGAGGCGAACGCCCTTGCCACCTCCATCCCACAGGAGAAAGGAAGTGGTTTCCTGAAACAGTACGAGGCAAAGCTGAAGACCCGGTTTGATGCCACGGGGCAGCAACCGACAGAGTTTGAGTTCTACTACGGTCCGAACAACTTCCGCCTGCTTCAGCGGGTGGAAAAGCAATCCACCTTCCAGAAGAATCTGCAAATGGAACGGTTGGTTTGGCTGGGATGGCCGTTGTTCAGATACATCAACCGCTGGTTCACACTCTATGTCTTCGACGGTCTCACCTATCTTGGTTTCGGCATGGGAATGGTCTTGATACTCATTACCTTGCTGCTGAAAGTCATCACATTCCCACTGGTAAAGAAAAGTTACATGAGTTCAGCGAAGATGCGTGTGCTGAAGCCGAAACTCGATGCTGCCACGGCACAGTATGACAAGCCCGAAGATCAGATGCAGAAGCAGCAGGCCATGATGCAGGAATATGCGAAATACGGTGTCAGTCCGTTGAGCGGATGTCTACCCATGCTCATTCAGATGCCCATCTGGATCGCCATGTTCAACTTCGTCCCCAATGCCATCCAGTTGCGCCGCGAGAGTTTCCTCTGGATAAACGACCTGAGCACCTACGATCCCATCATTGAATGGGGCAAGAGCATCTGGCTCATCGGCGACCACCTCTCGCTCACCTGTATTCTCTTCTGCGGGGCCAACCTGCTCTACTCCATGATGACCATGCGACAGCAACGGGACCAGATGGTGGGACAACAGGCCGATCAGATGAAGATGATGCAGTGGATGATGATGCTCATGCCACTGATGTTCTTCTTCATGTTCAACGACTACTCATCGGGTCTGAACTTCTACTACTTCATATCCCTCTTCTTCAGCGCCGCCATTATGTGGACGCTCAGGAAAACCACCAACGATGCCAAACTGCTGGAAAGCCTGGAGAAACGCTACGAGGAGAACAAGAACAATCCGAAGAAAGCCGGCGGACTGGCCGCACGACTGCAGGCCATGCAGCAGGAACAACTTGAAATGCAGCGAAAGCGCCAAGAATTGGAAAGAAAAAAACGCGGACATTAAAAACATAGAAACACCCATGAAGCCCAAAACACTCATCACGCTCCTTATGTTCTGTTCGTTCACGACAGGCATCACCGCACAAGATATGATTCAGAAGAACAACATCACCCTCCAATCCGACACGCTCACGCCAGAAGCACTCTGGGTCATGGGGCGCATCGGAAGCTATGCTGCCTCGCCCGACGGAAAGCACATCGTCTACAATGTGGCCTACTACAGCGTGAAACAGAACAAAAGCCACCACATACTGTTCGTTTCCGACAACAACGGGAAGAACAAGGTGCAGCTGACAAAGACCAGCAAGAACGAGACCGATCCCGCATGGATGGGCAACGACCGGATTGCCTTCCTCTCGGGGGGAGAAGTGTGGAGCATGGATTTGGAGGGCAACGATCGCCAACAGCTTTCCAATACGGAAGGCGAGGTGGAGGCATTTCTCTTCTCTCCCGACCAGACCAAGGTCATTCTCGTCAAGCGTACCCCCTACCACGGCAGCATCAAGGAAAATCCTTCTGACCTCCCCAAAGCGACCGGCCGACTGGCAACCGATCTCATGTACCGCCACTGGGACCACTATGTCGAGGATATTCCCCATCCCTTCCTGGCACAGGTAAGCAACGGAGCCATAGGCAAAGCCATCGACCTGCTGGAAGGTCAGCCTTATGAATGCCCGATGGAACCCTTCGGCGGCATCGAGCAACTGGCTTGGAGCCCCGACTCGCGGCAGATAGCCTATACCTGCCGCACGAAGACTGGCGTTGAATATGCCATCTCGACCGATTCAGACATCTTCCTCTACGATGTCGAAAGCCGGCAGGTCAAGAACCTCTGCAAGACCGGCAAGGACATTCCGCAGAGCAACCCCACGAAAAGCATGAAGGACCAGCCCGTCAATACCGAACACAAGGACCAGTTTGTTGGCTACGACACCAATCCGAAGTTCTCCCCCGACGGCAAACACCTTGCATGGCTTTCCATGGAGCGCGACGGATATGAAAGCGACCGCAACCGCCTGTGCGTCTATAACTTGGCAACGGCCGAGAAAAGTTTCATCAGCGAAGCCTTCGACTCCAATGTCGACGATTTCTGCTGGTCCGGCCTCTACGACGATGTCATCTTCTTTACCGGCGTATGGCATGCCACTTCCAACATCTATGCAGTAAACTTGAAGGGGAATCTTATCCGTCTTACCGACTTTTGGGCCGACTTCGGTTCCCTGCAGCTGCTCAACGACGGCAAGCATATCCTGGCAGAGCGACACAGCTACACCGAATGCGCCGACCTCTATCTGGTCCGCCCCAACCTGAAGGAACCTGAAAAGACCGTCGTCACTCAGATAACCAACGAGAACAAGCACATCTTCGAGCAGCTGGGCAAGCCCAAAATCATGCAGCGCTGGGCAAAGACCACCGATGGGAAGCAGATGCTCTATTGGGTTGTGCTGCCGCCTCATTTCGACGAGAACCGCAAATACCCCACCCTCCTCTTCTGCGAAGGCGGGCCGCAAAGTCCCGTCAGCCAGTTCTGGTCCTACCGCTGGAACTTCATGATCATGGCATCGCAAGGCTATGTGGTGGTCGCCCCCAACCGGCACGGCCTGCCCGGATTCGGTTCTGAATGGTGCGAGGAAATCAGCGGCGACTGGACCGGACAGTGCATGGACGACTATCTCACCGCCATTGACGACGCCACACGCAGTCTTCCCTTCGTCGACAAGGAACGGCTGGCTGCAGTCGGCGCTTCCTTCGGAGGTTTTTCCGTCTACTACCTGGCCGGACATCACGACAAACGGTTCAAATGCTTCATCGCACACGACGGTGCCTTCAATCTCGAATCCATGTACACCGACACCGAAGAGGTATGGTTCTCCAACTGGGAATACGAAGATGCCTACTGGAACAAAGACCTTTCCGAGAATGCCCGGCGCACCTACGAGAACTCTCCGCACAGATTTGTTGACAAGTGGGACACCCCCATACTCTGCATACATGGCGAAAAGGATTACCGCATCAATGCCAACCAAGGCATGGGAGCGTTCAATGCTGCCCGTCTGCGTGGTATTCCCGCACAGTTGCTCATCTTCCCCGACGAGAACCACTGGGTGCTCAAGCCACAGAACGGTATACTCTGGCAGCGCACCTTCTTCAACTGGCTGAAGCAGTGGCTCGGCGACAACCGGCAGACAAACTGACACCCAACACCTCAAAACCTTACAACCTCAAAACCTCCAATACACTATTATGACACAAGCAATTCAAAAGACGCTGAGAGACTCTGCGGCCATGCGTTGGACCGCATTGCTGTTGCTGGCCCTGGCCATGTTCTGTTCCTACATTTTCATGGACATCCTCTCCCCCATCAAGGACCTGATGCTGGAGACACGCGGCTGGGACTCCACGGCATTCGGCACCATGCAGGGTTCCGAGGTATTCCTCAATGTATTTGTATTCTTCCTGATTTTTGCAGGAATCATTCTCGACAAGATGGGCGTACGCTTCACCGCCGTACTGTCGGGAGCAGTAATGTTCATCGGTGCATGCATCAAGTGGTATGCCGTGACCGACGCCTTTGCCGGCAGCGGTCTGGAAACCTGGTTCACCAACAACCTGAACTACATCCCGCTGTTCGACGAACTGGGCGTTTCTCCGTTCTACGAGGGTATGCCCGCCTCGGCCAAGTTCGCCGCCGTCGGATTCATGATTTTCGGCTGCGGATGCGAGATGGCCGGCATAACGGTCAGCCGCGGCATCGTCAAATGGTTCAAGGGGCATGAGATGGCACTGGCCATGGGCTCCGAGATGGCTCTGGCCCGACTGGGTGTTGCCACCTGCATGATTTTCTCGCCGTTCTTTGCCAAACTGGGCGGCGTGGTCAGCGTTTCCCGTTCCGTGGCTTTCGGCGTGGTACTGCTCATGATTGCCCTCATCATGTTCATCGTCTACTTCTTCATGGACAAGCGGCTGGACGCGCAGACCGGCGAAGCCGAGGAGAAGGACGACCCGTTCAAGATCCGCGACTTGGGCCAGATACTGACCAGCGGCGGCTTCTGGCTGGTAGCCCTGTTGTGTGTACTGTACTACAGTGCCATCTTCCCCTTCCAGAAATATGCCGTTAACATGCTGCAGTGCAACCTCACTTTCACCGAGGTGCCGTCCGATTCGTTCTGGGCCAGCCCCACGGTCACCATCGTCCAGTATGTCATCATGCTGGTGGTGGCCGCAGCAGCCTTCGCAAGCAACTTCATGAAGAACAAATCTGCCAAGTATACCCTGCTCGTCATTGCCATAGGAGCCTTGATCGTATTCTGCTATATGGGCTACATGCGGCAGTCGGCAGAGAGCATCTTTGCCGTGTTCCCCCTGCTGGCCGTGGGCATCACCCCCATTCTCGGCAACTATCTTGACAAGCACGGCAAGGCAGCCACCATGCTGGTGCTGGGCTCGCTGCTGCTCATTGCCTGCCACCTCACCTTTGCCTTCATCCTGCCGCAGTTCAAGGGCGACAATGTGGGCGGCGTGGTTGTGGCCTACCTCACCATCCTCGTGCTGGGAGCATCGTTCTCCCTCGTTCCGGCATCGCTCTGGCCCAGCGTTCCCAAGTTGGTCGACGCCAAGGTCATCGGTTCGGCCTATGCCGTCATCTTCTGGATACAGAACATCGGCTTGTGGCTCTTCCCGCTGCTCATCGGCAAGGTGCTCGACAAGACCAACCCGGGCGTTACCGACCCGACACAGTATGACTATACGGCACCGCTCGTCATGCTGGCATGCCTGGGCGTGGCAGCCTTCGCGCTGGGGCTGATGCTGAAAGCATGGGACAAGAAGAAAGGTCTCGGACTGGACTAATAACATCATAACGGAAAGCCTTTCCCGGCAACGGGAGGGGCTTTCTTTTTTTGCCTATGAACCTGCTCACCCATCTCTCCGGCAAGCAACAGCGATGGCTGGTGCTGTTCCTCGTCAGCATCGTCATGATGACGGGCTACATCTTCTGGGACATTCTCTCGCCGCTGTCCACCATGCTGACCACACCCGAAGGTCAGGGCGGCTACGGATGGACGGCCGCCGAATATGGTTTCTTTGCCGGTTCCTACAGTTTCTTCAATGTCTTTCTGCTCATGCTCTTCTGGGGCGGTATCATCCTCGACTCCATGGGCGTGCGCTTCACCGGCCTGATGGCTACGGGGCTGATGCTTACTGGTGCAGCCGTCTGCCTGTTCTCCATGGAAGATATTGCGCCGACGAGCATGTGGCAACTGCCGCTGCTGGGCGAGACGAAAGTCCAGGTGACGCTCTGCGGACTGGGCTTCGGCCTGTTCGGCGTAGGGTGCGACATCACCGGCATCACCGTCTCCAAGATTATCACCCGCTGGTTCAAGGGCTACGAACTGGCCAGCGCCATGGGCATACAGGTGGCACTGGCCCGTGTAGGCACGGCGCTGGCCATCAGTCTCAGCCCGCTCGTGGCACTCCGTCACGGACTGACGGGAGCTCTCAAGGTCGGCGTGGCAGTGTTGCTCCTCGGCTTGGTGCTCTTCATTGCCTATGTCATTGTCCTCGACAAGATGGGGGAAAACACTCCCCCCCCTCTTAGCGAGGGAGTTACGACAAGCAAAGCAGACAAGCCAAACGACCATAATCCCCCTCTTAAAGGAGAAGCCAGGGGAGTTATGACCACCAACCATTCCACCCTCTTGGCCTTCCTCCTCATCGTCCTGCTGTGCGTGCTCTTCTACAGCAGCATCCGCCCATTCCTCAAGTTCTCCACCGATTTGCTCATCAACAAGTTCGGCATGGACAGCCAGACCGCAGGCTGGACCACCTCCATCCTCCCCTACGGCACCATCCTGCTCACGCCGCTCTTCGGCCACCTGTACGACCGCATAGGCCGCGGTGCCACGCTCATGGTCATCGGTTGCGCCATCACCCTTGGCTGCCATGTGCTGCTCATGCGCCCCGCCGTCAACTCCATGGCCGTTGCCGTTGTCGTGATGGCACTGCTGGGCGTAGCCTTCTCGCTCGTGCCCAGCGCCATGTGGGCCAGCATACCGCAGATAGTACCCTTCCGGCGGCTGGGCATCGCCTACGGCATCATCTTCTACATCCAGAACCTCGGCCTTATGTTCGTGCCCATCTGGGTGGGAAAGTCCATCGACGCCCACACCCTGTTAGCCCCCGATGGCAGCAAGGCCGTCGACTATGTGCAGCCCATGAGCATCTTCGTAGTCCTTTCGTTGCTGGCCGTCGTCGTTTCACTGCTGTTGCGCATTGTCGACCGCAGGTTCCGCATCGGCCTCGAACAGCCAAACATTTCCGGTAAGTCAAGCGCAGAGTGATGCTTGCATCAAACTATGCCTGGACGAGGAAATATTCCGTTTCAGCCCCAAACGCACTGCAACTGCCGCCCAAACGCACTCCGTTTAGGCCCCAAACGCCCATCGTTTGAGCCTCAAATGCAAGTCATTGCAAACCAGACGGTTATAACTGACGAGTTAAGAAGTTCCACCTCCCTCCCATATATTTTCATTCTTTCATTCCTCCATTCTTTCATTTTTTATACTTTTGTTGAAAAACCTGAACACCTAAAAACAACAGAAGAACATATTACATATGAAAAACGCATTATTTATCCTTGCAATGGCGTGTCTGCCTATGCTGGCGTCAGCGCAGGCTGCCGAGAAACAGCATTACATCTACAACATTGTTTCCTTTACCGGCAATCTGAAAAAAGAGGGGCTGAAAGTCAACCTGGACAACGGCAAGACCATAGAGAAACTCAAGGACAGCAACGGCAACAAGATAAGGTTCAACACCCCTGCCGCCTTGTTCATGTACCTGGAATCGCAAGGGTGGGAACTTTTTATGAATGGTGCTACTTCCGAAGGCGAGATGGCTGCCGGATTTGGAGAAAGTGACACAACCTCCTACTGGATTGTACGGAAGCCCTGTACCAAAGAGGAATTTGAGAAAGCCGTTGAAGAGGGCATAAGGAAATAATTGTCCACACTGTTATATATGAATTCTTCACCAACTAAATTAGGTCAAATCAGAACGAGACAAACTTTAAATCAAAGCGTGTAAAACGCTGTCTTACAATTAACTCCGCTTAACTAACCTTATTCTTTGTCTATTGCAGATTTGCCCCGATTAGAGTAATTTTGTACCGCCATTGTACCTCGGGTGGATGAGCAG
>CALFJA010000100.1 GCA_937877605.1 uncultured Prevotellaceae bacterium | reverse complement strand
GCCGCCCAGCGAGATGACTGCAATCTCCGTGGTGCCGCCGCCTATGTCGACAATCATGTTACCCTGCGGTGCCTCTACATCGAGTCCGATGCCCACGGCTGCTGCCATTGGCTCGAAGAGGAGGTAGACATCGCGTCCGCCGGCATGCTCGGCAGAGTCGCGTACGGCACGGAGTTCCACCTCGGTGCTGCCCGAAGGCACGCCGATGACCATGCGGAGCGAGGGAGAGAAGATGCGTCTTCCGGTGTGTACCATCTTGATCAGGCCGCGCATCATTTGCTCACAGGCGGAGAAGTCGGCTATCACACCGTCGCGCAGCGGGCGAATGGTACGGATGTTCGGCTGTTCTTTCTCGTACATCAGTTTGGCTGTCTCACCGACGGCTATCATTTTGTCGGTGCGCTTGTCCAGTGCAACGACCGACGGCTCGTCCACAACTATCTTATCGTTGCTGATAATGATGGTGTTGGCGGTGCCAAGGTCCATTGCAATCTCTTGAATAAATGAAAAAAATCCCATATCTTTGTGTGTTTATTAATCGGTTTGGCAACTCTTTGGAGTTGCAAAATTACTAATTTCGCTGAATTGCAAATGCAATTCCGCTTATTTTTTTCCTGAAATCTTTATTTCTCTTGATACGGGTCAAAGCTGGTTGCTGTCCTGACCAGTGGGAAGAAACCGCCGGATGATTGCGCTATAGGGTGTGCAATGATTTTCCTTCCACACAAAAGAACAGTAAGGAACGGAAATGTGCAAAGTATTCTTAAGCCGCTGTTATACAGACGGTTGCATAGGATTGCACACCGAATGCCATGTGTGCGGTTTCCATTTAGGCCCCAAACGCCTTCCGTTTGAGCCCCAAACGCACGCCAACCGGGGCCAAAACGCAGTGCGTTTGGGCGGCTTTTGGAAAACCGCTTCCGGCTACCCGAAAAAGCACCTCCCTGCACCCCTGCCGGAAGAGTGTGAAAAAAGGCGGGAATTAGCACTGCAAAAACCGGGAAAAATGCCTACCTTTGTGCTTGAGAACGCCATGAGAGACTTTGCAGCCATAGACTTCGAGACCGCCAACCGCGAGCCGACCTCGGTATGTGCGGTGGGCATCGTCATCGTCAGGGGCGGCGAGATGGCCGGCTCCTACTATTCGCTCATACAGCCGGAGCCCAACTACTACAACTACTGGAACACGCAGGTGCACGGCCTGACCCGTGAAGACACCGAAGAAGCACCCGTCTTCCCCGTGGTGTGGAGCCAGGTGGCGCCGCTCATTGAGGGTCTGCCGCTGGTGGCACACAACAAGGCTTTCGACGAGCGTTGCCTCAAGGCCGTGTTCCGCTGCTACGGGATGGACTACCCCGACTACCGCTTCCATTGCACCTGCATGGCCGCACGGCGGGCCTTCCCCAGCCTGCCCAACCACCAATTGCACACCGTGGCGGAAGCATGCGGCTACCAACTGGAACATCACCACCACGCCCTCGCCGACGCAGAGGCCTGTGCATGGATAGCAAGGGAAATACTATGAACATTGAAGACTTCCGCAACTACTGCCTGTCGCTGCCCGGCACCACCGAAGGCACGCCCTTCGAGAAGTTCACCCGCGGACGGCTCACCATACTGGTGTTCTACATCAACCGCCGCATGTACTGCTATTTCAACATAGACGACTTCTCCGAGATAACCATCCGCTGTGCTCCCGACGAAATGGACGAACTCAAAGAACGCTACGAGGCTGTCGGCAATCCCTACAACGGCAACCGCCGGCACTGGATTGGCGTGAAAACCGGGGCCGACATGCCCGACAGCGAAATACTTGAACTGGTGCGGAAATCGTACTTGCTTGCAAAAACCAGGAAATAACCCGTACCCTGCCCTATTGCATGTACCACGCGGAAAAACGAAAAACTGAAAGGAAATGACTGAATACCACATAGCATCAAAGACATTTGCCGGCCTCACCACCGAGGAACTCTACGAACTGCTGAAGGCCCGCTTCGCCGTGTTCGTGGCAGAGCAGCGCTGCTTCTATCTCGACATGGACGACATCGACTACCGCAGCACCCACTTCTTCATCAGGAAAGGGCAGGCAGTGGTGGCCTACGGGCGCCTTTTCGAAGAGGAAGAGCCGCACACCTGGCACATCGGACGCGTCCTGACGCTGGAGCGCCGGACGGGAATGGGAAGGCGACTGATGGAAGCAATCATCCGGACCGCCCGCGAACAGGGTGCCAAAACCATCAGAATAGAGGCTCAGACCCATGCCGTCGGATTCTACGAGCAGCTCGGATTCACCGCCTGTTCCGAGCCCTTCGACGAAGCCGGCATAGAACATATCCGCATGGTGCTGAACTGCTGAACGCCATCCCCTTGGGTGAGAGCCCCCGAAAACGAAGAAAGAGAGCCGTAAAAAGCCCTCTTTCATGCTATTCCCTGCACCGTTTGGAGGCTCGCGCTCGGCTCCTTTGGAGACGCTTTCAGAGCGAAGCGGAGAAAGAACCCTTGGGTGAGAGCCCCCGAAAACGAAGAAAGAGAGCCGTCAAAAGCTCTCTTTCTTGTCACTTTGGTGACCCGTTTGGGGCTCGAACCCAAGACCCCCACATTAAAAGTGTGATGCTCTACCAACTGAGCTAACGAGTCTTTCCAACCTTCCTTTGTCCGGAAAGCGGTTGCAAAGGTAAGGTGTTTTTTCGAATAAGCAAAAAAATCGCGGAATTATTTTTCTGTCTTTGTCTTGCTTTCGGGCGGTGTCGGTTTCACGGGCGGATGTTTCTCGTCGGTCTCATGGGTGACATACCGCTGCCAATAGGCAATGATGAGCGTGGTGGCCGGCAGGGCGATGATGAGTCCGATGAACCCGAGCAGGGCTCCCCAGACGGAGAGTGAGAGAAGCAGCACGGCCGGGTTGAGTCCCATGGCCTTGCCCATTATCTTGGGAGTGACAATCATGTCGGTGATGATCTGGACCACAATGAAGAGCCCCACGGCCATACCGAAGATGAGCCAGAAGCTCTGTCCGGTGTCGGAAGCCTTGAGCATGGCGAGGAATGCGGTGGGAATGAGGGCGAAGGTGTGCAGGTATGGCACCAGGTCCAGGATGCCTATGAGAATGCCCAGGCCTATAGCCATGGGGAAGTCCATGAGAGAGAAGCCGATACAGAACATGATTCCCATGCAGAGTGCCACGAGGCCTTGCCCGCGGATGTAGTTGTTCAGTGCGCGTTCCACATCGTGTATGAGTGCGTTCCAGAAGGGGCGGCTCTTCTTGGGGAAGATTTTCACGACGCTGTTGGTGAGGTATTCGTAGTCGAGCAGGATGAAGAACATGTACAGCAGGGTAATCATGGATGCAATGATGCTGATGATTACGGTGGCGGTTTGGCCGAGCAGGCTGAAGAGTTTGGGCATGGCGGCCTTGACGGTGTTGCTGAAGTCGCTGCTGCGGAAGAAGGCTTCGATTTGCTCGCGGTTGGCAGCCACCCAGTCCTGGACGCGCACTACGATTTCGTTGCTGTTGCTCTTGTGCTGCACCCAGTGGGAGATGATGTCGCCCACCTTCTGTATCTGCTCTATCATCGGGGGGATGATGAGGTAGACGATGAGTCCGACGAAGCACAGGAGGAGCAGCATGGTGATGATGATGGCGATGGTGCGTACCTTGACATGGAGTCGGTACTGTATGAACTTCACCAGTGGGTAGGTGAGATAGGCCAGGAACCATGCCACGAAGAAGGGCAGGAGGACGCTGCTGAGGTAGTCGACGGCAAAGATGACGATGCCTATGACGAGTGCGATGCCCATCCAGCGCACCAGCCGATCGAAGGTGATTTTTTCTTGCATGGTGTTCAGTCGTTGGCTGTTTGTTGTTCTTCGGCTATGGCTTTGTTGTAGCATTCGCGGCAGAGTGGCTCGTACTCGTCCTTCTCGCCGAGCACAACGCGCTTGTCGCTCTTGATGAGCCGGTGGCTGAGATAGGCCAGCGAGCCGCACTTGACACAGATGGCGTGAGCCTTGGTGACATCGTCTGCGATGGCACAGAGGGCCGGTATGGGTCCGAAGGGCACGCCCTTGAAGTCCATGTCGAGGCCTGCCACGATGACGCGGACGCCGCGGTTGGCCAGTTCGTTGCACACATCGACGAGCCCTTCGTCAAGAAACTGTGCCTCGTCGATGCCCACCACATCGATGTCGGACGAGAGCAGCAGGATGGATGCCGAGGAGTCGACCGGCGTGGAGGGGATATGGTTCTGGTCGTGGCTGACCACATCCTCCTCGGAATAGCGCACATCGATGGCCGGTTTGAAGATTTCCACCTTCTGCTTTGCAAATTTTGCTCTCTTCATTCGGCGGATGAGTTCCTCGGTCTTGCCTGAGAACATCGAGCCGCACACCACCTCTATTCTGCCGGCGCGGTGGAATTCGCCCTGATTGTTTGTTGCCATAGTGCTACAAAAGTACGGAAAATTTTCCGTGACGGAGAAATGTCGGAGGCCAAAAAATACAAAAATCTGAAAACGGTTTCGCAACGGTTTGATTATCAACAACTTGCAGCTCCGCTCCGAAAGAGCCCCAAACACAATGCGTTTAGGCCCCAAACGGAGGGCGTTTGGGCGGAAGTTGCAATGCGTTTGGGGTCTAAACGGAAAACGACTGTTTCAAACCCGATTTTTGAAAGTTTTCCGCACCAAGAGCAACGATTATCGAAAAATGTCTTATCTTTGTGGGACATTTACCGCAAACTGTCATGAGAAACATCCTTATAGGTCTGCTGCTGACCTTGCTGCCATCGGTTATGATGGCGCAGAATTGCTGCAAGAAGCCGGACATGAAAGTCCAGTATGTCGACCCCTACATCGGAACGGGCGGTCACGGGCATGTCTTCCTGGGTGCCAATGTGCCCTTCGGCTATGTGCAGCTCGGCCCGACACAGTTGACAAAAGGCTGGGACTGGTGCTCAGGCTACCACTACAGCGACTCCACCATCATCGGTTTCGGCCACCAGCACCTCTCCGGCACGGGCATAGGCGAACTGGGCGATGTGGCATTCCTGCCCGTCGGCAACAAGGAACAGGCGCAGATACGATTCACCCACGACCGGGAGACCGTCGGCCCGGGCTACTATGCCCTGCAGGTGGGCGACCCCGAAGTGCGGGTTGAACTCACCGCCACGCAGCGCGCCGGCTTCCACCGCTACACCTACGCCCAAAAGGAAGGCAAGGGACTGCTCCGACTCGACCTGCATCAGGGCATCGGATGGGACAAGATGGTGAAGGCGGCCTTCGACCAGGAATCGCCCAACACCATCAGCGGCTACCGCACTTCGGAAGGATGGGCAAAGATGCAGTTCGACTGTTTCTACGCCGAGAGCAACAAAGCCCTCCGGCTGGTGGAGAACCAAGACACGATTGCCGTCTTCGAGTTCGACCTCGACGGCGAGCCTCTGCTGCTGAAAGTGGGCATGTCGGCCGTGTCGACCGACGGAGCGCGCAAGAACCTGCAGCAGGAAATCCCCCACTGGGACTTCGACAAGGTGTGCAACGACGCCCGTAACGACTGGGAACGCCACCTCGGGAAGATAGACATAGAAACCGACAACGACGAATACAAGCGCATCTTCTACACGGCCATGTTCCATTCCATGGTGGCTCCGTCGGTGTTCAACGACGTGGACGGGCAGTACCGCGGCTCTGACGCACAGTGGCACCATGCCGACTTCAACAACTACACCACCTTCTCGCTCTGGGACACCTACCGCGCCGCACACCCGCTGATGTCGCTCATCCACCAGGAACGCCTCGCCGACATGGCACAGACCCTCCTCCACATCTACAAGGAACAGGGCAAGCTACCCGTCTGGCACCTCATGGCCAACGAAACGGACTGCATGGTGGGCAACCCCGGCATCATCGTGCTGGCCGACCTCCTGCTGAAAGGAGTCCCCATGGACCGCGAACTGGCCTTCGAGGCACTCAAGCAGTCGGCACTGAAGGATGACCGCGGACTCGACCTGCTGAAGAAATACGGATACATTCCCTACGACCTCGACCCCACCTACGAGACGGTGGCCAAGGACCTGGAGTATGCCATCGCCGACGCCGGAGTGGCAAAGGTGGCCAAACTGCTGGGTAAGACCGAAGATTACGAATACTTCCACAACCGATCGCAACTCTACCGCAAGCACTTCGACCCAGCAACGGGCTTCATGCGGGGGCTCGGCAGCGACGGGAAATTCCGCGAGCCGTTCGACCCCTTCAACGCCATCCACCGGCAGGACGACTACACCGAGGGCAACGCCTGGCAGTATGCATGGCTCGTGCCCCACGATGTGCACGGACTCGTCAGCTGCTTCAAGAGCGAAAAGGCATTCATCGAGAAGTTCGACTCGCTCTTCATCGTCAGCGGAGACCTGGGCGCAGAGGCCTCACCAGACATCTCAGGACTCATCGGGCAGTATGCCCACGGCAACGAGCCCAGCCACCATATTATATATATGTATAACTATGTGGGACAGCCTTTCAAGGCCGCACCCCTCCTCCGCAAGACAATGACCGAACTCTACCACGCCGACTACGACGGACTGAGCGGCAACGAGGATGTCGGACAGATGTCGTCGTGGTACATCATGTCGGCAGTAGGACTCTATCAGGTGGACCCCTCCGGCGGGAAATTCGTCATCGGCTCTCCCCTCTTCAAAAAAGC
>CALFJA010000099.1 GCA_937877605.1 uncultured Prevotellaceae bacterium | reverse complement strand
GCATCATCGGATACTTCACCATCCCGACAGTGGCAAGCTGGATCGTTCAGGCCGGAGGCATGGGCAACTACAGCCGTAACGTGAACAAGACGGCAGAGAAGAGCGGTGCCTTTGCCGGCGGCGTGGCCGGTTCCTCGGTCGGTAACGTAAGCGGTCGTCTGCGCAAGGCGTTCAGCTAAAAGTGTAACCAATCTAAAAAAGCAAGAAAATGGAATTCAAGTCATTAAGAAACATTGAGTCGTCATTCCGGCAGATACGCCTTTTCGGAATAATCTTCCTTGTGCTCTGTGCAGTCATCGTGGTGTGGAGCGTATGGAGTTCATACGCCTTTGCCGAGAAACAGCGCGAGAAGATATACGTCCTTGACGGAGGCAAGTCGCTGATGCTGGCACTCTCGCAGGATCTTTCGCAGAATCGTCCCGCAGAGGCACGTGAACATGTAAGGCGCTTCCATGAGCTGTTCTTCACCCTCTCGCCGGAAAAGAGTGCCATAGAGGGTAATGTCAGACGGGCATTGCTGCTGGCTGACAAGTCCGCATACAACTACTATACGGACTTCACGGAAAAGGGCTACTACAACCGCATCATTGCGGGAAATATCAACCAGGTGTTGAAGGTGGACAGCGTGGTGTGCGATTTCTCCAGCTATCCCTATGGGGCAAAGACATACGCGAGACAGATGATCATCCGCTCCAGCAACGTGACGGAACGCACGCTCGTGACGGAGTGCCGTCTGCTGAATGCCAGCCGTTCGGATGATAACCCAAACGGCTTCACCATCGAGGGTTTCACCATTCTGGAGAATCGTGACATTCAGACCGTGAAGCGATGATGAAGGTGATTGCAGACATATCCGTGAAGGCACGGGTGCTGAGGGACGGATGCAGTGACAGGATAAGGGCGCGGCTTGACAGGCTGACACCGGACGGGCGCATCAGGCTCGTTGCCGTGATGATGACGGTATTCGCCGTCCTCTCGCTCTATACGCTGGGCAGTTCTCTCTACGACATCTACCACGGACGTACACACCGTATGGAAATGGAACATGCGCAGACAGTGGAACTGGAGGACAGTAAAAGAAGTATTGACCATTTTAATTCTATCAAGACAAATGACAGAAGAAAAGAAGACAGCAGCCTCCCAGAGTGAGGCAAGACCGCTGACCGAACAGGAGCGTCAGCGCAGGAAGAAAATGATTGTTTATCCGCTAATGGTGCTGATATTCCTCGGCTCAATGTGGCTTATCTTCGCCCCTACGGGAGACAAGGAGGTAAAAGGCGGCGACGGTTTCAACACCGAAATGCCGGACGCAGCCGCTGGCGGCATCATCGGCGACAAGGCAAAAGCCTATGAGACGACTGGCAGGCAGGAAGAACGCCGACAGGAGCGTGAGATGGCTATCGGTGACCTCGGTACCCTGTTCGCACGGACAGCACCCGCAGAGCGTGAGGCAGCATCTGACACGACAGGTACGACGGGAAACGGTGACTTCAGTCTTACGGCACCTGAGGACGGTACGCCGTCAGACAGGAAAGTGAAGTCCACCAGACAGACCATCGCATCGTCGGCGGAAGCCTACCGGGACATCAACAGGACATTGGGCAGTTTCTACCAGCCGTCGGAGGATGCAGCCAATGAGCAGTTGAAGAGCCGTATATCCGAGTTGGAGGACAAACTGGCCTCACAGGCTCAGACAGGGACGAATACGGTGGACGAGCAGATGGCGCTTATGGAAAGGTCATACCAACTGGCGGCAAAGTACATGCCGAATGCGCAGAACGGTGACGGACAGTATGCCGGAGCCGGGGAACAGGCCGTATCGGGTCAGCAGGGAAAGAAACGCAAGGTATCGCCCATACAGCAGGTAACGAAGACGGTGGTATCGGCTCTTGGCGGTCAGGCATACGATGATGAGGACTATGGCGGTTTTACCTTCCAGTCGTTCAATACGGCTGTCGGCTCAGGTGGCGGTGTCAGTCGCAAGAATACCATATCGGCATCGATCTATGGCTACCAGACTGTGACGGATGGGCAGACGGTAAGGCTGAGACTGCTGGAGCCAATGGCCGTGGAGGAAAGAATCATCCCAAAAGGGGCAATCATCGTAGGTGCCACGAAGATACAGGGCGAAAGGCTCTGCATCAGCATCACCTCGATAGAGAACGGCAGGATGATCATTCCCGTGGAGTTGTCGGTATATGACACTGACGGACAAGAGGGCATCTTCATCCCTAACTCGATGGAGGTGAGCGCTGCCAAGGAGGTTGCCGCCAACATGGGCGG
>CALFJA010000098.1 GCA_937877605.1 uncultured Prevotellaceae bacterium | reverse complement strand
CCGACACCCGCTATGAGCGTCTGAGCACAGACCGAAGCGACTGCCGCCTGTCGTTTGCCAGTCCTGTGGGACTGCTGCTACCCTGTAACCACATCTACAACCAGTATGTGATACTTGACAACAGCGACGACAACCTGCAGCGGTTTGAGAAGACGGCCCGGAACATGCAGTCGCTGAGCCGCTACTCGCGAAGCAACGCCATCAACAAGGAGTGGATAGACGAGTATCTGAACGAGGCCCATTCGCAGGGACTTGTCAGCGTCCGTGCGCACTACGACGTCATTGCGTGGAGCGATGACGCCGAGGAACTGAAACACGCCAAGAACGACATAGGCAGTCAGCTGGCAAGCATGGAGTGTATGCCCCGGCACAACACCGTCGATTGCCCGACGCTCTATTGGGCTGGCATCCCCGGCAACGAGGCCGACTTCCCTGCTGAAGAATCGTTCTACACCTTCATCGAGCCAGCGGTGTGCCTCTTCACGGAGGAAACGAACTACCGCAGTTCGCTCTCGCCGTTCGGCATCAAGATGGTGGACAGGCTGACGGGAAAGCCGTTGCACATTGACATCAGCGACTTGCCGATGAAGAAGGGTATCACGACTAACCGTAACAAGTTCGTGCTTGGGCCGTCAGGCAGCGGAAAGTCGTTCTTCATGAACCACCTCGTGCGCCAGTACTATGAGCAGGGCACCCATGTCGTGCTGGTCGATACGGGTAATTCCTATCAGGGGCTGTGCAGCATGATCCACCGCAAGACGCACGGGCAGGACGGCATCTACTACACCTACACCGAGGAACACCCGATTTCGTTCAACCCGTTCTATACCGATGACTTCGTGTTCGACGTGGAAAAGAAGGACTCCATCGTGACACTGCTCATCACCCTCTGGAAGAGCGATGACCAGCCCGTTTCAAAGACAGAGTCGGGAGAGTTGGGCAGTGCCGTTGCCGCCTACATTGAACTGATACGCGCAGACCGCACGGTCGTGCCGTGCTTCGACACCTTCTACGAGTACATGCGTGACGTGTATCGCCAGCAGATGCAGGAGCGTGACATCAAGGTAGAGAAAGCCGACTTCAACATAGACAATTTCCTGACGACCTTACGCCAGTACTACCGAGGCGGCCGCTACGACTTCCTGCTGAACTCGAAGGAGAACATCGACCTGCTCAGCAAACGCTTCATCGTGTTTGAAATCGACTCCATCAAGGACAACAAGGAACTCTTTCCTGTCGTGACCATCATCATCATGGAGGCATTCATCAACAAGATGCGGCGTCTGAAGGGTGTGCGCAAGCAGCTTATCATTGAAGAGGCATGGAAGGCGCTTACCTCAACGAACATGGCCGAGTACATGCGCTATATGTACAAGACTGTGAGAAAGTATTTCGGCGAGGCAATCGTGGTGACGCAGGAGGTGGACGACATCATATCGTCGCCCATCGTGAAGGAGAGCATCATCAACAACTCCGACTGCAAGATACTGCTCGACCAGCGCAAGTACATGAACAAGTTCGACCAGATACAGGCATTGCTGGGACTGACGGACAAGGAGAAGGCACAGGTACTTTCCATCAATATGGCGAACAACCCCTCACGGCACTACAAGGAAGTTTGGATAGGTCTGGGCGGTACACAGTCGGCGGTCTATGCCACTGAGGTAAGCCCGGAAGAATACCTTGCCTATACGACCGAGGAAACGGAGAAGGTTGAGGTGTATCGGCTTGCCGAACAGTTGGGCGGTGACATTGAGGGAGCAATACGCCAGTTGGCGGAGAAAAGGCGCAATGAGAATTAAGTGACAGAACTATCAAAAAAAAGAGAAAAGACAATGAATCAGAAAAACCATCTGCTGCTATTAAGCAGTTGCATCATCAGCCTTGCCACCATCGTCATGCAGGGCTGTGTGGAGCCGACAGACGGCAGGACCGCCCTGTGCGGCAACTGGGAGAGTGTCGGAGGCAAGCCCGACGTGCTCATCTACAAGGAAGGGCCAGCCTACAAGGTCACGGTCTTCAAGCGTGGCGGACTGACGCGCAGGCTGAAGCCCGCAACGTATCTGCTGCAACAGGAGAACGGCAACATGTTCATCAACACGGGCTATCGCATCGACGTGTCCTACAATGAGGAAACGGACGTGCTCACCTTCTCGCCTAACGGCGACTATGTGCGCTCCAAGCACTACACCGCTGATGATGACCGTGCCGACGGACTGCTGGCAAACTGAAAACAGAGACAATAAACAGAATCATTCACAACAAAAACAGAAAAACAAATGAGAACAAAAGCATTAGTGATTATCGGCCTTTGCATGACACTGTTCGTCGGCAGGGCCAGTGCACAGTGGACGGTCATTGACCCGACGAACCTGGCACAGAGCATCGTGAACTCTACCCGTGAGATAGTCGAGACTTCCACGACCGCGAAAAACATGATCAACGAATTTCAGGAGACGGTGAAGATCTATGAGCAGGGCAAGAAGTACTATGATGCCCTGAAGTCGGTGAACAACCTGGTGAAAGATGCCCGCAAGGTGCAGCAGACCATTGTCATGGTGGGCGACATCACCGACATCTACGTCACCAACTTCCAGAAGATGATGTCCGACGAGAACTTCACCGTTGAAGAACTCGGCGGCATTGCCTTCGGCTACACGAAACTGCTGGAGGAATCGACGGACGTGCTCAACGAACTGAAGAACGTGGTGAACATCACGACGCTCTCCATGACCGACAAGGAGCGCATGGACATCGTGGACAAGTGCTACACCCGTATGAAGAACTACCGTAACCTTGTATCGTACTACACCAACAAGAACATCTCGGTGTCGTACCTCCGTGCCAAGAAGAAGAACGACACGGACAGGGTGATGAAGTTATACGGGAGTGCCGTTGAACGCTACTGGTAAAGGGACTGGATATGATGAACCTACTGTTATCCATAGAGTACGACAACCTCCACGCCATCCTGCGTGACCTCTATACCGAGATGATGCCGCTGTGCTCGAACATGACGGCTGTCTCAAAGGGTATTGCGGGACTCGGTGCGCTGTTCTATGTCGCCTATCGGGTATGGCAGTCGCTGGCAAGGGCGGAGGCGATAGACGTCTTCCCCTTGCTCCGCCCCTTCGCCATCGGCATCTGCATCCTCCTGTTCCCGACGCTGGTGCTCGGGACGCTCAACGGCGTGATGAGCCCTATCGTGCAGGGTGTCAGTTCGATGCTTGACAGCCAGAAACTCGACATGAACGAGTATCGCCAGCAGAAGGACAAGCTGGAGTATGAGGCGATGAAGCGCAACCCGGAGACCGCCTACCTCGTCAGCAACGAGGAGTTTGACAAGCAGCTTGACGAACTCGGCTGGTCGCCTGAGGACATGGTGACGATGACGGGGATGTATATCGAGCGCGGCATGTACCAGATGAAGAAGTCCATCCGTGACTGGTTCCGCGAGATGCTTGAGACGCTGTTCAATGCGGCGGCACTCGTCATCGACACGCTGCGCACGTTCTTCCTCATCGTGCTGGCCATTCTGGGGCCGCTGGCTTTTGCCATCTCGGTATGGGACGGCTTCCAGAGTACGCTCACACAGTGGCTGTGCCGCTACATTCAGGTGTACCTGTGGCTTCCCGTAAGCGACCTGTTCAGCTGTATCCTTGCCAGAATACAGATACTGATGCTACAGAACGACATCACAAGGATGCAGGAGGACCCGAACTTCTCACTGGACTCCAGCGATGCCGTGTATATCATCTTTATGATCATCGGCATCATCGGATACTTCACCATCCCGACAGTGGCAAGCTGGATCGTTCAGGCCGG
>CALFJA010000097.1 GCA_937877605.1 uncultured Prevotellaceae bacterium | reverse complement strand
ACATGACTTCAAGGACAAAGAACTTGTAAACCTTCTGACTTCCGACAGCAATTAGTCAAACTGTAAAAAAGAAGAACCGACACATGAAAGAGTTTGGATATTTCGATGATCAGCATCGTGAATATGTTATTACCGACCCTGCCACACCGTTCCCCTGGATCAACTATTTGGGCAATGAGGACTTCTTCAGCTTGATTAGCAATACCGCTGGTGGCTATAGTTTCTATAAGGATGCCAAGTTCCGTCGCATCACCCGTTATCGCTACAATGGTGTGCCGATGGACAATGGTGGGCGTTACTTCTACATCAACGATGGCGGCACCGTCTGGAATCCTGGATGGAAGCCTTGCCGTACACCGCTTGACAGCTATGAGTGCCGCCACGGCATGAACTATACCCGCATTACAGGTAGCAAGAACGGTATCGAAGCCAGTGCGCTGTTCTTTGTGCCGCTGAAGACATGGGCCGAGGTGCAGAAACTGACGCTCAAGAATACAACCAGCGAGAAGAAACGTCTGAAATTGTTCTCGCTGACCGAGTGGTGCTTGTGGAATGCCGCCACAGATATGGAGAACTTCCAGCGCAACTGGTCAACAGGCGAAGTGGAAATAGAGGGGAATACCATCTATCATAAAACCGAATACAAGGAACGCCGCAATCACTACGCCTACTACACCCTCACCAATGCGGCCATTCAGGGCTTTGATACTGACCGTGAGTCGTTTGTAGGTTTGTATAATGAGTTTGCCGACCCACAGTGTGTCGTCGAAGGGCGGTCGCGCCAGTCGGTAGCCCACGGCTGGAGTCCCATCGCCTCGCATTATATTGAGGTGGAGTTGCAGCCCGGCGAGTCGAAGGACTACATTTTCCTGTTAGGTTATGTGGAGAATACGGAGGACGAGAAGTTCTCTTCAGAAGATATTAAGCGTAAAAAGATGGGGGAAATCATCTCCTCCCAGGATAGCGATGTGACGCTTGTCAACAAGCAGAAAGCCCACGAGGTGATAGCCCGTTTTACGACCGTAGAGGCCGTGGATGCCGCTTTCGACGAGTTGCGCCGGATGTGGGACGGCTTGTTGGACAAGTTTACCGTGAAAAGCAGCGATGAGCGGCTGAACCGTATGGTAAACATCTGGAACCAGTACCAGTGCATGATTACCTTCAACTTCTCGCGTTCTGCCAGTTTCTTTGAGAGTGGCGTAGGCCGCGGCATGGGCTTCAGGGATTCCAACCAGGACCTGGTGGGCTTTGTACATCAGGTGCCTACTCGTGCCCGTCAGCGCATCATCGACATTGCTTCGACGCAGTTCCCCGATGGAGGCTGTTACCATCAGTACCAGCCACTGACCAAGCGTGGCAACAACGACATCGGTGGCGGTTTCAACGACGATCCCTGCTGGCTCATCTTCGGTACGGTGGCCTACATCAAGGAGACAGGCGACTTCTCCATCCTTGACGAGCCGGTGCCCTTCGACAACCAGCCCGGCTCTGAGGTGACGCTGATGGAGCACCTCCGCATCTCATTCAACCATGTCGTGGAGAACCTCGGACCGCACGGACTGCCCCTCATTGGTCGTGCCGACTGGAACGACTGCCTAAACCTGAACTGCTTCTCCCGAGACCCCAACGAGTCGTTCCAGACAACCGAAAATAAGACTGAAGGCTCACGGGCAGAGTCGCTGATGATTGCCGGTCTGTTTGTCTTTACGGGCAAGGAATATGTGGAACTTTGCAAGCAGACAGGACAAACGACAGAGGCCGTTCGGGCTCAGCACTTGGTAGACAACATGACAGCAGCCGTCAAGCAATATGGCTGGGACGGCGAGTGGTATCTGCGTGCATACGACTTCTATGGCCGGAAGATAGGCTCCCACGAGAACGAAGAGGGGAAAATATTCATCGAGTCGCAGGGGTTCTGCACAATGGCAGGCATCGGTCTCGAAGAGGGTATGGTGGACAAGTCGCTCGACTCCTGCAAGCGCCTCTTGGACTGCGAGCATGGCATGGTGCTGAACAATCCCGCCTTTACGCGCTACTATGTGGAGATGGGCGAAATCTCTACCTACCCTGCCGGCTACAAGGAAAATGCGGGCATATTCTGCCACAACAACCCGTGGGTTATCATTGGCGAGACGGTAGCCCGCCGTGGCAACGATGCCTGGGAGCACT
>CALFJA010000096.1 GCA_937877605.1 uncultured Prevotellaceae bacterium | reverse complement strand
TATGATACCTAACCACTCCAACATAGTGATTTACTATTTGACTATTTACTATTTACAATTTATTTACTATCTGACGATTTGCAATTTATTTACGGGTTAGTTTGAATTTCAACAGATAACGCTGTGGGATGACCTGAACATAGTCGGCGAGTTCAAAACCATAGAACGATAACTGGTATTCTATCAACTCGCGTGAAATGTACGGCCCATGATAGGGTAGCGTGTCATCATCTACGGGACCGTTGTCAACGATAATCAGTTCGCCGCCTGGTTTCAGTTGCCTGACCAGCGACTTCAGATATGTGTCGCGGTCAGTATCGGAAATGACACCATACATGATATGATACAGCGAACACATAAACATCATGTCCACTTGCTCCGGAAGTTCCAGTATGTCTTCCTTACCTTTCAGCACTTCTACATTCCGGATACCTGATTCCTGTAGGAATGTCTTCAGACGGTCTATATGCTCATCCTTCAGTTCCAAAGCATATACTTTTCCATCGTTGCCCACCATATTGGAAAACTTATAGGTGAAGAAGCCCGAGCCGGAACCGATGTCGGCCATGGTCTTTCCTTGAAGATTGCCTAAATGGCTGACGATGACAGGCGTATGCTCCCATGTAGGACGCTTGGGGTTCAGTGCCAGGATATAGTCCTCCAAGTAAGAACGATGCGTACGTCCCACTTCGCCTGTCTTTTCCAACAGCGAGTCGGAGAGCATACGAATGGAGTCGTTGCCCAACTTGTACTTATGAAGCAGGTAATAGCGCAAGACACGGCAACTATCATCCGTCAGATAGTGATAGAAACTGTTGTTCAACGGGTCTTTCAGCATCTCGTTCCGTTCTGCCTTCGATGCAATCTTGGCCTCACAGATCCACTGTAGAGCAGAGTATTCGCCACCGAAGTTCTCGGACGGAATGATTTCGTCGTACTTTTTGATGGCTATTTCAGCCAACGAGCGATCGCCGCCCCCCATGAAGTCATAGACGTAGTTGGCTGCATCGATGCCTCGGTCAGTGATGTCGTAGGAATCAAGACTGCCGATATGTACCACGGACTTCTGGCTCTTCACATTCAGCACTTTCTGACCCCGCTTGGCTTTAACCTTTTGGCTCGGTGTAAATCCATCGCTCCGCTGCATGGTCAACATATAGCGCTGCTCGCTCAGTTCTTTCAGTGCGACGGTCTTGAAACCCCAGTAACCTAACTGTGCCTGTATGAGCCGAGGGTCAACATGACAGTTGTTGAGTTCCTCCCCGTGACGGTTCAGGTTATCCACGATGACGATGTAGCCTCCGGGCTTCAAGTGTTCCTTTATGCTGGTAAGCATTGCCTTCCGTTCGTCCTCGCGCGACCAAGTATATATAATATGGTATAGGGAACTCATCAGGATGCAGTCCACCTGGTCGTCCACGCCCAAGTCATTGCTCTGCGTGTAGATGGCCTTCAGGTTCTTGTAGCCGCCCAGAGCCATGATGTTGCCTACATATTCCGCGTAGGGCTGTTCGGTATCGGTAGCATAGACAAACCCTGTCTCTCCTACAAGTTGCAGCAGTCTCAATGTGTTATAGCCAAATCCACAACCCATATCAACCACCTTGTCGCCTTTCTTTATTGGCATGGATGCCATCACCTGCTCGGTCTTGTCCCAACTGCCTCGGGTGGGATCGTTGAACATCAGAAGGTCATCGTAGTAGGTGCGCTGTGTGATATACTCTTTTACAGAACGCGGATGATAGTTGTTCAACTCATATTTCAGCACGAGATAGTTTTTCAGTTCCTTACACCCTTCTGCCGTGAAATAGCGATAAAGGTCTTCGGTAAGTATGTCGCTTTGTTCTGATGTTCTGCCGTCACGCTCTTGTAGCATCCTATTCAATATGTATGCCAGTGCTCCCCACGATTTCTCTTTCATTAGGTCGTTGTCGGCCTTGCGCTGGTAGATGTCACGGACATACCTGATTGTGTCCGGCTCCTCACGGTCAATGGCACTCAGCAGCGTATAGGCCACTATGGTGTCATTCTCATCGGTGGGGTGTGGGTTCATACCCACACGCACCAGCGATGACGCGTCTTTCAAGAGAATTTCATACTGCGCCTTCACAGGTAAGCAGTTGATGAAAGAAAAACTAACTACTAATAATACTAACCTAACTAA
>CALFJA010000095.1 GCA_937877605.1 uncultured Prevotellaceae bacterium | reverse complement strand
TCAAGTATTTATTGATGGCAGCAATGGTTCTGCCTTGTGCAATGTTCACTGCGTGTGGAGGGGATGATGGTCCAGATGACCCAACCCCTATTGACGAAAAAGACCCCATAACTGTAGCATTGGTCAACGACACCAAAGCCCTTGACTATGTTGACAACAGTTATAATCCTGCCTTGTCCGAGATACAGAATAAGGCATGGGTAGGAGAATATGAAGGCTGGGACGAGAACCAACAGAAGAACACGACTATCCGTCGTCTGCTAACACTGTATGGAAACAACCAGTATACCAATGTTATTCAAGGAAAACTTATAGGCTCAGGAAAAGAAGACAGATGGGCAGATTTTGAACATGAGTCAGGAACATATTCTTATAATGCAAGCACAAAGACTGTAACTTATATTGTAAGTAAGGACTCGGTGTTAAATTGGCAGCAGCAAAAAATGGAAGGTTACACAAAGAAGAAGTATTACGACCATCAGGAAAGCAGCTACACGGAACTGGCTCGTTTCTCAAATCTTAATAAAGGTAACCGCAGTTGGATAACACAAGATATGTACTTGCAGTCTCTTACGGACAAAACCATTAACATCTATTTTATGATGATAGTAAACGTTGAAAATAAGAAATGAACATTCCTCAATTATCATTTCTTGAAATGCTCTATCAAGAGAAGTATCCTGATGAAGTATTGAGAGATGCATTGCTTGCTCGCGGCGATGCTCAGGAGATGCTGTTTACCCTGGCTCAGGAAAGAAGACTCAAATTCTTTCCTGAGAACAGGGCTCAGGTACGCAGCGTGATAGAGGTGTCAAATGTCTGTCGCCAGAAGTGCAACTATTGCGCCATTGGCGGCAAAGACCAGTCTGTGAACTATACGTTGAGTGCCGATGTGATGGTCGCCTTGATGAAACACCTTATAGAAAAAGGTCGTCAGACCATTCTGTTGCAGTCGGGCGAGAACATCAACGATGAGTTCATTGGCGACTTGACAGACGCGGTAGGAAGAATCAAACGAGAGCATCCAGACCTGCGTATCATCCTGTGCTGCGGCAACCTGTCAAAAGAACAATACCACGAGTTGAAAATGGCGGGAGCCAGTGACTACATCCTGAAATTTGAGGCATCTAATCCTTTACTCTTTGCTCGTTGTAAGCCCAATGACACGTTGGAGAATCGGCTACATTGTATCGAGTTGCTTCACGAGGAAGGATTCCGTATAGGGTCGGGAAATATCGTCGGATTGCCAGGACAGAGTGTCGATGACCTTGTTTCCGACCTTCAGTTAGCTCACAGGTTGCCCCTAAGCATGAACAGTACAACGATATTTGTTCCGGCAGAGAACACCCCCTACGCTAATGAACCTGCGGGTGACCCACGCTTGACGCTGAACATGATGGCTCTACTACGCATCATGAACCCGCATCGGCTAATGCCTACCACCAGCTCACTGGAAAAGATGATTCACGACGGACAGTACCTTGGACTGTTAGCAGGTGCCAATACCGTGACCATCCATGATGGCACACCACCTGAGTTGGAGAAGCATTTCCCCATCTATTCCGCCAAGCGTATCCGTCCACAGATAGACCATTTCCGTGATATCTTGACTCGTGCCGGCATGAAGACCGACAACATTTGAGGTTTCAGGTTTCAAGTTTAAGATTTTCTCATTATAAATATGGTACGCGACTATATAGCATTATCCACTCCCCGATGGGAGGAGTTTCAGGAGTTTCAGCGATTAGGACTCATTCCCAAGCATGGCGACTTCTCGCCTGCCGGTGTTCACTATCCTCCCATCACCAACTACCCACCATTGGCACCGGAGGAGATTTACCGCGATTTCCAGGAAGTGAATCCAGGTGAGTTCGATGTGTATGTACACATACCGTTCTGCCATCGTCGTTGTCTGTTTTGTCACTACCCATCACACTATAACTGTGGCGACGAGGCAAAAGACATCTATCTGGACCACTTGGAGAAGGAAATGCAGAACTGGCTTCGATTCCGTGGAATGGACAAGATAAGGAGCCGAACCATTCTGATGGGTGGCGGTACACCTACCGACCTCTCTCCTGCCCAGCTCAGGCGTTTCCTTACCTTTTTCACAAAGTATGTAGATATTAGCAAATGTCCGCAGTTCAATTGGGACGTAGATCCATCGACATTGGTAGGTGAGGAAGGACTGGAGCGGCTGCGCATTATCAAGGACTTCAAGGGCGACCGTCTGACCATAGGCATACAGTCGCTCAACGATGCTGTGCTGAAGAAGATGAACCGTTCGCACAATGCCGCCACTGCCAAGGAGTCGATAGATAACTGTCTGAAGATGGGATTTCAGGTGAACATTGAGTTCATCTACGGTCATCCGGGTGAGACACTTCAGAACTGGATAGACGTGTTGAAAGAAGCGTGCACCCTTGGCACAGAAGAGATACAACTCTACCGCCTGAAGATAGAGCCTTACGGCGATCAGGAAGGAACCATCAAAAGGTTCTCAGGCTATCATCCCGATGAACTGATTTCCGTGGAGGACACCATCCGCATGAAGGAGATGAGCGTACTCATTCTCGAGGACCACGGCTTCCACGAGAACCTGCGCCGGGTGTTCACCAAGAAGAAGAGCAACATCTCGCTCTATGCCTATAACCAGTGCTGCCGCTTGAGGGACGAGGTGGGCTTCGGCCTGTCGGCCTTCAGCAGTCTGAACGACCGCTTTATGATCAACACGCCCGACTTTGAAGAGTATTACCGCAGGACGGATGCCGGTATGATAGCCGCCAACCGCTGCCTGCGCCGCAATGCCGACCAGCAGATGCGGTGGAGTATCATCCTGCCCCTGAAGAACTACTTCATCGACAAGAAACTGTTCCGTGAACGGAACAACGGTGTGGCTCTCGAAACAGTCTTCCAGAAGCAGTTTGCCTTGCTGAAGGAGTACGGACTGGCCGTAGAGAACGACAAGAAGGTAGAGTTGACGCCGAAAGGTGCCTTCTACTCTGACGAGCTGGTTCACCTGTTCTATGAGCCTCAGCACCAGTCGTTCCCTGCCGACGAGTTCCTGCCTGGTATCCTGAACCCGTATAATCAATAATACGTTACAACCCTATACATGAAGGATATATGCATACACGATTTGCAAGGTTAGTTATATTACTTGTTAGTTTTATATTCATAAAATCTCTGCCTATTATGGCGCAATGCAAGATTGTTCTGGATGACGCTTCATCGTTGGTGCGTGTGGGTATGAACCCACACCCCACTGATGAAAACGACACTGTCGTGGCCTACGTCCTGCTAAGTGCCATAGACCGCGAAGATCCTGACAGTATTGCATACGTCAGGGACATCTACCAGAAGAAGGCAGATGACGACCTCACGAAAGAGAAGTCGTGGGGGGCACTGGCATATATCACTAACCGTATGCTACAGGAGCGAGAAGATGGTTTCAGTTTTAACTTCGTTGACTCTTGTCACGACTCGGCCAACCGTGCAAGCACGATGGCTCTCGCTGCTCCAAGAGTTCAGGTTTCAGGTTTCAAGGTTCAAAGCGACATACTCACCGAAGACCTCTACCACTACTTTACGGACGAGGGGTGCAAGCGACTGAAAGACTACTTAGTGCTGAAGTACGAGTTGAACAACTATCACCCCCGTTCGGTGAAGGAGTACATAGCCCAGCGCAACTACTACGACGACATGCTGATGTTCAACGACCCCACCCGTGGCGGATGGGACAGGACAGCGACCATCATGGCCAACATGCCACTGAAGAAAGGCGACAAGGTGGTGGACATGGGCTGCGGCTTCGGCTATAACACCCTGCGGCTGCTCGACCTCGTGGGAGAGACAGGTTTTGTCTATGCCACCGACACTGAGCAGCCATACGCAGAATACGTAGGCAACATCATGGCTCTGGGCGGCTACAGGAATGTGAAGGCCGTCCACACCCAAAGCAATGACCTTGGCGTGGACGACCAGGTGGACTGCATCCTGATGAGTTCCTTATACCATATTATATATACGTGGTCGCGGGAGGACGAGCGAAAGGCCATGCTCACCTCCATCAAGGAACACCTGAAGCCCGGTGGCTTCATCGTCGTCGTGGACAACCTGAACCGCCATGGCGAGGAGCTGAACAACTGTCATGTGGACCCGCGTCTCGTCCAAGCGCAGTTGGGCTACTGGGGGTTCCGCACCATTGACATGAAGGAACTGAGCGAACAGCGCTACATGCTCACCCTGCAGCGCGACGACAGCTACAAGCCCACCACCGCCTCACTGCTCACGCCCTCAAGTCACATATCCCAATCCTCAACCCACAAATCCTTCACCATAGAAAGCCAGAAGTCCGTGGTACATATCGGCAGCCTTGACTCCTACGACATTACCGACCGAGGCATCGACGCAGCCAACTATGTCTATGACTTCATGGGCGGCGGCGACCGCTCTTTGGCCGAGATAGCCATCAAGAAGTACGACGAAATCATTCCGGCGGAGAACTTCGGTGGTGAATACTCTGCCCTGCAGTGGCTCTGTGAGGCCAAGATTGCATCGGAGGCAGAACGCCGGGAGATGCTGAAAGACCCGTTGAGCAACAGTTTCTACCACTATCTGACGGATGACAGTTGCCGTGTCTTGCGCTATTACCTGCTTCATAAGTACAAGTTGGGGAACGACTCCATCCGTATGCTCTCCGACTCACTGTTGGAAAAGACGGGCGAGGTGGGACGCACACATCGTTCTTACTTGGAGGACTATATCCTGGCACTGAACCCCAAGCGTCCTACAT
>CALFJA010000094.1 GCA_937877605.1 uncultured Prevotellaceae bacterium | reverse complement strand
AAAAAAATGCTTATACCTTATTAAATAAAGAGATTTTTTTGTTTTTTCACAGCCTTGAAAGGTGCAAGCAAAAAGCCCTCTCCTTTAGGGAGAGGGACAGGATTTATGGTTTATGGATTTGCTGTTTACTCTTTGTGTTAAGAATTCCTCTCCTTTGGGGAGGATAGGAGGTTTTTAACTCCTTAACTTCAACTCTACAATGGTATCCGGTCCGTCGGAGGGTTGGGGCAGGGTCAGCACTACTCCTGCACTCACCTGCTCGGCCTTCACTTTCTGTGCGCCCATAAACATTTGTGCCTGTACGGCCTTGTGTCCTTTCAGGGGTAGGAAAACGGTGGTGAGGCCTTTCTGCAGTATGTGGACGAAAAGGGTGTTGCCACGCTGCGTGGTGACTCCCCACGACTGCGGCGGGACGCATCCTCCGCGCGTTTCGTAGACCGTCGGCCCGTTCTGTTCCAGCCACTGCCCCATCTGTTCGAGCAGTTCAAGTGCTTCGCTGGGCAGTTGTCCGTCGGGTCGCGGTCCGATGTTGAGCAGCAGGTTGCCGTCGCGCCCGGCCGTCTTGACCAGGTGTTGGACAAGTTGTTCACAGGTCTTGTAGTGCTTGTCGGTAATGTTGTAGCCCCATGTGGCGTTCATGGTGATGCAGGACTCCAGCGGCAGGGAGGATACGGCATAGGTGTCGTAGCCCCACTGGTTCTCTCCGGGGAGGTCCTGCTCGAATATCTGCACATCCTCGCCCGGCAGTGGTATCTTGTGGTGGTTGTTGGCGACGAGGCACTGTGGCTGCAACTGATGGATGAGGGCATACTGTTGCTCATACTGCCAGTCGAAGGGCGTCGGGTCCTGGTCGTGATCCCACCATCCGTCGAACCAGATGCAGCGGATGGGACCGTAGTTGGTGAGCAACTCGCGCAGCTGGTTGTTCATGAAACGGTAGTAGGACGGCCAGTCCTGTTGGTCGGTGGGGCGTCCCAGTTGGCGTCCGGTGCGTCCCAGGGGATAGTCTGTGCGGTGCCAGTCCAGGTGGGAGTAGTAGAGGTGGAGGTGCAAGCCTTGGCGCTGACAGGCATCGGCTATCTCGCGGATGACATCCCGTCCGAAGGGCGTTCCGTCCTTGATGTTGAACGCGTCTTCTGCCGTCTGGAACATGGAGAAGCCGTCGTGGTGGCGCGAGGTGATGGTGATGTATCGCGCGCCGGCACGCTTGAAGGCCGCCACCCAGTCGTCGGCGTTGAACTTCGAGGGGCAGAACCTGTCGGCAAGGTGCCGGTATTCGTCAGCGTTGAGGTTCTTGTTGTTCTGCACCCACTCGCCGTCGCCCATCGTGGAGTAGATGCCCCAGTGGATGAAAATGCCGAAGCGGTCGTTGCGGAACTGCTCCTGCGACTGCCGGACGGCAGGGGAGGGAGTGTATTGCGCACTCGCACAGACGCATACGAGTGTGCAGATGATAAATAGGTAGGTGCGTTTCATGATATGCGGTTTTAGGTGTTGTAGTGTTCTTGCAGGAATCTTTCCACGCCTTTGCGTATGGATGCCAGTCCGAACTGTTCGGGGTCGACTTGCCGGAGTGGCAGGAAGAAGCAATCTTCGGCATCGTCGTCGGCGCTGATGGCGTCGAAGTCATCGACGCGGCAGCGGAAGAAAAGGTCGAGGGTAGGTATGTCTATGCCGCTGAAGCGATAGATGTTGGGCAGGCTGAAGAGGTATTCTGCGCTGACAACCTTGAGGTGTGTCTCTTCGCTAACCTCGCGCATGACGGCCTCTTCGGCGGTCTCGCCGGCATCGCAGAAGCCTCCCGGCAGGTCGAGGGTGCCCTTGGCGGGAGGATTCTTCCGTCGCACAACCAGGAGGTCGTCCTGCGCATTGGTGATGAATGCCACATTGGCGGCGGCGGAATTTTCGAAAAGTTCGAAGCCGCAGTGGCTGCAACGGCGGCTCCTCTCGCCCTGCACTTCAAACGGCTGACGGCCGCAGGCAGGGCAGTAGGTCAATTCTTTCAGTCCTAACATGGCGTAGTAGTAATGAAGGTTTCTGGCAATTGCACTGCCAAAGATAGGGAATAAAACTGGATTTTCAAAATGGATGCAGGTGGGCAGCATCCATTTTGTTCGGTTTTGTCAAGATTTTTTATGTGCACACTGTGGCAAAGCACTTCTGTTTTTGTCGTTTCTCTGGATGAACTGCATCCCTATGAAGGAAATCCCAAGTTTTTTCAAAGTTCTTGCAAGGTGCTGGTCTACAAGATGTTGGAGGCTTTTTGGGAGACATTCCTTCGGCTGCTGCTTTCCAAGTGTGGCATTCTTGGGCGGCGTTTGGGCCTCATTTGGTGTGCAATCGGGTGGAAAATGAAGCGTAAAAGCTGCCAAACAGAAATGCAAAAGAGCCCCAGTTGCATTTCCTGAAGGTGGAAGATGCACTGCGTTTGGTGCAAAAAAGCCGATGAAATGGCTGATTTTCGCATTGGATGCAGATTGCACACCGACGATGTTTTGTAAAGAAAATCGCAGGTTCCGGCATTGATTGTGCCTGCAAATATGATTTGATTGTGCTCGGTTTGTATTATCTTTGTCGGCAAAAGACAGAGAAAGATGAAAGGCAAACGACTTTTTCTCCGCATGATGAAGGTCCTGGCAGGGTGCGTGGCAGGGTTTGCCGTGCTGCTTGTGGCGGCATTTTTCGCACTGAACAGCCCTGCGATGCAGAACAGGCTGATGCGTCATGCAACGGAAATCATCTCGGAAAAACTGCAGACAAAGGTCACCATTGACAGCATTGCCGTCGACCTGCCCTCTGCCAGCCTTCGTCTCATCGGGCTGAACATACTCGACAAGCAACAGCAGGAACTGCTGCGGATTCAGCGTTTGGACGCAAAGGTGGAACTGTTGCCCCTGTTGAAGCGGCAGATTGTGACACGAAGGCTCTCGGTGGAGCAGTTGGAAGCCGTGGTGAAGACCGCTACCGACAGTACACCGGCCAACTATCAGTTCCTGCTGGACGCTTTCAAGAAGAAGGAAACCGCGGGAAAACCAGCCGCAGGCAAGGCAGACAAGCGCTTTGCACTCGACATCAAGCAGGTAAGGCTGAAGGATATCCGTGTCAGCTACGATGCCAACAGGTTTGAACTTGGCACAGGAACCTATGCGAAGAAAAAGCACGGCCGCCATGAACTCACATTCAACAGGCTGCATATACTGACCGACAACGGGCTGCCACGCAAGAACATGGGCAAGCCCCACCGCGGTTTCTTCGACAAAGGACACCTCGATGTGTGGGCAGATGCCTCAATTTTGGCCGATTCCATCGGGAAAGACACTCTCATTGCCACCCTTGTAAAGTGTCAGGCTACCGACAGCGTGGCGGGCCTGAACATCTCAACGCTGCGTGCAAAGGTACACGCCAACAGGCAACGGGCTACGCTCACCGAGGTGGAGATACGGCACAAGAACACCCAACTGGCAACCGACTCCATCGGGATAATCATCCCGAGCAAGAAGGAGGGACGCACGTTCGCCCTGCAGTCGGGCCTCGTCAAGGGGCGCACCATACCCAAGGACATTGCCCGCCCCTTTGCTCCGGCACTGAAGAACTTCGGCATTCCCATCGACCTCGAGGCCCGCATGGCTGTCGCCGACGGCACCATCCGCCTGCAAGACATACACCTCAGCACCGCCGATAAGCAACTGACCATCAGTGCCGATGGCACGCTCACGAACCTGAAGAAGGAACAGCAGAAGGACCTGAACCTCCATTTCAAAGTGAAGGAGATGAGGGCAAAGGGAGATGTGGCTGAACGGATTGTCAACCAGTTTGCGGTGAAGAAACTCATGATGCGCGAACTGCGCAAACTCGGCACCCTCCGTTACACGGGAACCTTCTCGGTGCTATGGAAACGCCAGGTGTTCCAAGGACTGCTGCAGACAAATGCCGGCGGCATCAACCTGAACTTCACGCTCGACGGGCTGAACAAATATGTATATGGTACCGCACGCACGCGTGGATTCCGTCTGGGGAAGGTGCTCGACCTGCCCAAACTGGGCGACATCGCATGCAGTGCGCAGTTCAAGGTGGACATTTCCAAACAGCGTACGGCCAAGATGCGCACGGTCAAGGGCGGCAAACTGCCCATCGGCACCCTCAGTGCACAGGTGGACGACTGCAGTTACGAGAGCCTGCACCTGCGCCGTTTCAGTGCCGACATTACCAGCGACGGTGCCGAGGCAAACGGAAATGTGCGGAAAAACGGACTCTTCGGAGATGTATATACCTCGTTCACCTACATCGATACTGACCAGCAGCATAAGGTAAAGATAAACTCTCCGGGCGTGAAACTGCGCAAGGGCGACAAGCAGTCCGGCAAGGAGAAAAAGGAAAAGAAGGGGAAGAAAAACAGGAAAAAGAAGCAGCAGGAAGGTGAAAACTGAAAAAATCGACTGACAAATTCCGAAATTGTCAGTCGATTTTCATAATTTGTCAGTAAAGCTTGCGCGGAATATGCCTACATTTGGCCCAGACTAATCTTTCTATATACATTTTTCTAACCTTCAAAAAAAACAAAAACAATGAAAAAGACAAAGAATTTGCTGGGCCGCCTGCTGGGCTTGCTCACACTTGTGGCCCTCTGCATGACAAGTTTTACCCTCACATCGTGCGGCGATGATGACGACGATGCTCCTGCCGTAAACAAGGTTTTTGTAAACGGTCAGGCTTTGAACATTACCGACAGTGGGATGAATGTTGCCTTACTTGAGTACGGCCATGAAATCTGGCTTGCCTTGTCGGATGGTACCACCATCTATTTGAAAATCAACAGCGCGCAGGACGGCCAGGTAATTGACCTCACCCAACCTTACTATGGCGACGATCACAGCAACTGGTCGTGGCGTGTCAGTATTTATCGTAACACCATTCATGAGAAAGTCGTAGCCCGTGACATTCGGCGCTCTTCGGCTTCCGAACCCATTGTCTGGGGTGCCGGTGACAGTGATATTCCTTTCCTGAAAGGCAGTACGCTGATGGTGAAGAGCGTGGATGTGAGCAATCTGGACGCTCCGAAGATGCAGATTGACTTCAAACTGCTGTTCAACAACAGTGAGGGCGTGCTTCAGACATGGCAGGGAAACTTCACAGGTGTCATTCAAAACATTGAACACTGGTCATAACAAGTACCTGAAAAAAAGAGCGCCAACTTCCATTCGGGAGTTGGCGCTCTTCGTTTTGGGCGGTGCCGGCAGCCTTACAGTTTCTGCTGTACCTCTATCTCGGTGAAGGTTTCGATAATGTCGCCCTCGCGGATGTCGTTGAAATTGATCAGCGAGATACCGCATTCGAGTCCCGTTGCCACCTCTTTCACATCGTCCTTGTAGCGCTTCAGCGCATCGATGGGAGCGGTGTGGACCACGATACCGTCGCGAACCACGCGGCCCTTGTCCTTGTTGTGGACCTTACCTTCGGTCACCAGACCGCCGGCTACGGTGCCAACCTTCGAAATCTTGAACACCTGCTTCACCTCCACCTGGCCGGTGATGACTTCTTTCTTCACCTTGTCGAGCATGCCGACCATGGTCGCGCGGATGTCGTCAATGGCATCGTAGATGATGCTGTAGGTGTTGATTTCCACGCCTTCACGGTCGGCTGCCTTGCGGGCTTCGGCCGACGGGCGTACCTGGAAGCCCACGATGATGGCATTGGAGGCGCTGGCCAGCATCACATCGTTTTCCGAAATCTGACCCACAGCCTTGCTGATGACGCTCACCTGCACTTTTTCGGTAGAGAGTTTGAGGAATGAGTCGCTCAGGGCTTCAATCGAACCGTCGGTGTCGCCCTTGACAATGATGTTCAGTTCGTGGAACTCGCCCAGTGCAATGCGGTGGGAAATGTCGTCGAGGGTGAACTTCTTCTGTGTACGGATGCCCTGCTCACGCTGTAGTTGCAGACGCTTGTTGGCAATCTCGCGGGCCTCTTGCTCGGTCTCAAGGATGTGGAAAGCGTCGCCGGCTGTGGGGGCTCCGTTCAGTCCGAGGATGATGGCGGGCTCGGCAGGATGTGCCTCTTGGATGCGTTGGTTACGCTCGTTGAACATCGCCTTGATGCGTCCCCAACTGGTTCCGGCTATCATAATGTCGCCTTGTCGGAGGGTTCCGTTGCTCACCAGCACCGTGCTGACATAGCCACGGCCCTTGTCGAGCGACGACTCTATGACCGAACCCATGGCCTTGCGGTTGGGGTTGGCCTTCAAGTCGAGCATTTCTGCCTCGAGCAAAACCTTCTCCAACAGTTCGGTTACGCCCATTCCCTTCTTCGCGCTGATTTCCTGACACTGGTATTTGCCGCCCCAGTCTTCAACCAGCAGGTTCATGTTGGCGAGGTCCTCGCGTATCTTGTCGGGATTGGCGCCCGGCTTGTCTATCTTGTTAATGGCAAACACCATGGGCACATTGGCGGCTTGGGCGTGTGCGATAGCCTCTTTCGTGGTAGGCATGACGCTGTCGTCGGCTGCAACAATGATGATGGCGATGTCCGTCACCTGTGCTCCACGGGCACGCATGGCGGTGAAGGCCTCGTGTCCCGGGGTGTCGAGAAAGGTGATGCGGCGCCCGTCCTCCAGACGGACATTGTAGGCTCCGATGTGCTGTGTGATACCTCCGGCTTCTCCGGCAATCACATTGGTCTTGCGGATATAGTCCAGCAGCGATGTCTTTCCGTGGTCGACATGGCCCATCACCGTGACGATTGGCGGGCGGGAAACGAGGTCTGCCTCGTCGTCTGCCTCCTCAACGACGGCCTCCTGGACCTCGGCGCTGACATATTCGGTCTTGAATCCGAACTCGTCTGCCACCAGATTGATACTCTCGGCGTCCAGTCTTTGGTTGATGGAAACCATGATACCAACGCTCATCAGCGTGCCAATCACCTGGTTGACGCCTACATTCATCATCGTAGCCAGTTCGCTCACGGTGACGAACTCGGTCAGTTTCAGGGTCTTGCTCTCGCTCTGTTCGGCGCGGGCTTCCTCGAACATCTTTTCCTGTACGGCCTCACGCTTTTCCTTGCGGTACTTGGCACCTTTCTTGTTCTGGCTCTGCTTGTTGGTCAGGCGTGCCAGCGTTTCTTTCACCTGGCGTGCCACATCTTCTTCGTTCACCTCCAGCGGGCGTTGGTTACGCTTCTTGCTCTTCTTGCTCTTGCCACCGGACTTCTGCTGTTGCTGCTGGTTGCTTTGTCCGAAAGGCTGCTGGTTGGCCGCTGCGTTGATGTCGACACGGCCGTTCTTGATGCGGTTTCGCTTTTTCTTTTCGCCTTCGCCGCCGGTCTGTTGTGCGGCAGCCTCCTTGCGTTTCTCTTCCTTGGATTTCTTCTTGGGACGGGTGCGCTGGTCGAGACTGTCGAGGTCGATCTTGCCCAGGACATTCATTGTGGGGAGATTCTGTGCCTCCTTGTCGCTCTTCAGCTTGAAGATTTCCTTCTGCTGCGGGGCTTTTTCCTCGGCAGGAGCCTCCGGTTGCGGCTCGGCAGCGGGCTGCTCAGGTGTTTCCACAACCTTTTTCTCCTCCATAACAGAGGCAGGGACAGCGGGCTTGGGTGCTGGTTCGGCAGGCTTTTCGGCTTTCTTCGTGCTGCGAGGCTTCTGCAAGGACTCAAGATCCATCTTGCCCAGCACATTTAAGCTTGGCTTTGGTTCTTCTTTCGGAGCCGGAGTTTCTTTCACCACAGGCTTGGTTTCGGCCTTTTCAGGGCTGGCTTTCTTGGCCTCCTTGGCTTCTTTTGCCTTGTTGATGCGTGCATCTGCCTTGTTACGGGCTTCCTTGTCCTGGTTGAAATGCTTGGCCAACGCTTCGTATTGTTCGTCGGTCAGCCTGGTTGTGGGCTTCACCTCGCCCAGTTCCTTGTGCTTCTCAAAGAATTCAAGGGCTGTCTGCAGACCGATGTTCAGTTCAATGATAGCTTTATTAAGTCGTATACTCATTTATATTTTGTTTATTTGGGGTTGATTCTGGTATGTTTACAATGATTATTCGTCTTCAAATTCGCTGGCGAGAATCTTGAGGAGGTTGTCGACTGTTTCCTCTTCGAGGTCGGCCTTCTCTATTAACATCTCCTTGGGTGCGTTGAGAACCTGCTTGGCTGTGTCGAGTCCGATGCCCTTTATGGCGTCAATGATCCACTGATCTACCTCATCTGCGAACTCATCCAGGTAGATATCGTCTTCCACATTCTCTCCTTCCGTGTCGCGGAATACATCGATGGTGTACTCCGTCAGCATGCTGGCCAACTTGATGTTCAGGCCGTTTTTGCCGATTGCCTTGCTTACTTCTTCGGGGTTGAGGTAGACTTCAGCCTTGCGGTTTTCCTCGTCCAGCACGATGCTATTGATGGTTGCGGGGTTCAGGGAACGCTGAATGAAGAGGCGGGTGTTGGTCGTAAAGTTCACCACATCGATGTTCTCATTGCACAGTTCGTGCACGATGCCTCTCACGCGGCTGCCTTTCACTCCCACACAGGCACCTACCGGGTCAATGCGATCGTCGTAGCTTTCCACTGCAATCTTGGCTCTCTCGCCCGGCATGCGGGCAATCTTCTTGATAGAGATAAGCCCATCGTTTATTTCCGGCACTTCCTGTTCCAGCAGGCGCTGCAGGAATGTCGGGCTGGTGCGGCTCAGGTATATTTTGGGATTGTTGTTCTGGTTGTCCACGCGGAGGATGATGGCGCGGATGCTTTCGCCCTTCCGGTATTGGTCGGCAGGGATTTGCTCCTGCTTCGGGAGGATAAGTTCGTTGCCTTCTTCGTCCAGACAGAGCACCTCTCGCTTCCATATCTGGTAAGCCTCGGCCGAAATGACCTGTCCCACACGGTCCTTATATTTATTATACAAGGAGTCGTGCTCCAGTTCCAGCACCTTGGATGCCAGGGTTTGGCGCAGTGTAAGGATGGCGCGCCGGCCGAACTTGGCGAAGTCGATGCGCTCGGACACTTCCTCGTCCAGTTCGTAGTCGTCTTCGATTTTGCGGGCCTCGCTCAGCGAGATTTCCTTGTTCTCGTCCTGCACCTCGCCGTCTGGGACGATGATGCGGTTGCGGTAGATTTCAAGGTCGCCCTTGTCGGGGTTCACGATGATGTCGAAGTTCTCATCGCTGCCGTAGATTTTCGACAGCACACTGCGGAAGCTTTCTTCCAGGACGCTCATAAGCGTGAGGCGGTCGATATTCTTGTTCTCTTTGAATTCTTTGAAAGTGTCAATCATGCTGACAGTTTCCTTCTTCATTCTTGGTGCCATTTTCTTGGTGTTTTTGTTCCACGCATCCCTTAGGAGCCGGTGGTCTTTATTTGAAACTTATTAAATATTTTGTATACTTCACTTTGTCCATTTCGAAGGTGTGGTCCACTTCCTGTACCACGGGGCGCTTCTTTCCTTCGAGGCGCACCTTTTCCTCAACGCCTACGGTGAACTCGTTGCCGTCGACTGCCTTGAGGATGCCTTTCAGTTTCTTTCCTTCCAGGGTGAGCACCTCCACTTCCTTGCCTACGAAATTGGCATATTGGCGGGGCACCTTGAATGGTTGTCCCAGCCCGGCGGAGCCCACTTCCAGTTCAAAGTCCTCGGCATCGCGGTCCAGATGGTCTTCAATCCACTTGCTCAGCTCCACGCAGTCTTCAATCCACACCCCGTCGGCATGGTCTATCTCGACCACAATCTTGTTGTCGTTGCTGATGTTTACATCCACGAGGAAGTAGTCTTTATCCTGCAACCATTCCTCTACCAGTTGTGTTACCTGCTTTTTTTCTATCATAGATAACTTTTGCATTTATGCAGAATGAGGAACCCGGGTGGGCTCCTCATTCCTCTGAACGCTGCAAAGGTAAGCAGAGTTTTTCTTTTCTGCAAGGATGTGCCGCGAAAAATAGGTTTTCTGGTGAAAGATTTCCCGAAAAAAGGCTGTAATTGGCCGATTTTTGCTATTTTCGCTCCGAAACAATATCGGAATTAGCATGCGAAAGGTTGCCAGTCATTTCCTTCTGTTCTTATTCTTTTCCTTTTTTGCCGTGCCGGCTGTATCGCAGAAGAGCGGCATCCAGGCCGTGAAAGTCGGCGTGGAGCGTCTGCCTGACCTGAACACGGCTCGCTCCGGTCATCTGCAGTATGTCGTAGACGGTGAGATGCTTGTGGTGGGCGGGCACACCTCGGGATTCGTCCCCACGCTGACGGCCGAATATTTTGCCGGCGGACAGTGGCATCAGATACCCACCTGCTATGCCCACGACTATGCTCTCGGACTGCAACTGCGTTCCGGCAAGGTGCTGATAGCCGGCGGATGCGACCAGTCTCTGGGCATCGGGCAAACCTTCGGAGTGGAAAGATACCTGCCTTCGGAACACCGTTTCGAGGGATTCGGGTGCCTCACCCGCAAGCGTACCCTGGCAGGTGGCGTCGAACTTGACGACGGACAGGTCTATATTTCCGGCAACTGGTATGACAACGATGACTTGGAGCGGTTCGACGGAGCGAATAACTTCGAGCCGGTCAAGGGTGTCTCACAGTCCCGCACCTCTCCTTACATGCTGCAGACGGCCGCAGGCGAAGGCATGATTCTATCTGCGTTGGACACGCATTCCCAACTTGTCGATGCCGCGCAGGCGGACAGGCTGACGGGGAGCCCGTTCCAAATAGAATTGCTGCGCACCTGGAAACCAGTGCCGCTTCAGCCCATACAACTTGAACAAGCGTTCATCGGTGACCGTGAAAAGGGCTACTATGCCTATTTGCTGGCCGTGGCGGATACGCTTCAGACAGGGAGTTGTCCCGAGCAGGAAGGCCTTCCGCGCTGCAAGATGGCCATTGCGTTGATAGAGGGTGAGGATATTTCGCTCCTGCCCACCGTCCATCCCATCCCTCAGCAGACCCGTATCGGCGGCGTCATCCGCTGGGCTTCTGGCATTGTTGCCGACACCTCCAGGGGGAAAGCCTATCTGTCAGGCTATGACAAGGACAAGAGGCTCTATCTCTTTTGCGTCGATTACAAAGAGCGGCCTGCTCCCGTCACCCTCTTCTTCACCGACCCGCTGCCACAATGTGGCTTCGCCTCTCCGATGCTTATGCCTGACGGGCAGTTGGTCATAGCCGGAGGCAATGTGCAGGAAAACTTCACCGGCGACAACTATGCGCTGTTTTCCACGGTGTTCCGCATTCTGGTGGATGAGCATCCGGCACGCTCGCAAGCATTGCCCTACCTCTGGCGGACCTTGGGATTGCTCCTTGCTGCCTTCCTGTTGGTGGGCATTGTCTTGTTGCGGAGGCTCCGTCGGAGCCGCAGTGCGGCAAAAGGAGCGGCGGCACCACTCGACAGCGATGCAGCCGCCACTGCGGAGAAGGACTCCGAACTGATGGAGGACATCTGCCGGTTGATGGACGAAGAACAGCTCTTTCTCAATCCAAACCTGAAGATTCAGGACCTGGCAAAGGGCTTGAACACCAATACCCGCTATATTTCAGAGGCCGTCAACACCTACCGCCGGTGTTCGTTCAATGTCTTTGTCAACCGCTATCGGATAGCCTATGCCCAGCGGCTCATGAACGAGAACCCTGAGATGAAGATTGCAACGCACTACATGGAGGTGGGCTTTTCCAGCGAGCGGAGTTTCTTCCGGACTTTCCGGCAGATGACGGGCATGACTCCCAACGAGTGGATGGCACGGAAAAAGTAGTGCTCAACTGCGTACAAATGGCGAATAATTCGGGAAAGGGTGGATAATTAAGTAAAAATTCTTACCTTCGCAGGCGATTTTCAGCCCAACGACACCGTCTATGTCAGAAAAGAACCAGATAGTAAAGCAGGTGGCAAACCGGAAGTATGAGTTCGGCTTCAGCACCGATGTACAGACCGAAATCATTGAAAAAGGTCTGTCGGAGGAAGTCGTGCGTCTCATTTCCGCCAAGAAGGGGGAGCCCGACTGGCTGCTCGATTTCCGGTTGAAGGCCTTCCGCCACTGGCAGACCATGGCCCAGCCGACATGGGGACACCTGCAACTGCCCGACATCGACTACCAAGCCATATCCTACTATGCCGACCCTACGGCCTCGAAGCCCAAGGACAAAGAGATTGACCCGGCGCTGGAAAAGACTTTCGACAAGCTGGGTATTCCCCTTGAGGAGCGGCTGGTGCTGAGCGGCATGGCTGTGGACGCCATCATGGACTCCGTCTCGGTGAAGACCACCTTCAAGGAGAAACTGGCCGAGAAGGGCATTGTCTTTTGCTCGATCGGCGACGCCGTGCAGCAACATCCCGACCTGGTGCGCCAGTATCTGGGCACGGTCGTTCCCTATGCCGACAACTTCTTTGCCGCATTGAACAGCGCAGTGTTCAGCGACGGCTCGTTTGTCTACATCCCGAAGGGTGTGCGCTGCCCCATGGAACTCAGCAGCTATTTCCGCATCAACGCCTTCGGCACGGGACAGTTCGAGCGTACGCTCATCGTGGCCGAGGACGACTCCTATGTCAGCTACCTGGAAGGCTGCACTGCCCCGATGCGCGACGAGCATCAGTTGCACGCCGCCATCGTGGAGATTGTGGTGAAGGACCGCGCCGAGGTGAAGTATTCCACGGTGCAGAACTGGTACCCCGGCGACGAGAACGGTCAGGGTGGGGTGCTGAACCTCGTCACCAAGCGCGGCGACCTCCGCGGAGTCGGTGCCAAACTCTCCTGGACGCAGGTGGAGACCGGCAGTGCCATAACCTGGAAATACCCCTCGTGCATCCTGCGGGGCGACAACTCCCAGGCCGAGTTCTACTCCGTTGCCGTTACCAACCACTTCCAGCAGGCCGACACCGGCACGAAGATGATACACATAGGCAAGAACACCCGTTCCACCATTATCTCGAAGGGCATCTCCGCCGGGCACTCGCAGAACGCCTACCGCGGGCTGGTGCTGGCCACGCCCAACGCCGACAATGCCCGCAACTATTCCTCGTGCGACTCGCTGCTGCTGGGTTCCGAATGCGGCGCACACACCTTCCCCTATGCCGACATCCACAACAGCACAGCCATTTTCGAGCACGAGGCCACCACATCCAAGATTTCCGAGGAGCAGCTCTTCTACTGTAACCAACGCGGCATCCCCACCGAACAGGCCGTGGGACTCATCGTCAACGGCTACGCCAAGGATGTGCTCAACAAACTTCCCATGGAGTTTGCAGCCGAGGCCAACAAGTTGTTGTCGGTCACTTTGGAAGGAACTGTCGGCTGACAGGAAATTACCTTTGCAACCAGTTGATTTACAACAAATTACAATTGAGCCTCAAACGCACTCCGTTTGAGCCCCGGTTGTTGTGCGTTTGAGCCCCAAATGCACTGCGTTTGGGAGGCTCTTGAAAAACACCTGTAAAAAAGACACATTTTTTTTTCGCTGCCGTTGTCTGCGATTATGCCATTTTTTGTATGGCAGTGTCGGTGGAAAACATTATTTTTGCAGGGTAGAAAACGACAAATAAGCCACCATCATGCTTAAAATAGAGAATTTGCACGCCTCGATAGGCGGAAAGGAAATACTCAAGGGAATAGACCTTGCCATCGGCGAGGGTGAGATACACGCCATCATGGGACCCAACGGTGCCGGCAAGTCAACGCTGTCGGCAGTGCTCACGGGCAATCCACAGTATGAGGTCACACAGGGAACGGTGGTCTTCCGCGGCAAGAACCTGCTGGAGATGAAACCCGAAGACCGTGCCCACGAAGGGGTGTTCCTCTCCTTCCAGTACCCCGTGGAGATACCAGGAGTGTCCATGACCAACTTCATGCGGGCCGCCGTGAACGAAAAGCGCCGCTATGAAGGACTCGAACCGCTGAAGATGTCCGACTTCATGAAACTCATGCGCGAGCGCCGGCAGATTGTGGAACTCGACTCGAAGTTCTTCCACCGTTCCGTGAACGAAGGTTTTTCGGGCGGCGAGAAGAAACGCAACGAGATCTTCCAGATGGCCATGCTCGAACCCCGTCTGGCCATCCTCGACGAGACCGACTCGGGACTTGATGTCGATGCCATGCGCATCGTGGCCGAGGGTGTCAACAAACTGCGCACCAAACAGACCAGCTACATCGTCATAACACACTACGACCGCCTGCTGGAAATGATACGCCCCGACTTTGTCCATGTCCTTTACGACGGCCGGATCGTAAAAACCGGCGGACCTGAACTGGCCACCGAAATACAGCAACACGGCTACGAACAGATAAAAGCAGGCGCAGAGGCCTGACTGTAACATGAAGACAAACAGCCATCAGCAATACATAGACCTCTACAAGCAGCAGGAAACAGTCATCAGCAGGCACTCCGCACCCGTCATGAACGCCGTGCGGCGGAAGGCTTTCGACGCCTTCTGCAGGATGGGACTGCCCACAAGGAAGGACGAACGCTATAAATACACCGATATGCAACGGCTCTTCCAGCCCGACCTCGGACTGAACCTGAACCGCCTTCCCGTACAGTTCAATCCTGCCGAACTGTTCCATTGTGCCGTACCTAACCTCAGTACCTTATTATATTATGTGCTGAACGACGGGCCCCTCATCGGCGAAAAACCCTCTGACGGATTGACGGTCACCTCTTTCCGCAAGGCCGCCGAGGAATACCTGCCCCTCATGGAAAGATGCTATGCACGGCTGGCAAAGACCGGCGAGGACCCCATCGTGGCGCTGAACACCATGCTCGCACAGGACGGACTGCTCGTTTATGTGCCAAAGGGCGTGCAGGTGAGCCAGACTCTACAGGTGGTCAACCTGCTGCGGGCCAATGTCGACCTCATGGTCAACCGCCGCGTACTCATCATCCTGGAGGAAGGTGCGTCGCTCAAACTGCTTTTCTGCGACCATGCACTCGAGGACCGGCAGTTCCTCTCCACCGAAGTCGTTGAGGCTTTCGTGGGCGAGAACGCCTCGTTGGAAATCTACCATCTGGAAGAGACCCACCAGAAAAATGTCCGCGTGAGCAACACCTTCGTCCGGCAGGCAGCCAACAGCCGCCTCACCCACCAGACAATGACCCTTCACAACGGCCAGACCCGCAACACGCTGGAGGTGGTTTTGGCCGAGCCCGGGGCTGAATGCTGCTGCAACGGAGCCGTCATTGCCGACAAACAGCAGCGCATCGACAACAATACACTCATCGTTCACCGCGCCCACCACTGCACAAGCAACGAACTCTATAAGTATGTGCTCAATCAGGAAGCCGTCGGAGCCTTTGCCGGAAGGGTGCTGGTGGAGAAGGATGCACAGCAGGCTGTCTCGCAGGAAACCAACCAGAACCTCTGCATGACCAATCAGGCAAGAATGTACACCCAACCCATGCTGGAAATATATGCCGACGATGTGAAGTGCGCACACGGCTCCACCGTGGGACAACTCAACGATGCAGCCCTCTTCTATATGCAGCAGCGGGGCATCGGTATCGACGAGGCTAAACTACTGTTGCAGACCGCCTTCATCAACGAAGTGGTCGACCGCGTTCCGTTGGAACCCCTTCGCGACAGGCTCCGCTATCTGGTCGACCAGCGTTTCCGCGGCCGGCTGAACCAGTGCGAGGGCTGCAAACTCTGCAAGTGAAAACAATTAAGAAAGGAAGAAACAAGCAAATGTTCGACATCAATGCCATAAGGGACGATTTCCCGATACTGAAACGCGAGGTGCATGGCCGGCCGCTGGTCTATCTCGACAATGCTGCCACCACGCAGAAACCCCTCTGTGTGCTCGATGCCATGCGGGAAGAGTATCTCTGCTGCAATGCCAATGTACACCGTGGGGTGCACTATCTCTCCGAGCGTGCCACCGAACTGCACGAAGGAGCCCGCGAAAAAGTGCGCCGTTTCATCAATGCCGGGAAGTCGTCCGAGATAATCTTTACCCGCGGAACCACCGAGGCCGTCAACCTGGTGGCGTCGTCATTTGGCGAGGCTTTCATGAAAGAGGGTGACGAGGTAATCCTGACCGTGATGGAACACCACTCCAACATCGTGCCGTGGCAACTCCTCCGCCAACGGAAAGGCATCCGCCTGCAGGTGGTTGGGATGAACGACCAGGGCGAACTCCGTCTGGACGAACTGCAGCAACTCTTCAACAGCCGCACGAAACTGCTCTGCGTAAGCCATGTCAGCAATGTGCTCGGAACAGTAAATCCCGTCGCCGAGATTGTCCGAATGGGCCATGCCCACGATGTTCCCGTGCTGGTCGATGCCGCACAGGGCGTTCCCCATCATTCCATCGATGTCCAGGCAATTGGCTGTGACTTCCTTGCGCTGAGCGGACACAAGGTATACGGGCCTACAGGCATAGGCATCCTCTATGGCAAAGAGCAGTGGCTGGAGCAGATGCCCCCCTATCAAGGCGGCGGAGAGATGATAAGTCATGTCTCGTTCGACCAGGTCTCGTTTGAGGAACTCCCCCTGAAATTCGAGGCAGGCACCCCCGACTATGTGGCAACCCACGGACTGGGAGTTGCCATCGACTACCTGAACGCCATCGGCATGGAGGAAATTGAACACGCCGAACAGCAGCTGAAGCAATATGCCGACCAGGAACTCCGGAAGATAGAGGAACTCCGCTTGTTTGGAACTGCCCGGCAGAAAGATGCCGTGTTCAGTTTCCTGGTGGGCGACATCCACCATCTGGACATGGGTATGCTGCTCGATCAGCAAGGCATTGCCGTCCGCACGGGGCATCACTGTGCCGAGCCTCTTATGCAGCGGCTGGGCGTCAGTGGAACGGTCCGTGCTTCGTTTGCCTTCTATAACACCAAGGAAGAAGTGGATGTGCTGGTCAATGCCATCCGGCGCGTGCAGCAGATGTTCTGAAACAAAGGCATAAACGCAAAGGAGGCCTCTCTGAACTCGATTCAGGGAGGGCTCCTGCGCATTACAAAAGAATAGGGTAATGCGAGCACCGTCGGCACCAGTCCAGCCTGTGTGAGCCTGCTAGAAGTGCTTCGGGGTGATAAATGCAAGAATGCAAACAAAGAATAGCCACAATGCAAACCAGGGATTCACACAGATGCATATGAAATCAATGATGAAAAGCCAGACCAGAAATCCGAGTAACATAACTATATAATATTATTATAGGTGAATGGTAAATTATTTTCTAACGGCATTCAGATGTACTATCTGCGGCCCAAGCATTAATCATGGTTCTGCTTCATATTTCTCACAGACCATGCCATCCAGCAGCAACATAGGATGCGGAAGGTCAGCGTTCCTCCTGCAGAGAAAACCATAAAGAGTACAGACAGTTGCAGGTTGAGCAATACAAGGGTTTGTTTTGGACTCACTTCTTCTTCCAGCACTTTGGAGTAGAGCCTTGACAGGCATTCAACTGGTTTCATGCTCCACGATTTCAGTTGTACCAACCGCATCTGCCAGCGGTCCGTTCCAGATAAAGTCAGGGTCTTTTTCATAATCTTTTGCAGTTTATTATTGTTTCTGGTGCAAATTTAGACCTATAGTTGGAACAAAAAGTTCAATTAATATTTGTTAACTGTTAAACTTTTATTATCTTTGCGGAAAACTCCATTTAAGCGATGAAAAAACACGAATTAGCCGCCCACTACTATGCGGACAAGGTAGAGGCAGGTTGCGACGAGGCCGGTCGTGGGTGCCTGGCAGGCAGTGTCTATGCGGCAGCCGTGATTCTGCCGGAGGGCTACAGCAATCCGCTGCTGAACGATTCGAAGCAGCTTTCAGAGAAATTGCGCAACCAGCTGCGGAAAGAGATAGAGCGCGATGCCCTTGCTTGGGCCGTCGGTGTGGTCACTCCGAAGGAGATCGACCAGATAAACATCCTCCGTGCGAGCTTTCTTGCGATGCACCGTGCGCTCGACCAGTTGTGCGTGCGCCCTGAAGCCATCATCGTAGATGGCAACAGATTCGTTCCATATGGGCGTATTTCGCACACCTGTATAGTGAAAGGCGACGGCAAGTATCAGGCCATAGCGGCCGCCAGTATCCTGGCAAAGACCCATCGGGACGAGTACATGGAGCGGCTTGCTGAGGAGTATCCCATGTACGACTGGCAGTCGAACAAGGGCTATCCCACGGCAAAGCACCGTGCCGCCATCCGTGAATATGGCGTGACCCCCTACCACCGCATGAGCTACAACCTGCTGGGCGGTGAACTCTCGCTTCCCTTTGAGGATTAGCATTCCACACATTTCCCACTTCCAAGCCCCTTTAATCCTATGCGCCATGACAAATTAGAGCGTGAACTCGACCTGCTCCTGTTGCTTGTGGAGAACCACAACTACACGGCACAGGACCTCTGCGAGCGGCTGGGTATCACGCGCAGGAACCTTTATTATTATCTGGACTTCTTCCGGCTGGCCGGTTTTCGTGTCATCAAGACGGGCTATTACTACCGCCTGGACCGCCAAAGTCCGTTCTTCAAGCGGCTACATGAGAGCATCGACTTCACCGAGCAGGAGGCCATCTTCCTGCGAAAACTGCTGCAAGGCACGCAGAAAAGCAACCCGCTGGCACAGCAGATACAGCGCAAACTCGATTCATTCTACGACCTGCGCATACTTACCGATGTGAAGCTACAGGCGCAGATGGCAAAGAATGTGTCGGTCATCTACGAGGCCATCAAGCTGAAACAGCTCGTAAAGTTGAAGAACTACTCCTCACCTCACAGCCATACGACCTCCGACCGCGTCATAGAACCGTTCCTCTTCCTTAACGACAACACCGATGTGCGCGGCTTTGAACTGTCGTCGGGCAAGAACAAGACCTACAAGCTCTCGCGAATGGAAAGCGTGGAGCTCATCGATTTGCTCTGGAGCAACGAGGAGAAACACCGCCAGCTGAAGACAGACATTTTCCTGTTTTCGGGCGAAGAAACTTTTCCCGTGCACCTGCGGCTGGGCCAGTTGGCCTACAACCTGATGAAGGAGGAGTACTCCCAGTCGGTGAAATACATGACCTATCAGGACAAGAGCCGATGGGACTTTCAACTGGAGGTGTGCGACTATCGTGGCATCGGGCGCTTTGTGCTCGGCTTGTGGAACGATGTGGAGGTGCTGGGCGACGACGGGTTCAAGGCATATCTGCGCCATCAGATTAAGGAAATGAAGATTTAGCAGGCTTGACAGCACATGGTTTGTCCGGCAATAATTTCTCTGTGGGAATTCGTTACGGAATAGCGGAAAAGCATTACCTTTGCAGCGTCAATACAAACGATATTCAACAAAGGAATGGAAATGCATTTTCAACGAAAGAAATGGGTGCTCGAGGTGCGCGACTACACGATGATTGCCGTTGCGATGATGTTCTATTGCATCGGCTGGACCATCTTCCTGCTCCCCAACAACATTACCACCGGCGGTGTGGCCGGTATTTCCTCGCTGCTGTTCTGGGGTGCGAAGATACCCGTGCACATCAGTTATTTTGCCATCAACGGTGCATTGTTGCTGGTTGCCTTGTTCACGGTGGGATGGAAATTCTGCGTGAAGACCATCTATGCCGTGGCGCTGGTGACCATGTACATCGGTTTTTCCCGTGAATACTTCAGCGGCACCCGTCTGCTGGCCGACCAGCCTTTCATGGCCAGTATCATAGGTTCCATCTTCTGCGGAAGCGGTGTCGGGCTGGG
>CALFJA010000093.1 GCA_937877605.1 uncultured Prevotellaceae bacterium | reverse complement strand
AAACTGACTATGAACAAATGATACAGTCTATTTTAGACTTATAAATTCCAATTTAGCAAAATACAAAAATTTGACATAGGATGATAATTATCTGCCGTAAAACACGTTTATCGTTGCCATGAGCGTGTAAAAACGTGCAGAATGTGTCGTCAAAGAGTAGCCAGTAGTTTACAAAAACTCTGTAACTCGTTGATAATCAGCCTTTGTTAGCCGCGGCGCAGGCGGCGGTCGAGGAATAGGCGACGAGCCTTGAAACTAAGCGAGTTAGGCGGCAAGCCCCGAAGAAAAAGGGACTTCCGCCTAACTTCGTAAATGGGGGTTTGTGCATTCTGCTCATTTTCCGTGTCGGAATGAACGGAAATTGTTTACACTATGTTTGACAGTAAAAAATCCCATGTTTACACCTGTGTTTACAGTGGGTTGCAAAATAACGACAATAATCATTCAAAATTCAGTTGGCACATGGGCAGCAGGGATATTCGAGATGTCACTCTCAGTTCCAGCAAAGGATACCGAGGCCGTCTCCATCATGCAAAGCGAACCCCAACAATGTTTTTTGCAAACGGTGCGGCATTTCATCCTTTATCTGAAAGACGAATGCCGCACCGAGCAGGGGATAAAAAGACCGATAAAGAGTGTTATGCCTTGTTAAATTTTTCCTTGGACTGTTTGCAACGGGGACAACGCCAGTCGTCAGGAAGGTCTTCAAAAGCCACTCCGTCATGCTCGGCTGGGTCATAGACATAGCCGCAGACAGAGCAGACATATTTACCAGATGCCTCTTGCTTTCTGAAATCGACTTCGGCGAGGACGGTCGGCACGGGATTTTCGAGGTCCATTACGCGCTTAGCCTCCAGATTCTCATAGCCCTGCGGGGTGTGGGTACCCATATAGACAGTGGGGTTGTTACGAACGAATTCGCGCACTCGGTCCAGCGTCTCACGAGCTGCGGGCAGGTCGTCATAAATCACCGACAATTTATTCTCATGCAAGGCCTCGTCCACATAGGTGATGTCGGCTTGGAACATATAGTAGAGCCCGTCGCTCTCGGCTATCACGAGGCTGTTGCCGTTGGTGTGTCCCTTAGCCTTAACGAACCACACTCCGTCACAAATCTTCTGCGTTTCGGGGAAGTTATGATAGGGGCCGTCTGTGTAGGTTACGGGTATCACATTCGTGAGTCCCTTCAGTTCTTCAGCCTGCGTTTCGTCAGCACCTACATAAATTTTCGCATTGGGGAACGAGCGCAGTTCGCCCGAATGGTCGGCGTGGCGGTGGGTCAGGAGAATCTTCGTAACCTGCTCTGGTTTGTAGCCAAGGGCAGCGAATGCCTCCATATAGGTGCAGATGTCCTTTCCTGTGAATATCATTGAATTCTCGTCGGGTGCTTCTTCCGGTGTACCGGCGGGGATGCCCGTATCTACCAATATCACTTCCTGGCCTGTATCAATGAGGTAGTTCTGCAGGCTGCCGCGATAGCGAACATTCTTATCAAATTTATCCGGGCCTTCTTCACCACCGAAAACGAAAGGTTGGGTATAGAACCCATCACATCTGAATTTTACTGCTTTTATTTCCATATTATTGTATTTATTCTCATGATTATTCTTCTACGGGTACGAATTTCTCCTTCTTCCGCTTGCAGCGTGGACAGCGCCATGTATCTGGCAGGTCTTCAAACTTGGTACCAGGAGGTATTCCCTGCTTGGGGTCACCTTTCTCTGGGTCGTAAGTGTACTTACAGGGGCATTTCATCTTTGCCATAATCAAAATTTTAGGTGATTTGAAAAGGGAGGGTCAAAGCCCTCCGTGAAGATTTGAGTGTCCCCGCTAAACGGGGATACGGCGTAAGCCAAGGGGCTTTATGCCGTGAGAGATTATTTAGCGGGTTCCCACTTACAGCGTACGGGTGACACAATGGCACCCTCTTTCTTCAGTTCGGCAAAAGCCTTGTCCACTTCCTTGCGGTCGATACCTGTAATTTCTGCAATCTTGCCAGCGTTGACGGGTGCACCGAATTCACGCATGGCTTGTAATATTTGTTCTTTCATAATCTTAACTTTTTTTTATTAAAGAGTTACTGATACTTCGTAAACTGATACTTCTCGCGTAGTGCTTGCTGCTGATCGGCAGGGAGAGAGGTAAAATAAGCCTTCCAGCCCGGACAAAAATTAATGTGCCATCGCCAGAAATGTCCCATCAGCGATTTCGGTTTCCTGTCGTAATTAACTCTCAATTTGCAATTTTCACATAGATGTGCCATAATAGCAATGTAATTTGGAATTACAACTGCAACCGCAGCCAATGCTTTGCGTCAATCTTCTCAATGAGTTCCACTGCGCCTTGGCTCCAGTAGAGGTCTTCCTCCTCGTCCTTCAAGTAAGCCTTCAACAGATCGTAGGTGGTGGGATCGTCCTTCACGCCCTCCATGCACTTCATCAGCAGCTCAACGCCTGGTTCCTGGATGGCGAGATCGGCCTTGACATACTCAACGGGATCGCAGATGAGGCTGCGGCTCTTCATGCCTTCAAATTTGATTTCTCCGCCAAGGTCGAGGATTCTCTCTGTGAACTTCTCTACCCAGCCCATTTCTTCATTGAAGTGGTCAATGTACTTTTGCCCGAGCTTGGTGATGCCCTGTGACTTGAAAATCATACCCTGCTGCTTGTGTACGATGGCACCTTCTGCCAGATGGGTTACGAAAAACTGTAATGACTCAATTGATTTCTGCTTGTCCATATTAATTTTGTTTTAGTTGTTAAACGATAATGTTATGTTTTACTAATTCACATTGCAAAGTAGTGACCTTTTTCCTATCAATCCAAATCTGAAACAATACAAAAGTTGTCTGAAACGATACAGTTATAAAAACATTTGTACCTTTGCACCCGATATGTACACGCTGAATGAATATTTGTCGGTATTTGTAGGCGGCGACTTGCCTGGGAGAGGTTGGGACGACGGGATGTATTGCCTGGAAACAGATGCTGCGAAAATCCTTCGTACCAACCTGATGCATGGATTTGTTTCCTGCTTCGCTTTCATGCTGGTAGACAAAGGATGGATGACGATTCGCTATAATGGGCGCGAATTGACGCTGCATCCCAACGACCTCTATACCTATTCTCCATACCTCCCTATCACCGTCATCGCCACATCCGACGATTTCCACGGCTACTGTCTGATGGCCGATGAGCATGTTACCATCGAAGCGCCATCCGTCCACGACCTCGTACATCTGGCCTACATGCCCTTCGTACAGTTGCACGAGCCGAAACAGACGCTGACCCCAGATGCCGCAAAGCATCTGATCATGAAGATGCGCGAAATTATCGGCTATCTGCATTCCGACCATATCTATAAGGGCGAGGTGTTGCGCATGCTCTATTCCATCTTCCTACTTGACCTGCAGAATGCCCAGCAGTCCGCCATCGTACACCGACAAACGCCCCATCGTGTGGAAGAAATTTTCATCGGCTTCATCCGTCTGCTTACCTGCCACTTTGTCGAGCATCACGACATCCCGTTCTATGCCGACCGCCTCCATGTCTCTACAGTTTATCTTTCCCGTATAGTCCGTCAGGTTACTGGCCGTACCGTTGTCGACTATATCAATCAGATGCTGCTGATGGAAGCTTCTTTCCTGTTGCAAAACTCCAAACTGAGCATCACCCAGATAGCCGACTACCTCCACTTCGCCAACACCCCCTCCTTCAGCAAGTTCTTCTTACGCTTGAAAGGCATCAATCCAAAGCGGTTCAGAATGGAAAAATGAAGATCAGATTCCACCTCTTGGCGATAGGTGTGGAAGGATGGATTTTATTCTGTCAATAGCTGCGTGAATAGCAATTGTCTGCACGCTTAATCTATGTCAAGGAGTGGAAATGGTGTGGCGGAGTGTAAAAAATGACCGATGAAATGGAAGAAATGATAAAAATTAATTGCAGTTTTTATTTTAAATTTGCATCGTGAAAGCATAAACGCCGGCACAAAATGGCAAAAAACAACTGCCTATGTACGGATCCTACAACTTGAAACGAAATCTCTTTTTGCTCATTTTCTTTTCTTTCCAATGCCCTTTTGCCTTTGGAAAGAATACTTCTGTGCAGATACCTCCCCTTCTGTCGGCTTTCAACGCTCATCCGTCTGTCGCCACAGCCAATGCTTTTTTCAGCGCCCTTTATGCCGAAGGGCTGACCACGGCATAAGGGAAAGGCACGCTCGGCTTGCATTGCGGCAGATGCATAGTCCTGACTATCGTAAAGATATTCGGCCATCCAGTACCACACTTGTTGACGCAAGGTGTCGACAGGAGTGGCCGGAGAGAATTGTATCCGGCCCGTGCAGGCAACAACCGTGCTATCGAAGCCGACTGTTCCAATTTGCTTGCGCTCTGCTATGTACGCTTAGCCGACTACGAAAATGCCGTTCGCTATGCACGCAACTGCTACGACCTCGACCGAAAGACCGGCGACCCGGACAAGACCTCTTCGTCGTTGAACACTTTGGCAGGCATCTATATGAGTGCGCGTCAGCCCGAAGAGGCGCGGAAATATATCGAAGAAGGTCTCCGCCTGAGTGCCAAAGCCAACAATATGTATCGGCGTGCTGTGCTCGAGGGTATGGCTTCGGAAATATACATCGCCTTGGGCGACAGCCAGACGGCACTGGAGCATGCTCGTGAGGGCTACGCGATAGAGCAGCGCCTTGGGCGGAAAGACAAAATGGCCGTCCGCATGGTGCAAATGGCCGTGGCCTATTTCGGTGTAGGGCAGCAGGCAAAAGCCTTCGATATGCTCAATCGTGCCATACCTCAACTCAAGACCGACAACAACGATCATTCGCTGGCATTGGCCCTGCTCACCTTGGGTCGTATCCAAAGCAAGGACGGCAACCTCGGCAATGCCATAAGCAGCCTGCGTCAGGCCGGCAGCATCTTTGCCCGACAAGGCGACCTCTACAACGAGAGCCATGCCTGCCTGGCTCTCTACGAAGTGCTCCGCGACACCCTGCCGGAAGAGGCGATGGATTGTCAGGAACGCTACCGTGTCCTGCAAGACTCTATTTACGACCGCGAAGTGGCCCGGAGCATGGGACGCTACAGCCTTCCTGCCGATGCCACCACCGAAACATCGCCTGCCGGTTATTTCTGGATGGTACTGCTGGCCATTGTGCTGGTAGCCTTGGCATGTGCGTTCATCTTCGCCTATATGCGCCACATGAACCGCCGGCAGATGCACCTGAACGACAACCTCCTTGGCGTGCTTTCTGAACTGCGTGCCGAAAATCAGCAGTTGCGCAACCAGCAGCAGACCTTGTTTGCTTCTCAGCCTGCCGATGCTTCCGAGACCGACCGGCAGTTTCTGTCGGATGCGGAGGCACTCATCAACGACATGCTCAACAGCAATACGCATGCTACTGCCCAGAAACTGGCCCGGCAACTTGGCATGAGTCAGTACCAGTTACGCCGGCGCATAGCCGAAATCACCGGCACCAACATCAATTCCTTCATTCAAAAGACCCGCATGCAGCGTGCACGCAGGCTCTTGCTCACAAGGAAAGAACTCTCGGTCATGGAGGTGTCGTTGCTGTGCGACTATTCCGACCAAAGCAATTTCACCCGTACATTCAAGCGAGTGTTCGGAATGACACCGTCACAGTTCACCGACCTACAGAAAAACAGCAATAGACAATAACCAATAGACAATATCAAACCAACATGAAAAAGAAAATCTATCTCTTGCTCACCGTGCTGATAGCCGGAGTGGGCAGCGCATGGGCCGACGACCTGGCCAGTGTAATCACGAAATCGGCGGATGTCACCATCTCCTCCATCGTCAACGAATCCAGCAATGCCTGGGTGGTGGAAGGCGACTCCATAGCCCTCAATGCCGACCAGACAAACAACAATTGGCAATATTCAGAGTTCACCGTCAACTATGAGTCGGCCAACGACATGGTTGTGGAGTTCTACATGTTCAATGGTGGTGGCGGAAGTTACGATCAATTCTATGTTTATAAAGACGGAAGTGAATATACTAACTTTTATGGTGTGAATGCCAGTTATAAGCGCAACTTCTACCGCTTATTCCTTACAGCCGGTCAACATTCGCTCCGATTCTATAGCAAATTTTATAGTAAGACCAGCACGAGCTCTTCTTTCCACGGCTTGAACGACAAGATGTCGGTCAATCTCAGCATTGTTACAGCCGAGAGTCAGTATATGGATGTCAATCTTTCTGCCCCGGGCACTCTCGGTCTGGAGGTGCTCTCGCAGGTCAGTTCACTGCCGGCCATGCATTACATGCGCCTCACCGGCCAGATGAACGCCGACGACTGGGCCACCATTCGTCAGATGACCGGACTTTGGGCTGTCGACATGACCAACGCGCAGATAACCGAAATTCCTGCCAGCGCTTTCACCAGCAATTCCATACGCTACTTTAAGTTCCCTACAACGCTGAAGACCATCGGAAATTCTGCCTTCTACAATCGCGTTCTTACCGGCCCGCTAAACCTCCCCGACGGACTGGAAACCATTGGCTATCAAGCCTTCCAAAATAACTACATTACCGATGTGACCATCCCTGCCAGCGTGACCAGCATCGGCTATTCTGCTTTCAAAGATAACGATGCACTGAAGACTGTTACTCTCGGCGGTGGCTTCGACACCTTGCCTTATGATATATTTTATAGTTGCGAAGCACTGACCGATGTTTACGGCGGAGCATCCATCAAGCATTTGCAATACAATGCGTTTAACTACTGTACCAGTCTGCGCGACGTTCACGGCATGAAGCCCCTCAGAGTGGATTACCAAGCGTTCGAAAACTGCAAGAATCTGGAGGCCATCGACCTGAGCGAGGCTACGCAGATTGGTGGCTATGCTTTCTACAACTGCGACAAACTGGCCAGCATTGACCTCAGTTCATTGCAAAGTTTTAGCAATTGGTATTCTAGTTCTAGTTCTAATGGTTATGCCTTTAATAATTGTGACCTGATTGAAGAAGTGGTCATCCCTGACCGCGTTACCACTATACCTGAAAGTACATTCCATAATTGTCAGAATCTGAAGAGCGTCACCCTTGGCGCCAGCCTTTCCTCCATTGGCTCCTATGCTTTCTACAGCAACAATGGCAGCAATGTTCAGTCGCTGACCAAACTCTACTGCAACGCCCCGACCCCTCCGTCGGTAAACACAAGTTATCCTCCCGTGTGGAGCCCCACCTCTTGTGTGCTCTATGTGCCGGAATATGCTATGGTCAGCTATAAGCTCGATACCTACTGGAGCAAGTTCACCACCGTTGAGGTGAACCCCAACCAGGTGGAGAACCTCACCATCAACAGCAAATTGGAACTGACCTCCAACGCCCGTGTTCCCGACACGCCCAATGTGGTTGTTAACCGCGGTGGCAGCCTGATTGTGAACGGTAACAACGCCCAAGATTTCGGCACCTTCACCAGTTACTTCAGCATCGGTACCAATGCCAATATCATCAGCCGTTGCAACGCCATAACTTCCACCTTCACCGAGTCGCGCTACTGGCTTGGCTCCAGCAGCACACCTTACTGGTATTTCATCAGCCTGCCCTACGATGTGAATGTGGCAGACATCACCACCTCTAACGGTGCCCAGGTGGTTGTGCGCTACTACGACGGAGCCTCCCGCGCCGCCAACGGCAGCGGTGGCAACTGGAAGGATGTTCCTTCGGACGGAACGCTACAGGCCGGCCAAGGCTACATTTTCTGTGCCAGCGCAGGTTGCTATGTCTATCTGCCCGCAACCGCAGCAACCCGTAACCAGATATTCCGCAGCGAGGCTGTGACGCTGAACCTGAACGAATATGCCACCGAGACCTCCAGCAACAAGAGTTGGAATCTCGTGGGCAACCCATATCCCTGCTACTACGACATCTACCACATGGACTTCACCGCACCCCTTACCGTGTGGAGCACCGACAACAGAACCTATACCGCCTACAGCATTGCCGACGACGACCTGGCACTGCTGCCCATGCAGGCCTTCTTTGTCCAGAAACCCGACCTGGTGAACGACATCACCTTCCAGACCGGTGGTCGACAGATAACCTCCACCATTGACCACTCGGCTTTGGCACCTCGTCGCGCCCCGTCGGCATCGAACCGCCGCATTGTCAACCTGACCCTGACCGACGGCTCCACCACCGACAAAACCCGTGTGGTGGTGAACCCGACCGCCAGCGATGCCTACGACTGTGAAACCGATGCCGCCAAGATGCTCAGCTTCGACGGCACTGCACAGCTTTACACCGTGACCGACAACGAGATGTATGCCATCAATGAAGGCGCACACACCTCCGGACTGATTGATCTGGGCATGTGGATGAGCACCAGCGGCAGCTATACCATCGATGCCTCCCGTGCCGACATTGCCGTTCAACTGCTTGACAACGGTGCGGAAGTGGAAATGCCCTACACCTTCAACGCTTCGAGTGGTTACAACGAAGGACGCTTCCAACTGCGCGTGGCTGTTGCCGACCTCACTGGGATCGATTCGCTGACCAGCAGCGATAATGCCAAGACCGGCAGTCAGACCATCTATACCCTTGACGGGCGTGCCGTCAGTGCTGAGAACCTGCCGAAGGGCGTGTACATCCAGAAAGGTAAGAAATTCGTGAAATAAGCATCTGAACCGCAATGACATCCTTGCGCATGCGCGTTGCGTACTTATTATATATTATATAAACATCAGATGTTAAAAACTAAAGAAACACGAATATGACAATACGAAAATATCTGTCGCTGTTCTTTGTGATGCTTCTCTCGGTGGGCGCACACGGACAAAGCGACTTCAATCCCTCCAATCCGCCTGAGCCCAGTGCCTACTGGTTGCTCACGGTGAAGGCGTCGCCAGCCGAAGCCGGCACGGTGACGGGTGGAGGAAAATATGTGGAAGGGCGTCAGGTGACGGTGACTGCCACAGCCGCATCGGTGGCATGGCGCTTCACCAACTGGACAAACTCCCTAGGTGAGGAAGTGAGCACTTCGTCCAACTACAAATATACCATGACCGGAGCGAACGAAACCCTCACCGCCAACTTCGTTCCTGTGGAAACCAGTACCATCACGCTGAGTTACACCCCGCCGTCGGGAGGTACCAACTTCTCGCTGAGCGGAGCTGGTAGCTATGCTGTGGGAACCAGCGTGACCATCAGCGCCACCAGCTATTCCAACTGGACATTCCAAAATTGGACCCGCAAGAGCGACAGCGAAGTGATGAGCACCTCACGCTCGTTTACCTATGTGACCACCAGCGAAAATGTGGAGTTCGTGGCCAACTACAAGTTTACGCCAGGGAGCAATCCCAGTGAACCTTCGGAAACAAAACCCTCGCACAAGGTCTACTTCTCATCCGAACCGACTGGAGCAAGTTTTGACAAGTCGAATGGGTTCTCCGTACGCGAAGAAGAGTCGTTCAGTGTGTATGCCTACACCAGGAGCAATTACAACTTTGCAGGATGGTACATCGGCGACCAACTGCAAACCACCTCGCAAACCTATACCGGCGTGATGGGCACGGAGAATGTGACGCTCTTGGCCAAATACACCTTCAACCCATCAGGTCCCAGCGACCCCAGTTCCGATACACAGACCCGCTACACTCTCTACGGACAGACAGTTTCGCTCTATCAGGGAGAAATCATGATGTTCCCTGTCTATCTGGAGAACACCTCAGCCGTGAAGGAACTCACCTTCTCGCTCGTACTGCCCGAAGGTCTTACCTCCAATGCCGCCAATATCCAGACCACCGGCCGAACTTCGGCCTACACGGTGAACGGCACGCTCGAGGAGCAGGTACTGACCGTCAGTCTGACCGGCGGCTCACAGTTCAGCGATGTGAACGGTGCCATCGTGCAGATACCCATCACCACGACGGCAGCAGCGGTTGACGGACTCTACGATGTTGACTTCGGCACGGTAACCCTGACACTGCTCGACGATAGTACTCCCACTGTATCGACTCGCCGTGGTCAGGTGGAGATATCCACACTTGACGAAGGTGACCTTCAGGCACAGTTCAGTGTGGACCGCCACATGAACCGCGCGCAGTTCACCAACCTGTCGACCGAAAGTTGCAGAAGTTTCGTCTGGGACTTCGGCGACGGCGAGACCAGTACCGAGGTAAGCCCCATGCATGTATATGCAGCAGCCGGAACCTATACTGTCAGACTGACTGCCAAGGGTTTGGTGAAGACCAGCGAGGCCGAGCAGAACATTATCATCAACGCTCCCTCCACCTGGACAGCAGAAGGCGACTATACCATCAATCGCAATGGGGTAGGAGTGCGCAACTTCGTATCACTGTACGAGGCTGTAGATCTCCTCTCGCGGTGTACACCCTCGGGCACCATCACTGTCACCGTGCGCAACGATGATGTGTACAATATGGACGCAACATCGGACGATGCCCTGACACTGATTAATACCCTGACCAGTAAACTGAACAACACCAACAACCTACTGAACTTCATAGGTGCAGACGAAACCGAGTCGAGCACCATCAGTTTTGCCGCCGCAGCCGAGAGCAATTCACTGAAGAGCGTGGTGGAATTGACCAAACTCATCTATGCCGAAAAAGTGAACATCGTGCTGAACGGAGCAGACATCGACCCGCAAGCCTTGCGCAACATTGTCGACCAGACCGTCTGTGCCGAGAGTGACACCCAGGTACTGCCCCTCACCTCGTTCAGTTCGAGTGCTAATCTCAGCGTTTCATGGGAAGCCACTTCCGTGGGCGACCACTTGAGCGGGCACACTGCCAACGGAACGGGCGACCTGACTGCCATGCAGATAGCAAACAATAGCGGTAGTGCAGGAACGGCAGTGACTGAAGCGGTGATATACACCATCAGTTACCAACTCTCTGGCGTGGAGATGTACGCTACAACGCATGCCATCAATGTGCGCCCGCTGCTCCAGCGGCAGCTGTTCTACTATGTCGACCCGTCGAATAATGTCACAATTAACCACGGTTCCACGACAGTGCGTTGGAAAAATATGGGTTCGATTGCCACCAGTTACACCCTCACCCTGCAATGGGTGGAGGCCGACGGCGAGACTGCCGGCAACAAGGTGGTCAATCTTTCAAGCAACTATTATTCCTTCAATGCCATTCCAGGAGCGACCTACACTTGGCAGGTGACCGCTCATGGCGAATGCGATGACAATGTAGGTCCAGAGCAGACCTTCCAAGTACAAAACCTCTCCGACCTGCAAGTGGTGCTGAACGCTCCTGAAACAGCGAAGATACAGAACACCATCACCCTGCAGGCCGTTATCACCAATGTAGGAGAAGGTCAGACCAAGTGTTCCTCGTGGACCGATGCGCTCTATGTGGGTTCTGACGACAGCGGTATCAACAACGCCACCCGCATGGCTTCATTCAGCCGTAGCCGCAGTCTTGCCGCAGGACAGAGTTACACCGTTTCCTACGATGTGACAATTCCCGATAATGTGTCGGAAATTTACTACTATTTCAAGACCGACACGGACAATCTGGAAACAGAGGTGAGCAAGGACAACAATGTCAGCATGGCCCACATCCAAATCACAGCCAACTATGTGGATGCCGACGACTATGCCATTCTGCGTGCCGTCTATGAGGCAAACGGTGGTACAGGCTGGACCAACCAATGGGCCATCGGCAGCAACGAAATCAACAGTTCGGCATGGCCCGGCGTCACCTTCGACAACAATGGTAAGGTGACCGCCATCGACCTGAGTAACAACAACCTTACCGGCAACCTGCCCGTACAGTTACTGGGCCTGACAGCGTTGCGCACGCTCAACCTCTCTGGCAACGGACTTGGAGGTAACCTGCAGACGCTCTTCGAAAATGTGGACGCATCCAACAGCCTGACCTCGTTCTATGTGGCTGGCAATCAGTTGACTGGCAACCTCTACGATGCCGTCGTGAAACTGCCGAATGTTGCATCGCTGAATGCTTCTAACAATAAGATTCGCGACTTCTCGCCGCTGACCGCCAATGCTTCTTCTAACTGGTCGGTGGGTGGACAGGATTTAACCACAGAACACTACACCTATTCGCAGTTGTATAACATGCAGGGCGTGAGCCATGAACTCCTGCCAAGCATCCTGTTCTTCAACGGGAACTCCTACCGCAGTTATGTAAGTCTCTATGTATGTGACGCCGAAGTATCGGTGAACTATACATGGGGGATGGCATTCGACTGGTACGGACAGGGCAGCAATTCTGTTCCATCCTATTTCAGCTACAACAATCCTTACGGCTGGTACCGTGGCACTTCCGGTCAGTTGATGCATGTCTACACCAACAACAGTCGTACGGGACACCATTTCCTGATGGATCTTGACTTTGAACAGGGCGATGCCAATTTCGACACGGTCATCGACATCAGCGACATGCAGCTGACTCTGAACTATGCCTTGAATCCCGACTACCGAAGCCGGTACTATCCGCTGAACTTTACGGCGGCCGATGTGATTGTCGACAACAACCTGAATGTGCAGGATGTTGTGGCCACCATCAACCTCTTGCTTGACCAGGACATCACGCCCACCTTGGCAGCCCGTCGCGAAGCGATGCGCACCCCGTCGGCAACAGACACAGGAGTCTCAGCACCCGATGCTTACTTGTATGTGTCTGACGGCAAGCTCATATTGAACATATCCAAACCAGTTACTGCATTCGACTTCATCTTTACCGAAGGCAATATACAGTGGTTGCCCATCATGGACTTCTTCACCAAGAAGGAACGCTCTGCCAATGGTAGCAGACGCGTCATCTTCTATTCTCTCTTCGGTGATGAGATTCCAGCTGGTGAACATGTACTGGCACAGATCAGTGCAGACCTGGTCGATGCCATGCTGGCCGAAATCTCTTCGGAAAAGCTGAAGGTGTCGCTTTCCGCAGGTGATTTGACCGCCATCGACGGAGTGATTCTTTCCGATGAAGCCGGCGATGAAAATCAGACAGTTTACGACTTGCAGGGTCGGCGCATGAAGAAAGCCTCGCTCTCCAAAGGCGTATATATTATGAATGGAAAGAAATGTATCGTTAAATAAGGCAAGGAGGAAACATAGCATGAAACGATTCTATAGTTATATATTAATAATGTGTTTAGCGCTCGCATGGAGTTCGAGTGCCCTCGGGCAGGATGTCAACCGACTCTACCTGGGAGATATCAGCGCCATGGTGAGCACTTCGGTAGACATGCCTGTCTATGTGGAAAACACCAATCCGAACATTACGGCCATTCAGTTCAATGTGACCGTACCGGAAGGCGTGACCCTGTCTACCAGCAATTCAGACTACACCCTGGAATCTACCCGTGTCGTCGACCACCGAGTACGCGGAACCAAGTTGGCAGCCAGCTACCGCTATATTCTCTTGTCACCGACCAACAAGACGCTCAAGGCCAATCGTGGCAAAGTATTCTCCATAAAGGCTTCTCTTGAATCCACCTCGGCACTTCAGGAGGGAGAATCCTATCCCCTTACGCTGAGCGATGTAGTACTGAGTGATTCGTTGGGAAACAATGTGTTGACAGAATTCAATGCCGGTTCGTTGAGTATTTATCCCAACCCCGACTTTACCGTGTCCAGCGTGTCTATGACAACAGCCTCGCCCATTAGTCCGAGCAATGCCATCAATCTTTCATGGACGGTGAACAATATCGGGTCTATAGCGAGCCAAGGAGGATGGAGTGAAAACATTTCTCTCGTATCCACTACGACAGGTGAAATCGTAAACCTGGGCACTACCTACTATCAGGGAACCTTGGGTAGCGGTGGTTCGATAGCGCGGAGTGGAGAATTTAATGTGCCTCGCATAGTAGGTTTGGACGGCGACTTCAGAGTTCAAGTCAAACTGGTGCCGAACAGTGACTCAGGTGAGCGTGCAGAGTATCAGGCCAACAACACCACCCAAAGCGAAGCGACCTACAGCATGAACAAAGTGCTCTACCTGATACTCCCCACCAATGAACTGACTGAGACGGATAATACAAGGACCTATACCTGCTATCTGGAACGCTCGGGAAGCAGAACCGTTGCGCAGTCGTTTCCCTTGAGCAAGACCCATGGTGATGTTCGTGCATCAGTTCCCTCAAGCGTGACCATGTCCAAAGGCAATTCAAGTGTATACTTCAGCCTGACCGTAGTAGGTGACGAGATTCTCAACCCCGACAGTGTATTCACTTTCCGAGCCGATGCGGCCAACGGTTATGATGCTGTGGAGAAGTCGATACTCGTCATGGACGATGAACAGCCAGTATTGACCATTACATCTTCATCGGAAGCCGTGAATGAAGGCGAAACATTCACCTTGACCATCACCTCTTCCGTAGTGGTGGAGAAGGATTTGAAGGTAAAGCTGAGCAACTCCAAACCCGAGCGTGTTGTCATGCCAGCATCAGTCACAATTCCTGCAGGTGCTTCATCGGTAACCGTCGATGTGGAAGCCTACGACGATGCGGATGTACAAGATGTGACAAGTGTGACCTATAATGCCACCGCCTATCGTTATGATTCTGGTCGTTGCTCTGTTTTCATTGAAGACAACGACATGCCCGAACTGGAATGGACGCTGACGCCGACAACCGTGGCAGAATCTGGAGGACCGAGTGCCATTATGGTAACGCTGAAACGGAAGAACCGCACAGGCTCGCGTGTAACCATTAAGCTGGACGACAATGGTAATGGAGATATCTATTATTCAACTAAAAGCATTGTATTGGCAAAGGGACAGGCAGAGGCTCAGTTCTCCATCGGTGTCGTTGACAATTCCGACATGGAAGGTGACCGTGATGTCAAACTCACAGCAGCCATCTATATCTCCAGTTGTAGTTGTTCTGCAGGCCAGCTCACAGGTGGTTATGTTGAGCAGACCATTACCATTCTGGACGATGACGGTCCTGCCTTGACACTATCCTCCGCCAGCAGCAATATGCTTGAAGGGTCGACCAACAATACCTTTACCGTTACACGAAACGACACACCAACCAATGCGCTGGATGTAGAAATATGCACGACTGCTGACGACGACTTGGTTTATTCGAACATCGTGACAATCCCAGCAGGGAGTAAGAGTACAACCTTCAATGTGGAATTGAAACGCAACGATGTGCAAG
>CALFJA010000092.1 GCA_937877605.1 uncultured Prevotellaceae bacterium | reverse complement strand
GCTGTCTATGCTTAACCACAACTACAAATACCTCAAGGCCGACAACTATTCGGCCGACGCTGCCATCCGTGTCGACTACCATATCCGCAACACCCACTACGCAACCTTCGCTGCAGTCAGCGGCGGAGCCATTGGATGCTCCGAGGACGGGAAGGACAGCCACCTGGCAGTCACACTCGGTATGACATTCTGACAATAAACAATTAACAACCAACAATAACCAATAACAATTAAAAACAAAATGAAAAAAACAATTTTCTGGAGTCTTGTAGCGCTCCTCACAATGGGTATTACCCTAACATCTTGCAGCAGTGACGATGATCCTATCATCATTAACGAACCTGTATCACTCACACTCGAAATGCCGCTCGGCATACAAAATGTCGAAGTTCTCAACGACATGGTGGTGCTGACGAATGTCAACAACAACAAGACCATCGTCCGTTCCAATGCTATCCAAAAGACAGCAGACGGCTTTGTGGCTAGTTTTGAGGGTGTAGAAGAAGGCTCCTACAATGTAGAAGCCAGCGGAACCCTTACTTTTACCGTCGACGGAGTGGAAGGCACAAGCCCGTTCGAGGTCAAACAGGATAATGTTGTGCTCTCCCTGAGCAAGACCAAGATAAAAGTAACCATCAATACTTTCACGGCCAAGGGCGGATTCGTGCTCAGCGAAATCTTCTTCACCGGCACCACCACTCCTGAAGGAAAACAGTACAGCAACGACCAGTACCTAATCATCACCAACAACTCCGATGTGACGCTCTATGCCGACCAGTTGGCCATCTGCGAATCGTCGTTCTTGTCAACCACCAACTACCGGTATGTGCCCGATACCAACAACGAAATCTTCGCCGTCGACGCCCTCTATGTCATCCCTGGCAGTGGAAACGATGTGCCCGTTGAACCTGGTAAATCGCTCACCATTGCCGTCAATGCCATCAACCACACCGAGGCAAATGCCAATTCGTTCGACTTGAGCAATGCCGACTTTGAGTTCTACGACGAGACAAGCAACCCGAACTATGCCGATGTGGACAACCAACAGGTGCCAAATCTCGACAAGTGGTTCTGCTACACGGCAACACTCTATAGTTTCCACAACCGCGGTTTCAGGGCCATGGCACTCGCCAAGATGCAGACGACCAAGGAGGACTGGCTGGCCAACTATGCATACGAAGGCAAATACATCATGACTTTCAACGGTACTGACTACGAAATGGATGTCGTCAAGACCTACAAGGTACCCATGGGCTGGCTTATCGACGGTGTGAACCTCAGCGTCGAGACTGAATGGCAGTGGAATGTGCTTCCCGCAAGCATCGACAGCGGATGGACCTACTGCGGAAAACTCTTAAGCGACAAGGACCGTTACAACAAGGCTGTCATCCGCAAGACCACCGACGACGGCAAGTATGTAGACACCAACAATTCCACCAACGACTTCAATGCCGAAACAACACCCTCACGCTTGGCGCAATAAGACACATGAAAAGATTACTCTCTTTATTCTTTATCGCAATTGTGCTGCCGCTTTCCGCGGCAGCACAATTGCCACAGGACCCTACCGTCAGGACAGGGAAGCTTAAAAACGGGCTCACCTACTACATCCGCCACAACGCAAAGGAGGCAGGACTGGCCGATTTCTACATCGCACAGCGCGTCGGGTCCATCCTCGAAGAGCCCCGCCAGCGCGGACTCGCACACTTTCTGGAGCATATGGCTTTCAACGGAACCAAGCACTTCCCGGGGAAGGGCAAGCAACTGGGCATCGTACCCTGGTGTGAAACCATCGGAGTGAAGTTCGGAGCCAACCTCAATGCCTATACATCGGTCGACCAGACGGTCTATCACATCGGCTCGGCACCCCTCAAACGCGACGGCATCGTTGACTCCTGCCTGCTCGTACTCCACGACTGGAGCCACTACATCCTCCTCGAAGATGCCGAAATTGACAAGGAGCGCGGTGTCATACACGAAGAGTGGCGCACACGCAGGGCCGGAATGGCCATGCAACGACTCATGGAAGATGCCATGCCTGCCGTCTACAAGGGCACGAAATACGAAGACTGCATGCCCATCGGCTCCATGGACATCGTCGACAACTTTCCCTATCAGGACCTGCGCGACTACTACAATAAGTGGTATCGCCCCGACCTGCAGGCCATCGTCGTAGTGGGAGATATCGATGTAGGCAAGATTGAGCAAAAGATAAAGCGTATCTTCTCCTCCATCCCCATGCCTAAAAGCCCCACAGAGCGCATCTACTACCCCGTCAGCGACAACGACTCGATGATTGTCTCCATCCAGCGCGATGCCGAACAACCCATCGTCATCTGCCATCTCTACCAAAAATACGATGTCACACCCGACAACGAGAAGAACAGCGAACGCTACCTGCGCAACGAATACATCGAAG
>CALFJA010000091.1 GCA_937877605.1 uncultured Prevotellaceae bacterium | reverse complement strand
AATGGGCAGAACGAGCACAAGGCTCAGCAGTAGTAGATGTAGTCTTTTCATTTTCTTAGTCTATAGTTTGTTTTGCCTATCAGGGTGCAAAGATACGAAAAAAGGATGAACAAAACAAGAGGAAAACTCGTCATTCTGCATAGAATAATCGTTCAAAGTGGTAAAAAGAGGGGGGGGAAGCGTATGGAATATGAAATAAAACTCGTAAATTTGCTGCACAATTGAGAATATATATGAAAAGAATCATCACTTTTATCGCGTTCATCGGAGGACTTATCACGACAGTCAACGGACAGACTTATACCGTAGACAATCATATTGGCATAGAGAACGGCCTGTCGAACAATTTCATCCTGGATATTGTCATTGACAAGCGTGGGCATGCCTGGGTAGCAACGGAATCAGGACTTAACAGGGTGGCAGGCAAGACCGTCGATGTGTTCAACAAGTACAACATGGTAGACAAGTCGAACACGGGTATCATCAGCAACGAAATACGATCACTCTACTACAATCAGGCAACCGACCGTGTGCTGATAGGTCTGGAAAAGGGATTGAGCATCTTCGATTGCAGCACCGGCACTTTCAGGAACCTCACCCGCGATAATGGTCTCAGTTCAACAGGTGTCAACGATGTCATTCAGGCACACGACGGCGGGGCTTGGCTACTGATGGTAAACGGTACCGTCCAACACATCAATTGCGCCAATTATGAACTGGAAGAATTAAAGACCGACACGCTACGCCGTAACCGTTGCGGCTACGATGACGGCAGCGGGCACCTCCTGCTGGGGCATATCAGCGAAGGCATGACCGTGATAGACCTGAAGACAGGCCGTCAGCGCCACATTGTCCATAAGGAGGGAGACCCAAGGACGCTGCCAGGCAACAATGTAAGATGCATCTACCAAGACAAGTGGAGAAACTTCTGGGTTGGAACCGACCACGGGCTGGCCCTATACGACTTGCTGACAGACACCTTTACGAAAGTGGAACACCTTTCCAAATCGTCCAACGACAACATATTCTCCATCCGTCAACTCAACAACGGCCAACTCTGGGTAGCGTCCGACATGGGAGGCATCAGCATCGTAAACTTCAGCCTGCCCACCGGCACTATGGTAAGACAGCCTATCTATTACAACGACAACAGTATCATACAACTCTCTTCGATAAACACCCGATGTATCGTTCAGGACGAGTTCGGCAACATCTGGATAGGCAATCATTCTACGGGCATAGACCTCATCTCGTCTAATCCGCCACTATTCAGGACTATACCTTTTTACGACGATAACAAACTACTGAAACGCATCTATGGCATATCATCAGACGAAAACGGCAATGTCTGGCTGGGAG
>CALFJA010000090.1 GCA_937877605.1 uncultured Prevotellaceae bacterium | reverse complement strand
TGGGCGAGGATATGATGTCGTCCACCTCCTGCGTCACCACGATGGCCTCGCCGAAGAACTTGCGCACGGTCTTGTAGAGGTACTTGATGTAGGATGCCATGTTTGCCGAGGCTATCGCCTTCCATGCCTCCTCGATGACTATCATCTTGCGGATGCCGTTGAGCCGTCGCATCTTGTTGATGAACAGTTCCATGATGATGATGGTCGTCACGGGGAAGAGGATGGGATGATCCTTGATGGCATCAATCTCGAAGACGATGAACCGCTTGCTGAGCAGGTCAAGCTGCCTGTCCGAGTTCAGCAGGTAGTCGTATTCGCCTCCCCTGTAGTACGGCTCCAGCACATTGAGGAATCCGTCGATGTCAAAGTCCTTCTCTCGCACATGCTTCCGCTCCAGTTCCTGGCGGTAGTCTGTCCTGACAAACTCGTAGAACGTGTTGAACGAGGGTTCGATGTCGTCGTCCGACTTCAGACGGTCAATGAACATTGATACGGCATTGCTCAGTGCCACTTCCTCCGAACGGGTAGCCGGCTCGTTGTCCTTCTTCCAGAGTGTCAGCAGCAGCGTTTTGATGCTCTCACGCTTCTCGATGTCAAAAACCTTGTCTGCCGTATAGAAGGGATTGAAGGCTATCGGGTTGTCATCGGTATAGGTGAAGTACACACCGTCCTCACCCTTGGTGAGCCTGTGAATCAGGTTGCAGAGACCGAAATATGAGTTTCCCGTGTCGATGAGCACCACATGCGTACCCTGCTCATAGTACTGGCGTACCAGATGGTTCATGAAGAAACTCTTGCCGCTGCCCGAAGGCCCCAGCACGAACTTGTTGCGGTTGGTCGTGACACCTTTCTTCATCGGCAGGTCGCTGATGTCGATGTGCAGCGGCTTTCCCGTCAGCCTGTCCACCATCTTGATGCCGAAGGGCGAGAGCGAACTGCGGTAGTTCGTCTCTTCGGTAAAGAAGCAGACTGTCTGCTCCGGGAACGTGTAGAATGTCTCTTCCGAGGGGAAGTCAGCAGCGTTGCCGGGGATGCCAGCCCAGAAGAGCGTCGGGCAATCAACGGTGTTGTGCCTCGGCATGCACTCCATGGACGCTATCTGACTGCCCATATCGTTCTTGATGCGCTTCAGTTCCTGCTCGTCATCACTCCACGCCATTACGTTGAAGTGGGCACGGACAGAGGTGAGACCGCCGGAACGTGCTTCGTTCAGGTATTCCTCTATCCACTGGCTGTTGATGGCATTGCTGCGCGAGTAGCGGCTCAATGACTGCATATTCCTTGAAGTCTTCTCAAACTGCTGCAGGTTCTCCTCGCTGTTGTCAACAAAGAGGTACTGGTTATAGATGTGGTTGCAGGACAGCAGCAGTCCCACGGGGCTGGCGAAGGACAGGCGGCAGTCGCTCCGGTCTGTGCTCAGACGCTCGTAGCGGATGTCTGTTGCCACCCTTGCAGGCAAGTCCTCCGTATCGGAGAGCGTGAACAGGCATACCCTTTTGTCGCCCACGCGCATCCTTTTCGGATCGAGGTCGATGTCTTCCAGTGTTGCCGTTCCGTCTGAGTCCAGCGTCATGTACTGCTCCACGATACCCTTGGCCTCGGCAGTGCCGACAATCTCATCGTCCGTCAGCCGACGGAGGGAGATGAAGCCTGAGTCGTTCATGATACGCTCAAACTGCTCCGCCGCCTCCAGGAACTTCTGGGCCGTATCGACGTTCACCTCCTTCGGGATGATGTGCCCACGGCATAGTGTCGAGAAGTTGCTCTGCTGGCGGCTTCGCTCCCTGGTGGTCTTCGTCAGGAAAAGGTAGCAGCGGTGGTTCAGGTAGGGACGCTCGTTGAAGTGCAGTTCAAAACTGCGCTGGAGAAAGCTCCTGCCCTCACCGCTGAGTTCAGGGCGGTAGGTCTCACGCAGGAACCAGTCCTGCTTGTGGACGACGGTGAAGTCCGGCAGCACACGGATGGCCTTGCACCAGTAGGAGTGCATTGTCTCAT
>CALFJA010000089.1 GCA_937877605.1 uncultured Prevotellaceae bacterium | reverse complement strand
CCTTTTTCTTTTCCTCCTGTAAATCAGCAGTATAATTCTCAAAAGGTTTGGATATCATTTCAGCGTTTTAGCAAGCTATCGCAGCCCACATAGAGTCAGAAGGTCGTTTTCGTGTCCCTTCCATTTCTTTGACAGTTTTGCCTCATTCTCGTCTTCAAGCGTCGCAAGTGCCTTTGACTCCTGCTCTGTGGTTATGTCCATATACCCCATGGTCGTTTGTATGTGGGCATGCCCCATCAGGAGCGATATCTGCACGATGTTCATCCCGTCCTCGAGCCAGTGGCTTGACTTGGCGTGCCTAAACTGATGTGCATGGAGATTCAGCGGCACATCAGGGCATTTCTCGTGTGCACTTTTAGCATATAGCTTGAGCCTCTTGTCTATGGCTGGCTGAGTCAGCTTACCGTAGGCGTTGTGGTTCCTTGAATAGAACAGGTATCGTTCCACTCTTCCTTCCGGGTGGTATTCTTTCAGATACGCCTTCAGATGTGCCACGGCTTTCGGAAGAAGATAGAGGGTCCGCGGCTTGGAGCCCTTTCCCATTACGGTCGCAAACGGCTTCGGCTCATCCAAGTGCAGCTGACCCACTTTCATGGAGAGAATCTCGTCCAGCCTGGCCGCCGTCCCGTACAGGAGGACCAGGAGTGCCATGTCCCGCCTTCCTGTCCGGGTTCGGGTATCCGGTTCTCTCATGACGGCACTGACGACATCCTTGCTGAGTCCGTCAATCTTCCGCTTGGACACCTTCTGCCTCGGAACCAGCGCAGTGTTCTGGGACAGGTAGAGATAGGCGACATCGCGTGTTCCGACATATCTTATAAATGCCCTTAGGGCAGCAAGCCTGCAGTTGCAGGTGTAGGGACAGCAGTTGCGTCCGTCCCTCAGCCATTTCAGCCACTGCTCAACATAGTCGTGGTCCAGGTGTTTGAAATGGAGAGTTGAGGGTGTTACGCCCTTCTCCGTGTTCAGGAATACGAGATACAGAGTGATTGCTGTCCTGTAGGCTTGCAGCGTCCTGGGGCTGGCATTGCATATCACGGGGACGTACTCTGTCAGCCAGCTGTTTATATAGGAGGCGATAAGGCATGCCTCCTTACTCGGCTTCTTCTTTTCCATAGTCTACATCGGGTACTATCTCGTTGAAGGTGTTCTCTGTCAGGCTGAGCATGACGTCAGCCAGACGCGGTACCAGGGTGTAGTAGTACTTCGTGCATTCCAGGCTGGCGTGCCCCATGCTCTTGCTCAGGGAAACGAAGCGTGCATTGAACTCGATGCCGAGCCCTACCCACTGGTTGATGTTCCTCGTCGCATATTCATGCCGCAGGTCGTACGGGACGGCACGGCCAAACCTGGAGGAGTCCCACAGGTTCCTGAAGTTGCCAGACACCCAGTTCCTGCTGTGGTGTCCGCCGCCTGCCGTAGGAAAGAAATACTCCCTGTCCGGGCACATGTCCTCACGGCTCACCCGTCCGTCATATTCCCGCATTAGTTCCAGCATGGAGTCATGAAGGACTACAAAGTGCTGGCTGCGTCCCTTGCTCTGGCGTATATCGATCACCCCGTGCACCAGGTCGACGTCCCCTCTGCGGAGAAGCCGGGCCTCCGTAGGTCTCATGCCGGTGCTGAAGAGCAGGCGGAAGAATACGGGAAGGGTGACCGTCTTCAGCCTCGATGCCAGGGATCTTCTGGCTACATGCGTGTCGCATCTGCGGAACAGGTCGTCAAGCTCCTCGTCCGTGAAGTGGTGGGGCACGTACTGGTACCTGTTCCTGTCCTTTGGCAGCAGCGGCGGTCTGAGCATGCACAGCTTGCGGCTGTTCAGATACTTGACGCAGCTTACGATGACCTGTATGCGCGTACGGCAGGAGTAGCCTTTCTCCGTGTCGCGCTTCTGGCACCAGCCGTCTACCATCTCCTGCGTCAGGGTCATGGCCTCGGGGAAACTGTTCCTACAGTACTTGTCAAATGCCGCGAGATTCTCCCCGTAGGCGTATGGATTCCATTTATCCGATGCCTGCATGTAGGCCTCAAACTGCATGAACAGCGGTGCGGCTGCAGATATGTAGTTACTCATCCGAACACCTCCTTCCTGACTGGGAAGTTCTCAATACTGAGGCCGCATTTCCGCAGATGCATGAAATCGGCGCTGAGATATGCCTCCACTGATTCCGGAGAGGTGTGCCCCAGGGTGCTTGAGATGACCGGCTGCGGAACGTCATTGCCGAGGAGGGTGACGGCAAGAAGGTGGCGGAAGATATGGGAACCGCGGCGTTCGCCCTTGCCCATTCTTATGCCGGCTGCATCATAGACGGCATTGATGGCACCTCCTATGGATCCTGCGCCAAGGCGTCTGTGATGGGGAAACTTTGAGACAAAGACCTCCCGTGTGTCACAGCGGGGTCTTTCCTTTACGATGTAGTCATACAGGGCATTGCCAACCACGGCTCTTAATGGCAGCGTCAAGGGCGCACTGGTCTTTTGCTGCACGATGCGGATGATGTCCTTGCTCCAGTCGATGTCCTCCAGGCGCAGGGCGGCGACATCGCATGCACGCAGACCTGTGTACATCAGAAGTCTCACCATGGCCCTCTCGCGAAGGCAGAGACCGGAGTCCGGGGCATCCAATACGGATTTCAGCCTGCCTGCTTCCTCAGGCGTGAGGTACTGTATGTTCTTCCGCTGCTCGCGTATTGGCGGCAGGAAGTCCATGATGGCCGCGCAGCCGGCAAAGTGTGTCCTGGTGGCCTTGAATACGGCACGGATGTTCTTCTTGAATGAGTGCCCGTACTTCTGTACACCGCCAGAGAAAAAGAAACCGACGACTTCTTTCTCGGTGATCTGGGCAAGCGACTGAATGCCATGGCCTTGAAGCGAGTGGAAGAATACGGAAGTGTTCAGGGAGGATATGGATATGGTCGGCTCCTTGACCCCACGCTCCTTCTCCACCTTACGATAGGTGTCAATGACGCTTCTGAACTCCTCACACAGGCAGTCATAGTGGCTAACCTTCATGAAAAGGGACAGGTTGCCAGGGCCGGAAGGGTATATACCGCGAACATCATACTGCTCCAGCAGGCCGACGATGCTCTTCTTCCTTCTAAGATACCCGGAAGATGTGATACTCCCGGCGTACTGGAGATAATGCTCGCGATAGCCGCGCCATTCACCGTGTTCCTGCAAGCGTACCACTACCCTCATCTCTGTCCTCATTGACTTGAGGTACTCCTTAGAGTAACCATGCTCCTGCAAATAGTCAATGAGTTTCTCGAAATTTTCTTTACTTGTTACCTTTACCATAATAAATTGAATTGGAATTGAAACTAATGTCACTAACAGCAAAGGTAACAAATAATATCCAAACCTTTTGAGAATTATACTGCTGATTTACAGGAGGAAAAGAAAAAGG
>CALFJA010000088.1 GCA_937877605.1 uncultured Prevotellaceae bacterium | reverse complement strand
ACTGCCGGGCATGTCGGGCAACTATACGGTGGAAGGTTCTGACAACTGTGCCAAGATCCGTGAACTCGCATTGAAACAGATAAGCCTGCAAAAGGCCATCAATGCCATCGCCGCTTCGCCCGTGCTTGGTGTAAAGGCTGTGAAAGACAGTGTGCAAAAGGTGCTGCAGGTTTACAAGGAAGATGTCAGAAAAAACTATATTTTCCAAGCTCCCAACAAGGCTTATGCCTACTATGCACTCTTCCAGAGTTTCCAACTGGGCTACTATCAGGGACTCATTTTCAACCCGCGCAGCAGCGAGGACGATGTGAAGGCCTTTGCCGCTGTGGCTACCAGCTGGGACAACTTCTATCCGAAGTCGGAGCGTGGAGAGAATCTACACAACATTGCCATTGAGGGAATGAAGAATGTGCGCATCCTCCGCAACCAACAGGCACAGGACTTGGATGTTGGCGGTATGGAGAATCTGGACATCATCGACTTGAACCTGCGCGACAACAAAGGAAATCTTCGAAGGCTGACCGACCTCAAGGGAAAAGTCGTCCTGCTTGATTTCCACCTCTTTGCAAACGAAAACAGCATGCAACGCATCATGAACCTGCGCGATTTATGGAACAAATACCACGACCAAGGCTTCGAAATCTATCAGGTAGGAGAGGACACCGACACTCATTTCTGGAAGACTCAAACCGCCGCCTTGCCGTGGATTTCGGTACAGGACAATAACACACAGGCCGCTTTGTCGTACAATGTGGCAGACCTGCCTACTTATTTCATCATCGACAAGAGCAATGTTGTCCGCAAGCGTGACATCCAGGTGAAGGACTTGGAGTCTGAAATAAGAAGCCTTTTATAAGGTAAGGGTTATCGCATTCTCACTTTTTCATAGAATCACTACACTATGAACATTGCCATTTTTTGTGCTGCCAACGGGTCGTTGCCCGAATCTTTCTACGAACATACACGCGAACTGGGGACCTGGCTTGGCCGTCACGGGCACACCGTTGTGTTCGGGGGATGCGATGTTGGCCTGATGGGTTGCGTGGCACATGCCGTGAACGATGCCGGCGGAAAAACCATCGGTGTGGTTCCGCAGGTCTTTGCCAACCATCCGAAGCGTCCCTTACCAAGACTCGACGAACTGGTGCTGTGCCAGAATCTCAGCGACCGTAAAGACTTAATCATAGGAAAAAGCGATGAGATTGTGGCTTTGCCGGGCGGTGTAGGCACCCTCGACGAAGTATTCCACCTGGTGGCACAGGCCTCGGTAGGCTACCACCAGCGTAGGGTAGTCCTCTACAACATCGATCATTTCTGGGACGACCTGCAAACAATGTTGCAACATATGGAACAAAAAGGTGTGCTGCGTGAAGGATGGAAAAGCCAGTTGGTCTTCGTCGACACCCTGCAACAACTTATCGACACCCTGAATCTGACATAGCACAAGTCAGCCGTTAAGCCTCCGTGCCATGTCTGCACCGAAATTCTCCGGCACATAGTTGTATATCCACCGGCAGCAAGCCGCAGAGAATTTCGATGCTGTCCGCAGGCAGGAAACCCACTGCCTTTCGGTCAAGCCCCGCTCTATCTGCGAGCGTCTGATATCCGAACACAGCAATTCAAAGAGGAAACCGGCATTGAAATTGTCACCGGCACCTATTGTACTCCTAGCCTTAATGGGACGGACTGTAAACTTCATCGACTGTATGCCGGGGCCGAACGCCTCGACGGGACGGCTGCCCCGCGTATAGATGAAGTGCCGGCAGTAAGGCATTATCCTTTCTTTATATACGCGCGTATCACTGTCCAGCCCGAAAAGCAGCTGGAAGTCTTCGTCACTTCCCCTGACAATATGCGCCAGCCGGAGGTTCTCTTCCAGATTGGGCATGAGCAAATCTATTTCGTGCTGGTGGGAAGCACGGAAATTAACATCGTAATAGAGAATGGCACCTGCTTGGCGGGCATGCTGCAGGAACTGCCGCACCTGACTGCGAATGACCGGGTTGAGCGCATAGTAGGAACCGAAAATAACGATGTCGTCTGGTTGTATTTCGGGAAGTGAGAACTGCAGTTGGTCGTGCTCATGGTCCTTGTAAAACACATACTGGGCATTATTCTCCTGGTCAAGGAATGCCAACGAAAGGGGCGATTTCGTACCCTTGTAACGCATCACCAGCGAACTGTCCACACCATTCTGCCGAAGAAAATCCACAATCTGCTGTCCCACGAGGTCGTCACCGGTCTCGCTGATAAAGCGACAACCGACACCCGAGCGCCCCAAAGAGATTAAGCTGTTGAGCGTGGATCCACCGGGAATGGCGGCAATGACCTTCCCCTGCCGGAAAACAATGTCGAGAACGGTCTCGCCTATACCTATAACCTTACGCATATAAACAACATTTTTTGTATTACAACTGAACAGTGGTGGGCAAACCACCCCTCACAGTACAAAGATAATGCAATATTTCATTTCCGCAACCCATTTGCCACAAGAATAGAAAAATACCGATGGGTTCACCGATTCCCTCAAATTTCATTACTTTTGCATCCATGCGGAAATACAATACTACCACACTTGACAACGGCCTGCGCATCATCCACATGGCCGACAACAGCAATGTGGTCTACTGCGGCTACCAACTGGCAGTGGGAACACGCCATGAACGGAGAGGCGAAGAGGGACTTGCACACTTCTGCGAGCACCTGACTTTCAAGGGAACCGACCGCTTCAACGCCCTGCAGATTGCCAATCACCTGGAAAAAGTGGGAGGTGACATCAACGCCTTCACCACAAAGGACGCCACGGTCTACCACTGTGCCGTGATGAATAACCACCTGGTGCGTGCCATCAACCTGCTCACCGACATGGTGTTCCACAGCACCTATCCCGAGGAAGAACTGGAAAAGGAGAAAGAGGTGGTCTTCGACGAAATAGAAAGTTACAACGATTCACCGGCGGAACTTATCTACGACGAGTTTGAGAACCTTCTGTTCAAGGGGCATCCGCTGGGACACAACATTCTGGGAACAGTCCGGCAGGTGCGCCAACTGAATCGTGACGATGTGCTACGGTTTACCAACCACCACTACACTACCGGCAATGCCATTTTCTTCTGTTACGGGAATGTCGATTTCCAGCGACTCGTAAGCCAACTGAATCGCGCCACGCTGAACTGCAAGATGACTCCGTCGGGTCAACAACTGCCCATGAGATGCCGTAAGCCCAGACTGCGGCCATGCTTTGACCGCCGACAGATGAATACCCACCAGGCACATGTCATGACCGGCACACTGGCCTACTCGGTTCACCAACACCAACGAATGGCACTCTACCTGCTCAACAACATCATTGGCGGACCTGCCATGAATGCCACGCTGAATCAGGTGCTCCGGGAACGATACGGACTGGTCTACACAGTGGAAAGCACTATGGTAGCCTACGGTGACACCGGCCTATGGAGCATCTACTTCGGTTGCGACCCAAAGGATGTGGAGAAATGCCTGGCACTTATCCGCAGGGAACTGGACCGATTGATGCGAACGCCACTCTCCAAGCGATGCCTGCACGATGCAAAACAGCAACTGAAGGGACAAATCAGCATTGCATGCGACAACCGCGAGCAATTCGCATTGGACTTCGGAAAGAGTTTTCTGCACTACGGCTGGGAGAAAGATATCGACGAACTTTTCGCAAACATCGACCAACTCACCGCCACGCAACTGCAGGAAGTGGCACAGGAACTGTTCACACCAGACCGAATGACCACACTGATTCTGAACTGACAACATCCGAAATTCCAGAAGAATCACCATAAATACCGAATTTACTCACCGGCTATACAAAAAAAATCACAATTAAAGCAGTACATTTGCATATAAAACTTTCAGCATCTGCCCTATGGAACAACTCCTGCATTTCACCTGGAAACATCGATTCTTCGGTACACAACCCCTGTCGACCGTCACTGGCGAGGCCGTCGAGGTGGTTGATGTGGGGCTGCACAACCATGATGCCGGACCCGACTTCTTCAATGCCAAGGTGAAAATAGACGGACAACTCCTGGCAGGTAATGTTGAGATACATCTCCGTGCCAGCGACTGGTATGCCCACCGGCACCACGAGGATCCAGCTTACGACAATGTAGTGCTGCATATTGTCGGAGAGAGCGACAGCCTCTGCCAGACCTGTTCCGGACGAACCCTGCCACAGATGGTGCTTGCCGTGCCCGATGCCATACGGCAACGATATGACCAACTCCGTCAGACCGACCACTATCCGCCCTGCTATCAGACCATCCCTACCCTCTCACGGTTGCTCACTCACTCCTGGATGGCTGCCCTGCAGACCGAACGACTGGAACGAAAAAGCACCGACATCGCCCGTCTGCTGCCTCGCTGTGAAGGCAGTTGGGAGAAAGTGTGGTTCGTCACCCTCTCGCGCTACTTCGGATTTGGGCTGAACAGCGATGCCATGGAGCAGTGGGCACTCTCGCTTCCCCTGCAACAAGTGGCACACCACCGCGACAATCTCTTCCAGATTGAAGCCATCTTCTACGGACAGGCCGGCCTGCTTCAACACGAAGCCACTTCCGAACGACACCGTGAGGTAGCCGACGCCGACCCGGAATATCTCCGTTTCCAACAGGAATATGCCTATCTCCGACACAAACTACAACTCCACCCCATCGACTACCGCCAGTGGCGCTACCTCCGTCTGCGCCCACAGAACTTCCCGTTGGTACGGCTCTCACAACTGGCACAACTCTACTTCCAAAATACAGCCAACCTCTCGCAGATGACAGACTGCGAAACACTGGAACAACTGCGCGGCACTCTCCGCACACATGCCACCGACTATTTCCAGACTCACCACCTCTTCGGTGCCGAAAGCCGCCAGGCCGACAAGCAACTCTCCAACGCCACCATCGACATCCTGCTCATCAACGCAGCCATTCCCATGCTCTTTGCCTACGGACGGCATCAGCACAAGGAAGCACTCTGCGACCGTGCCATCGAGTTTATGGAGCAACTGCGACCCGAAGACAACCACATCGTACGCATGTGGAGGGAATGCGGACTGGAAGTGGGCAGCGCCGCCGACTCACAGGCCCTCATCCAACTCAAGAAAGCGTACTGCGACCGCCGCGACTGTCTCCGCTGCAGATTCGGATTCGAACTGCTTAAGGAAGTCAAGAACTCCTTTTAAATCCTTCACACCTCAGCACTCTTTAACTCCTCAACTCCCATACAATGCCCTACCTCTTTGAAACCATCCTGCAGGTGCGCGACTATGAATGCGACATTGAAGGCATCGTGAACAATGCCAACTACCTGCACTACACCGAACATACCCGCCATCTCTTCCTGAAGTCGCTCGGTGCCAGTTTTGCCGAGCTGCACCGGAACGGCGTTGATGCCGTGGTGGCACGCATGAACCTCCAATACAAAGCCCCGCTGCGCTGCGACGACGAGTTCCGTTCGTGCCTGAACTTGGAGAAGGAAGGCGTGCGCTACATCTTCCATCAGGACATCTACCGGCTGAGCGACAACCAACTGGCATTCCGCGCCAAGGTGGAACTGGTCTGTCTGGTCGACGGCAAGCTGGCCGCAGCCACTCCCTACGACGACATTTTCGCACCCGTGCTGAACAAGACGAAATGAACCCACAGGAAATCATCAACACCATCGCCCTGACGCGGCTGAACTATTTCAGTCTGCCCGGACTCGTGCAACTCTACCAGGCAGCGGGGTCGGCCACCGCCATCGTGGAGCATCGCAACAACATCGGCGACCTCCTGCCCGATGCCTCGCCGCGACTCAAGGAGGCTCTGCGCACCATTGACGACTCATTGCAGCGTGCCGAGGCAGAATACCGCTGGGCGGAAGACAACCAGGTGGCCGCCATCGCCTACAACGACGAGCATTATCCGCAGCGTCTCCGCGAGTGTGCCGATGCCCCGCTCATGCTCTTCTACCGCGGCAATGCCGACCTGAACAAGGCGCACATCGTCTCCATGGTGGGCACGAGGCACGCCACTCCCTACGGACGCGACCTCATCGACCGTTTCGTCGGCGAACTCTCGCGCATCTGCCCCGATGTGCTCATCGTCAGCGGGCTGGCCTACGGCATCGACATCATGTCCCACCGTGCCGCCCTGCACAACCGGATGGAGACCGTGGCAGTACTGGCACACGGGCTTGACGAGATTTACCCGTCGGCGCATCGGGACACGGCATCGAAGATGACAGCCTGCGGCGGACTGCTCACCGAGTTCACCTCGATGACCCGTATAGACAAAAAGAACTTCGTACAGCGTAACCGCATCGTGGCCGGTCTGGCCGATGCAACCATCCTTGTGGAGAGCGCTGCCACGGGAGGCGGGCTCATCACCACTTCGATTGCCCGCAGCTACGACCGCGAGGTGTTTGCCTTCCCTGGCATGGTGGGTGCCCCCTACAGCGAGGGATGCAACCTGCTGATACGCGACAACGGCGCAGCACTCATCACATCGGCCTACGACTTCGTGAAGGCCATGGGCTGGGAACAGGACCAGCAGTTGCAACAGGCACGGCAACAGGGCATAGAGCGCCAGCTGTTCCCCGACCTTTCGCCCGAGGAGCAGTTGGTGACCGATGTCCTTCTGAAGCAGAACGACCTGCAGATAAACATGCTCAGCATACAGACGAACCTGCCTATCGCACAATTGTCGGCACTGCTTTTCACCCTCGAAATGAAAGGTTTGGTGCGCACCCTCCCGGGAGCCGTCTACCACCTCATAAGATAACGACCTAAACAACACTTACAGACACTCACCATGCAAATCGGCAACATTGTATTTCCGCAACATCCTGTCTTCCTTGCACCCATGGAGGATGTGACCGACATCGGCTTCCGCATGCTCTGCAAGCGGTTCGGCGCCGCCATGGTCTACACCGAGTTTGTCTCGGCCGAGGCCCTGGTCCGCTCGGTGAAGTCGACCGTCAGCAAACTCACCATCAGCGACGAGGAGCGCCCTGTGGGCATTCAGCTCTACGGACGCGATGTAGAGGCAATGGTGGAGGCCGCCAGACTGGTGGAAGAGGCACATCCCGATGTGATTGACCTGAACTTCGGGTGCCCCGTGAAGAAGGTGGCCGGCAAGGGGGCGGGTGCCGGTATGCTGAAGAACATCCCGCTGCTGCTCGACATCACCCGCTCGGTGGTCAAAGCGGTGAGCACTCCCGTGACGGTGAAGACCCGACTGGGCTGGGACATGGACCATCTCGTCATAGAAGATTTGGCCGAGGCTTTGCAGGACTGCGGCATCCAGGCGTTGACCATTCACGGCCGTACCCGTTCGCAGATGTACACCGGCGAGGCCGACTGGACGCTCATCGGCAGGGTGAAACAGCATCCGCGCATACACATCCCCGTCATTGGCAACGGCGATATCCGCTCGGCAGAGGATGCTCTTCGGGCGTTTGAGCGCTACGGGGTGGATGCCGTCATGGTGGGACGGGCCACCTTCGGCCGGCCGTGGCTGTTCCGCGAGATGTGCTCCCTGCTGCAAGGCGGAAAGGTACAGACGCTCACCCTCGACGAGAAAATTGATGTGCTGGAAGAGCAGTTGCGCATCAACATCGACCGGATTGACGAGTACCGCGGCATTCTCCACACCCGCCGGCACCTTGCCGCCACGCCGGTGTTCAAGGGAATACCCGACTTCCGGCAGACACGCATTGCCATGCTGCGCGCCGAAAAGGCCGACGAACTGATGGAAATACTGGAGTATTGCCGCAAACTGCTGAAAACAATAGACAATAGCCAATAAACAATAACCATTAAACAAGGCTCGCCACTGCGCTTTGCAAAGCAAGTTCCAGCAGGCGGACATAACTTCCTCTTCCTATAGGCGGTAAACAGGCATTTTCCAACTGAGCCCCAAACGCGCTGCGTTTGGGGCTCTTTCGTCGTGCGTTTGGGCGGCAGTTGCAATGCGTTTGGACGGCTTTTGGAAAACGGGTGTCCGGGTGGGCTAAAGAAAGAGGCGCTTCCCCGTTTGGGAAACGCCTCTTGGCTATTAGGGGAAATAACTCCCCGGCATCCTCTTATATTAAGAGGGGAATGTTTGGTTGCTTAGTCGGCAGCATAGAATGTGATACCGTCGAAGCCAAAGTCGTACCATCCCCAGAGGTCAGTCTTGAAGGTCAACTTGATATACTGAGCCGGTATTGCGCCGTAGAGCACATAGTAGAACCATCTGTTAGACTTGGCCATGCTCGATGTCTCTCCACATTCGATCCATGTAGCGCCGTCGGTGCTCAGCGACACATTGGCCGTTACGCTCCATGCGTAGTTCGAATATGGCGGGATGAACGACAGACCGGAGATGTTGTGCGTGGTCTTCATGTCGATGATGTAGGTGCCGCTGTCCCAGGTATTCCAGTCTGACGGGTTGGTGATTGACGACATCTGATCGTGGTCAACCGTCCATGTCAGCACCTCATCGGTGCTAATCTGCGAGCCGAGCAGGCTGCCCGGGCCTGCACCTTCGTTCACAACCTTATAGGAAGTGGTGACGATGAGGTAGGCTATCTCCTCTTCCTGAACAACCACGTCTCCGTTGGAGTAGGTCAGTTGCAGGCGCATGGGATATACATATCCGTCTTCGGTGAGTTGCGATGCCAGCGACGGGTCGGTCAGGCTGATGTTAATCGTACCTGTAGCATCGCCTGCTGCGATGGTGGCAGGAGTGATTTCCAGGGCGTTCCGCACGGCAGCGGGAAGTTCCTGGTAGCCTGTTCCGTTGTTCACATTGTAGGTGGTGATGAGCGAATTGTCGTAGACGCCGGTCACCTCGACATCACTGGTAAGCACATTCTGCAGTCCCACACTGAAGTTGTTGTCGATTGTACCGATTACACTGACCGGAGTGCGCACAATCTCGGCTGTGGAAGTGAGCGTGGAGAAGAAGCCTTCGTCACCGGAAGTGTTGATTACAAGGTAAACGATGCCATGCTCCTCACTGCCGCGGACATCCTTCTTGACGAACGATGTGGCGCGCAGCGGGATGACATAGCCTGCCTCGGTGAGCAGGGAGAAGTATTCTTCGGGAAGCGTCACGGTCAGCGGCTCATTGCCTTCGTAGCTGCCTGCGGGAATAACCGTCGAGGTCAGTTCCAGTCCGGCAAGCACTTCGGCCGGGCATTCCAGGTAGTCGGTGCCGTTTTCGGCATTGAAAGCGTCGATGAGCGTGTTGTCGACAGTGAATTTCACCTCTGTCGGTCCCTCAACGGCATACTGGATCTTCACGGGGAAAGATGCAGCAATTTCGCCGAAGTGTCCCACCGGGGTGTGGGTCACATTGAACTCAACCAGGCGAGGCGTGTTGAAGTCGATGTAAACAAAAGTACGGGGATCGCCATTCACATCGTAATGGTCGTCGTTACCACAAGATTGGAGGGTGAGTCCTGCTACAGCAAGAAGACCCAGGGCAAAATATTTCAAAGTTTTCATATTCTTGTCCTCCTTTAATTAGTTTACACACTTGTTAATGTCGTCCTTCACCCACTGGATGCTGTTGGCAGCTTCAGGCGTAGGATTCATGTTTCCGTTCTCGCTCTTGTCGCGGCTTGTCTGGCTCCAGTCCATGTCGTAGCCGTGACCGGTCTCGTCCTTGAACAGATAGCCTGAGCCTTCGTTGAACTTCCAGTAAGCCTTCAAGCCGTCGCTCTCTGGGTCAACACCGCAGAGGCCGCCCTTGATTTCGCTGGCTGTGAGCGCACGGTCCCAGATACGGATTTCGCAGAAGCGGTGGGCGAAGAACTGGCGTGTGGTGTATCCACCCCAAGACATACCCATCTCGTAGCGTTGGAAGTTGATAACGCCGCCTTCGATGGATCCGCCGATGGAGCTGTCGAGCTCACCGTTCACATAAAGTGACATGGTGCTTCCGTCGAATACCCATGTGAGCATGTACCACTGGTTGTTCTCAAACTCGCGTGCGGAGATCCAACGGTTGCCGGCAAGGATGGTCTGCACCTTGTTGTCGCTGTTAGCCTCGTTGAAGCGAACGAGCAATGACTTGGATTCGTCCTTCTCCTCGAGTGCCATGAAGCGCTGCGGATAGTTGGTGCGGTTCAGTCCCTGAGGATAAATCTTGGCCTCGTAGGTGAGCGTGGTCAGCGGAATAGCCATCTCGTCGGGGAAGATGTAGTTGGAAGAAGCACCGGCATTAGCCTGGATGGCGAAGAAGTTGATGATGCGGGAGATGCGGAGATAGATGGTCTTCGAAGTCTCGATAACCGGATCGGAAGATCCGGAATAGCTCTTCACCGTCACGGGAATCATGTAGGTACGGCCTTCTTTGAAGTTTTCCGTAGTGAGAATGCGCACGGTGGCAGCGCTGGAAAGTGCCGAACCAGCTGCGATAACCACCTCGGGATTCTCCAACTCAAGGTCGGAGACATCCAGAGCAAAGTAGTTGGTGGTATGTTCCTTGTTGTATGCATCAACCAGTGTAGGGTCGATGGCCAATGTCAGATGCACATCCTGGGCAACCTTCTTGGTCGACTGGACGGTTATCGTATAGCTGGCTGGAGCATCCTCAACGGCAAATGTAACAAGCGGATTGTTCTCCGTCCCTGAAAGGAAAAGACCGGAGTGATCCCACTCGAAGTCATCACCGTCTGAGTTACAAGCGGTAAAGACTACACCGCCCATAAGCAACAGCAATGCTGCAATGATATTGAATTTAATTTTCATTGTATTATTATTTTAATAAGGTTACTTATGAATAGCAGGATTCTGAATCTGAATGGCCTCACGATACTCTTTGTAAGGTATTCCAGACTGAGACTTGTAGTTGTAGTCGATGTAGTAGGCACCGAAACCTCCCTTGTGTGTACCAGAAGGCTCCCAGGCAGCATACTCGCGTACCATGGCACCGTTCACACCGCCGGCCTCTGCCTCGGCACCGGTACTCTCACAGAGCACGGTCTTCTCGATGGGGCGTCCGCCTGAGCCAGTCTGGAAGCCAATCTGCCAAGTGTAAGCCTGACGGATGTAGTAGTCTACATAAGCTTCCGTGGCTGCTGGAGGTGCTCCGTTGAACCAGTCGATGATGAACAACTTCTCGGCCCACTTGCCGGCAGCACCGAGATACTTGTCGCATTCGTTGGCCAGAATGGTGATGTCGTTGCCGTTCCAGCCTTCATAGTCGAAGTCCACACCGTCAAGTCCGCAGCGTACGAGCGTGTCGACAGCCCAGCGGGCATAGGAGCGGATTGACTCTTCATTGCCGCTGACGGTCTTAAGAACAACATGCTTGCGCTTGGGCTGGCCGTTCTCGTCGAGGACTACCTCCATTTCGCCGGTCTCTTCGTTCAGTGCTGTTTCGTAAACGGGAATCTCCTCGCCGGTTTCCGGGTCGATGGCCGTCTCGTAAACATATTCAAACTGCTTGGTGTCTTCGTTCCACACACGATCCCACATATAATGGTTGTAGTTGGCTGCGTCAGCATGCATCACAAAGCGTGTGCCCTTGACGCTCTGGCAGTAAACCATGTCTTGGTAGGCTATGGGATAGCTTTCCATGGTGGGGATGTCCGACCAGAGGTTCACGATGTCGAGACTGTCGGGCAGACCCAGGAAACGCTCACCCCAGGAAGTCGGGTTTTGTGTATTGGTGTAGGAAGCATAGTAGGCATAGGAAATCTCGTGCGGAGTGTTCTTCCATGCACGCAGATTTGCAAAATATTGTGCATCGTAGGTGGTCAGGTCCTGAATCTCAAGCGTCTCCACATCGGTATCGCAACTGGTGAGAGAGAAACTCAAGGCTGCCAGAACAAGTGCACTAAATAAAATTCTGAATTTCATAATATTCATTTGTTTAGATTTTTGTTCAACGATTAATGATTAGGATTCTTATCCCACCAGAGTTTGGTAGCACCGTTGTCTGCTCCGCCTAACAAACCGATGGCCTGCTGAACGCCTGCACGGTTGTTGTCGTAGAGATCCTGCGGATAAGGCATACGGCGAATCTGCTTGTTAATGTCGATGTTGCCAGAGAGGTTGCGGGTAGTCGGGAACAGTTTCGGATAACCTGTACGACGATATTCAGCCCATCCTTCCGGTGAAATCAGGAAGTTGGCAATCCACTTCTGGGTGATGATGCGCTCGAGGTTCTGCTCGAAAGAAGCACTTTCGTCGTAGGCAACGGTGATGCTGCTGGGTTTGGCAGCGTCGCCACCCTTACCTGTGTTGTCAACAAAGGCTGCCGGCTCGTTGGTGCTGGCAATGTAAGCATCAACACCACCGTTGACACCTTGCTCGGCGAACGAAACACGGATGCCTTGCTCGTAGAAATCCTTGGCAGTACCACCTGCATTCCAACCACGGAGAGCGGCCTCGGCACGGAGGAAGTAGCTTTCTGCTGCGCTGAAATAAACGAGCGTGGAGCTGGATGTGAGGTTGAAGTTGGAGATGTTGTCGCCAATATAGTCGGTATTGGTGTTGGTTACCACACCCAGACGAACGCCATGGTATTTACCATCGGCGCAGGTGGTGAACCAAGCAGCACGGCGGGGATCGTCATAACCATTGAGATAGGCGTCCATCGAAGCGTTCATGCGCTCTTCGTTCCAGCTGTAGGCCTGTTCCCACAAGGGATTCAGGATACCGATACCGGAGATGGTGGCACGGTCGCTGGCGTCTGAAAGGAAGCCAACGGAACTGCTCAAAGCCTTTTCACCCTCGCTCTTTGCCAAGGATGGGTTGACATAGACGATGCGGAGGGCCAGACGCAGACGCAGTGTATTGGCCAGACGAACCCATTTGTCTACATTTCCCTGGTAGATCTTGTCGAACGAGCCCAGAATGGTGGCTCCTGCTGCTGCGTATGGAGCCAGCACCTCGATGGATTCGTCGAGTTCTTCAAAGAATTTCTTGTAGACTGCTTCCTGAGAGTCGAACTGGTTGCTGATGGTTTCGGTCGTATAGTTTACATAAGGGATTGGACCGAACTGGTCAGTCACGCGGTGCATGGCGAGCACTTTAACGATGGTGGCCAGTGCTGCTTCCTGCGGAGAGTCTTTCTTTGCTGCGTTGATGCAAATGGTGCGCCATGTCGGCATAATCTGTGTGTAGTTCTGCTGGTACATGGAGTTACCCCAGTTGCCTTCGAACGAGTAAACGGCGTTGTGATTGCCGCCCTTCCATGTTCCGGTCGGAGCAACATAGCCAGAATACCAGTCGGAGCAGAGTCCCTGGAAGTGCTGGTACGAACCGGTAGAACCATAGGAGTCGTCCTGTGCGCCACCAGCAACGAAGGGGATCATGCGGACAATCATTTGCGAGAAGAAGGAACCCACGGTCAGGTTGTCTGCCTCTAGCATGTCGTCAGTGGCTTCGTAGGGATTGGTGTTTATTTTCTCAAAGTCGCTGGTACAAGCGGAGAAAGCCAATGCCAGAAGTCCGATAAATGAATATTTCAGAATCGATTTCATTATTATATCTCCTTTCATATTAGAATTTAACCTTTACAGAGAATCCCAGTGTGCGTGTGCTGGGCTGCATGAAGTAATCGATACCCTGGCTGTAAGTGCCGGTGTTGGCGGTGAGTTCGGGATCGAATGGAGCATGGCAGTAAATCATCCAGAGATTGTGTGCAACGAATGAGAGGTTCAGACCTTTCACCCAGTTCACCCACTTGTTGATGGGGAAGTCGTAACCGAAGGTGAGTTCGGAGAGACGCAGGTTGGTTGCGCTGTAGACATACTGTGAAGCGATGGTGGTGTTGGGCGATGCGATGGTCTGATAGTAGGATATCGGAGTTACGCCGTTGATGCCGTTGATGACAACACCGCCGTTGTCGCGTGCGAGTGCAGAGGCCACGGAAGTTCCGTAGTAGTCCATGAGCGATTCGGTGAGCGATACAACAATGCCGCCGTTGCGGTAGTTGAAGAGGAAGCCAAGGTTGAAGCCTTTCCACTCGAAGTTGTTACCCCATGAGAGGTTGTAGTTCGGTGAGGCATGGCCTGCAAGGATGTAGTCGTTGTCGTTTACGCGTACCTGGTGGTCTTGCGGGTCAACATAGATTTCGCCGTGCTCACCTGTGCGGAGTGTGCGGACATAGATGTCGGTCACATCGCCGCCGTTGGTGATATGGTTGCGGGTTCCGTTGAATCCACCGAGGTTCAGTCCGTCGTCGGTAATGGGATAGAATGCGCCCAGAGCGGGGATGTAGAATTCGTCTTCCACTTCCTTGATCTCGTTGCGGTTGAGCGTCCAGGTGAGGTAGCTTTCCCAGTTGAGTTTTCCGAACGACTGGCTGTAGCGTGCTGCGAGTTCAATACCCTTGTTGTCAACGCGTCCGCCGTTCACCCATCCGTTGGTGTAACCCAGTGTCGGGTCGAGTTTGATGTTGAAGAACTGGTTGTAGGTGCGCGACTTGTAGAGCGTAGCATTCAGTTTCAGACGGTTCTTGAAGAGGATAAGGTCGATACCTAATTCCTTCGATTTCGTCTTCTCAGGTTTCAGATACGGGTTCTTGGCGCTTGTGGTAAGCTGTGGACCTGTTCCATTCACCTCGTAGGTCGGAATGGTGAGGAACGGCTCCCATGGGTCGTTACCTACTACGGAGTAGGACACGCGTGCCTTGAAATAGTTCAGGTAGTCGTTCTTTATCTGTGGGAATATCTCGGTGAAGATGCCGGAGATACCTGCTGAATAGTAGAAGTAGGAGTCGTCCGATCCTGCAAGTGCCGACGACCAGTCGTTACGGGCGGTCAAATCCAGATAGGCGCGGCTCTTGTAACCGAGCTGTGCACTGCCGTAAACGGCTTGCTTCTGGATTTCCCAGCCTTTCTGCTCGCGTTTGTATTTCGGGTCGGTGTTGTCCATGTTGTTCAGCGAGAAGAGGTTGGGCACTACAGCGAGGTTGCCGTCGGTCCAGTTGGAGTCATAGTTGCGCTGGTCGAAGCTGCCGCCGATTACTGCGGTCAGGTTCCAACGCTCCTGGTCGAAGTACTTGTTGATGGTGGCGAAAGCCTCAGCAAAGAGCTGACGGGAGTCGGCCTGGGTGAGTTTGTAGTGACCGGTTGTGGAAGCAAACAGGAGTTTGGTTCCGGCGGGGAGCTTGGTCTCGTACTTCTCGTTGGTGCTGTCGTACTTGGCACGGCCGGTGAGCGAAATCCAGTCGGCAAGGTCCCACTTCAATGTTCCGGTGAGGGTGTTGCGGGTCTTGTGGTTGATGAAGCGCTCTTTTTCGGCTACCCAATACGGGTTTTCCATCTGGTCGTTCTGGTCGAGCCACGGCCAGTATTGCACATCCAGGTTACGGCTGACATCGTGACGGTAGTAGTACTGGATTCCCTGCCAGTCACCTGCTACGGGAAGGGTGTAGAGGGTGTAGAGCGGGTTGTGGTACTGACCTTGCGAAATCATGTTCTGCTCCTTCACATTGCTGAGGTTGTAGCCCAGGTCGAGGGTCAGCTTGTCGTTGAGGAACTTGCTGGTGTTGCGAACAGAGACATTGTAGCGGTTGTAGTTGTTGTTGTGGATGATACCTTCCGAGTTGGTCGAACCCAGCGAGAGGTAGGTCTGGTTCCTTTCGGTACCGGTGGAAAGGCTAACCGAGTTGGTGTAGTTGGTACCTGTCTGGAAGAAGTCGTTGGGGTTCCATGTGGTGGGAGTGGCGAGTTTGTCGCCCCAGCTCTCGTAGGCGCCGATGTCTTTCGAACCGTAGGTCTGCTGGAAATGGTGCTTTACGAACGGGCGTGCAAACTGGAAGCTGCCTGTGTAGGTTATGTCCAGTCGTCCTTCCTGTCCCTTCTTGGTGGTGATGAGGATCACACCGTTAGAAGCGGCCGAACCGTAGAGGGCTGCTGCCGAAGGACCGCTGAGCACTGAAATGCTTTCAATGTCGTCAGGGTTGATGTTCGAGGCAGCGTCACCTGTCGAGCCTGCTCCGCCGAACATGTCGGTGGGCTGGTCGCTGGCGATGTTCTGCATGGGAATACCGTCCACTACATAGAGTACATTGTTGTCGCCGTTGATGGATTTGACACCACGCATTACCACACGGGTGGCAGAACCCACACCTGCCGAGCTCTGGCTGAACTGTACACCGGCCACCTTACCGTTCAAAGAGTTGACGAAGTTGGCGTCCTGTACTTTCATCACAGCGTCGGAATTCAGCTGCTGTACATTGTAGGACAGTGACTTGGCCTCTTTCTTGATACCGAGGGCAGTAACGACTACTTCGTTCAGGCCAATGGTATCTTCAGCCATTGAAATGGTTACGGTGTTACCGCTGACAACCACTTCCTTATCTGCATAGCCCAGGTAGGAAACTACGAGAGTAGCACCCTGTGCGGCTTTGATAGTGAAGTTTCCGTCAACATCGGTAACTGTCACAGCCTGTGTACCCTTCACGCGAACGGTGGCACCGATAATGGGATCGCCGAATTCGTCAAGCACACGGCCACTGACTGTCTGCTCGTCATTCTGTATTGCCACATTCACTGAAGGAGAAGCTTGTGCCACACCTCCATTGAATAAACAAAACAGAACAACCAGAGTAAACAGTTTGAGCAAAATGTTTTGCTTTTGTTCCATAGTGTTTAAAATTAATGATGAAAAAAATAAATAAAGATTTTGGTTTAAGGTTTTCGTCTTCATGGTTTGGCCCGCTTCCATAATATACGCGTACGGGT
>CALFJA010000087.1 GCA_937877605.1 uncultured Prevotellaceae bacterium | reverse complement strand
ATTCTGCTGTTTCCTATGGATAAAGTGATGTTAGCCTGAAAAGGTTCGCATTTCTATTTCAGATTTACGTGGGGAACCTACTCCGATACATAGCCAGAAGGGAATCGCTTCCTGTCCATACAGGTTTGATTTTTCTTATCTCTTCGTTCTCCATAGCCTCCTGCGCCTGTTCTATCATGCTGCTGGTATCGATGTATGTCATGGTCGACTGTATGCACCTGTGTCCCATCTCCCTCTGTACCACGGCGATCTGCTTTCCTTGCTTGATGCGTCTTGTCCCGTATGCATGCCGGTAATTATGCGGATGCAGGTCGAGCGGCACCTCATCGCAGTCCTTATGGGCTGTCTGTGCCAGTTCCTTCACCCGTTTCTGTATGGCTCTGGCGGTAATTTTCGAGTATTTCCCTTTTATCCTGGAGAAAAAGAGATATTCCTCTTCGTCTGGCATCTTACCGTGGAATCGTATGATGTACTCCTTCAGTTTGCGCGTAAGCACAGGTGTGAGGTACAGGGTGCGTATGTAGCCTCCCTTACCCGTGACCGTGACGGTCACCTTCCCTTTACTGTCGGTATGTATGTCCTTCATCCTGACGGAAATGGTCTCGTTCAGGCGTGCTCCAGTCTCGTTGAGGAAGAGCAGGAGAACAAAGTCCCTTGCCCCCGCTTCGGTGGATGTATCAATGGCTTTCAGCACGGCCTCGACTGCAGCGTCGGACACGCCCTTCACCTCTGCATGCAGCGTCTTCATCCTCTTGATCCTGACCGCCTCATGGTAGAGGTGTCCGTATGCGGCAGCAGACCTGCCCTCCATGTATGCGAGGAATTCGCGGATGTGCGAAAGCCGCAGGTTGACCGTCTGCGGCTTGTTGCCCCTTTCCGTGAGCCAGCCCATCCACTTCTCGATTTTCTCCCGTGAGAAGCACTCCCACGTGAAGTCCTTCGTGGTGATGTGCAGGCTCTGGTCCAGGAACCTGATGTACAGGTCCATAGCGTTCCTGTATGCTTCTACTGTGTGCGGGCTGTTGCTGACGGCTGCCTGTTCCCGCCATGCCTCGATGCAGTTGAAGATTTCTGCGGCAGTGTCTTTCCTGCCTTGTCTCGTACTGTCTTTTTCCATGTCGTTATCTGTTTGCCTGTGAAGATGTGTAATGCTTATATGGATATTCCGTCGGCCAGTCTTTCCAGGGTGGATTCGAGTTCGTCGGCCATCTCGCCCTCGAAAGCGGGAACGAGAGAGAAGTAGTACAGGGTGGACGCTATCCTGGTATGTCCGAGTGACTTGCTCAGGGCCAGGAGACGGTCGGTGAGTCCGTAGCCTATACCCTGCCCGCGCCAGGAGTAGATGTTGGCGATGACGTAGTTGTGACGCAGGTCATATGCCGTGGCGTGGGCGTCGTTGTACCTGTACCATGCGCTGTTGAATTGGCAGCACAGCCAGTCGTTGCGGTGGTATCCGTCTTCTGCCGTGGGGAAGAAAGCCTTCCTGCCAGGCAGAATGCCGTTCGCTGCCGTCTCATACTTGCGCAGCAGTGCCAGCATGTCCGGCTTCGCCACCACGCGGTGCTGTATGTACCCCTTGGTCTCCTCTATGCGTATCACGCCCGTTTTCAGGTCCACGCACTCCCTGGGCAGCAGACGGCACTCGTTGGGGCGGAGCCCGTTGGCGTACATGAGCCGGAACATGACGGGTACCTCCAGTTCCGTCAGCAGCGACTCCCTGCACCGCCTGGGCTTGTGCATGGTGTCGCAGGCCAGGAAGAATGCCGTCAGCTCCTCACGGGTAAAGAGGTGCGGCGCATGCTGCACGGCACTTCCCCTTTCCGGCAAGGCGGGAATCGGCGGTATGTCCCACCTGCCCGCTGCGTATCTCAGCATGGGCACCACCCCGAGGACGCGTGCGAGGTGGGACTGCGGCTGCTCCGTCGCCCTTTTCGCCCACCACCATGCCAGCAGCTCCGGCGTAAGCAGGCCTTGGGTACGCTGCACGGCATGGTACAGCAGCTGGTACACCTTGTGGCTTCTGTCCAGCGGCTTCAGCCCGGCTACTTTCCTGTAGCACACATAGGATTCCACGATGTCCCGTACATTTGGCGTGTTCTGCGGACTGCTCATGCCAGCACCTCCTTCCCTATGGCAAAGTCCGATATGCAGAGCGCACACTCCCGCAGCCTCCGCTCGTCAGTCTCAAGATATACGTTGAGGGATGAGGGTGAGACATGTCCCAGAAGCCTCATTGCCGTGGAGTCGCTTGCGCCGTTCTCGACAAGAGCCTGGGCAAAGCGGTGTCGCAGCAGGTGGCTTCCATGACGGTGGCCGCTCTCCCTCACACCGGCAAGGCGGTAGGCTTTGTCGCAGATGTCCCCTACGAGTCCGGGGCTCAGGGGGCGTGTCTCACGCTCATCAATCAGGAACACCTCCGGAAGATCCGACTCGGGGCGCTCCTCCATGACATAGCGGCAGATGGCATTCCCCACCACGGGACGCAGCACCTGCTCCATTGGCACGCCCGTCTTGCGCTGCCTGACAGACAGGCGGCTGTGCTCCAGGTCGACATCCTCCATGCGCAGCGAGGCTATGTCGC
>CALFJA010000086.1 GCA_937877605.1 uncultured Prevotellaceae bacterium | reverse complement strand
CGTGAGATGATTGAGAGCGGTGTCGTGCGCTATGGCGAAAAATTCAAGGAAGCCATGGAAGAAGGCAAGTGGGACCTCTCGCTGGTCGATCCGGAGGAGCTGAAGAAATCGCAGGCCACGCTGGTCTATGGTCAGATGAACGAACCTCCAGGTGCTCGTGCCTCCGTGGCCCTTTCAGGACTGACTGTGGCAGAAACTTTCCGCGACAATGGAGGAAAGGACGGAGCCGCAGCCGACATCTTGTTCTTCATCGACAACATCTTCCGTTTCACCCAGGCAGGCTCGGAAGTATCGGCTCTGCTCGGCCGTATGCCTTCGGCTGTGGGATATCAACCTACGCTGGCCTCGGAAATGGGTACCATGCAGGAGCGCATTACCTCTACCAAGAAAGGCTCAATCACCTCTGTGCAGGCCGTGTATGTGCCGGCCGACGACTTGACCGACCCTGCACCTGCGACGACCTTCACCCATCTGGATGCTACAACTGTGCTGAGCCGCAAGATTGCGGAGCTGGGCATCTATCCTGCCGTAGACCCGCTGGCATCGACATCCCGCATTCTCGACCCGCTAATCGTGGGTAAGGAGCATTACGACTGTGCCCAGCGCGTGAAGCAGATACTGCAACGCTACAACGAATTGCAGGATATCATTGCCATCCTGGGTATGGACGAACTTTCCGATGAGGACAAACTGACTGTGAACCGTGCCCGCCGTGTACAGCGATTCCTGTCGCAACCATTTGCCGTGGCAGAGCAGTTTACGGGCGTCCCCGGCGTGATGGTTTCGATTGAAGATACCATCAAGGGCTTCAACATGATTCTCGACGGTGAAGTTGACGACCTGCCAGAGCAGGCATTCCTGAATGTCGGGACCATAGAAGATGCCATCGAGAAAGGAAAGAAACTCATGGCAGCTGTAAATGCATAACAATTCCTTATAAATATTCTGACGATGAGTTTGTCACTGAAAATTGTTTCTCCTGAGAAAATCGAATTCCAGGGCGAAGTGGACAGCGTAAAGGTGCCCGGTGCCATGGGAAACTTCGAAATACTTACGAACCACGCTCCCATCATCTCCCTTTTGGAAGTTGGTGCCGTGGAATATAAGGCCAACGGGGAAACCAGCAAAATAGACATTAACGGCGGCTTTGTCGAGGTGAAACGGAATGAAGTAAGCCTCTGCGTGGAATTGAAAAAATGAACATGGACGAGGCAAGGAAACTGAGCAAGCGCTACAACCGGCAGTCATTGTGGCTGGTGGGAGGACTGACTGCCATACTGCTGATTGTCATGAGGGTATGGTACATGAATCAGTTGCTCACCCCGATTGTCGCATGTGCCCTCTTTTTCCTTTTTGTCTGTTCGTTGACAGCAATAGTCTGGCGGAAGGTAGCAATCCAATCGCCCGACAACCTTCCCACATTCTACACGGCAGAATCCGGTGCACGCTTCCTGCTGGCCTTGCTGCTGATGTTCGTCTACTATTTGGCGGACAAGTCCGGCATCAAGACCTTCATAGGCGTTTTTGCCATTTACTATTTTGCTACATTGATACACACATCGCTTTATTTTTCAAGAATATCAAACCGTCTTGACAAACAGAAGACTTATGATGAAAAAACTGAGTAGCCTATATATCTTGCTCCTGCTGTTGCTTCCCTTGCAAATGCGGGCGGCGGAAGGAGAGCAGGAATTGAACATACCCGAGATTGTGCTTGAACACATGTCGGATGCTTACGAATGGCACATTGCTTCCTATAAAGGAAAGCACATCAGCCTGCCACTGCCCATCATTGTGCGGAACAGCGAGACAGGCAAGTGGTTCGTAGGTTTTTCTGAGCATGGGAAACTGCCGGAGCCTTTCTACTTCGACAAGGAACATCATGGGAAGATTTATCAAAGATTAGCCGACGGCTCAACCACACGCCCCATCGACCTGAGCATCACCAAGACCGTGGCTCAGATATGGATTGTCGTCATCGTGCTGATAGTAGTGTTCCTCTCGTGTGCACGCTGGTATAAGAATAAGGATGAGCGTAGCGAGGCTCCGTCAGGTTTTGTAGGAGCAATGGAGATGTTAGTCATGACCATTCACGACGATGTGGTGAAGTCGTCGATAGGGGAGAAGCATTACAAAAAATATGCTCCCTATCTGCTCACGGTGTTCTTCTTCATCCTGACCACTAACTTGTTGGGACTGCTCCCCGTATTTCCCGGCGGAGCCAATGTGACCGGCAACATCAACATCACCTTTTTCTTGGCGCTTTGCACAATGATTGCCATCAATCTGTTCGGCAACAAGGAATACTGGAAAGAGATTTTTTGGCCGGATGTGCCTCTCTTCCTAAAAGCCTATCCGGCTCCCATCATGCCGGTGATAGAACTGTTCGGCGTTTTCACCAAGCCGTTTGCACTGATGATCCGTCTCTTTGCCAACATGATGGCAGGCCATGCAGTAATCCTCAGTTTCACCTGCGTGATTTTCCTAGGATGGTCGATGGGCGTCGGCTTCGGACTGGGACTGAACGCCTTCAGCATCATTATGCTGCTGTTCATGAACTGCCTTGAACTGCTGGTGGCTTTCGTACAGGCTTATGTGTTCACAATGCTGAGCGCTGTATTCATCGGTCTGGCACACAAAGAAGAACATGAAGAATAACATGGAATATTAACCAACATTTAATTAATAACAAACAAAAAAACTAAGTATTATGATTCTATCAACATTATTGGCCGCAGAAGGACTCGCTCAGCTGGGTTGCGGCATCGGTGCAGGTATTGCAACAATTGGTGCAGGTATGGGAATTGGTAAGATAGGTAGCAGTGCTATGGATGCAATTGCCCGCCAGCCCGAAGCATCTGGTAAGATTCAGACAAACATGATTCTTACTTCGGCTTTCGTTGAAGGTTGTGCGCTCTTCGCAGTGGCAGCATGTGCGTTCCTTATTAAATAAAAATTAACAAGAGCAGATGGATTTCCAAAACCTACCATCCATACTCACTCCCGACCTCGGCCTCCTGTTTTGGATGCTCCTGGCCTTTCTGGTGGTGTTTTTTGCATTGGCAAAGTTCGGCTTCCCTGCCATCATCAATATGGTGGAAAGTAGGAAGAACTATATTGACGAGAGCCTGCAGAAAGCCAACGAGGCCAACGAGCGCCTTGCCAATGTGAAACAGGAGAGCGAGCAACTGTTGCAGACGGCCCGGGAGCAACAGGCTCAATTACTCCGCGAGGCTGCTGCCACACGCGACGACATCATCGACAAGGCCCAGACGGCAGCGCGTGCCGAGAACGCACGGCTACTGGAGGAAGGCAAGGCCGAGATTGCTGCCGCAAGGAGTAATGCTGCCAAGGAAATGCGCTCGCAGGTAGCGGAACTTTCTGTGCAGATTGCCGAGAAAGTGCTCAAGGAGCGACTCGCCTTGGATGAAAGCCAGATGGCTATGATTGACAAACTGCTCGACGAGATTCCTACTGACGATAAATAACTAATTATGGATTTTGGTATCATTGCTGTTAGATATGCGAAAGCGCTGCTGAAGAGTACCTCCGATCCGAAAGAGGAAGCCCGGGTGTATGCCGATATGCAGACACTGTTGAAGTGCTACATCGATACTCCGGAACTGCATCAGGCCATCGGTAATCCCATGATTGCCAAGGAGAGCAAGCTCCTGCTTTTACAAACGGCCTGTGGAACGGGGCATTCAGTACTGACAGACCGTTTCATCCAGATGGTGCTTGACAAAGGACGCGAGGAAATCATGCAGCTCATAGCATCGTCCTACATTACGCTTTACCGCCAACAGAAGAATCTTGTTCGAGCAAAGCTCACCACTGCCGCACCTGTCTCCACTGAGACGGCAGATAAAATGAGGCGGATGGTTGAGTCCAAGACTAATGGAACTGTGGAGTTTCAGACAGAAATAAATCCTGAACTCATTGGAGGATTTATCCTGGAATATGATACCTACAGGATGGATGCCAGCGTCAAATCGAAGCTCCAAGCCATCCTCACACAGTTGAAAAAATAACACCAATCAGTAAAAAAGAAGAAAATGTCAGATAAATTAAAACCAAGTGAAGTTTCAGATGTGCTATTGAAGCAGTTGCATGCGATTACCGACAGCACCAAGTTCGACGAAGTCGGCACAGTGCTTCAGGTCAGCGACGGTGTAGCCCGCGTCTACGGTTTGCGCAATGCAGAAGCGAACGAACTCCTGGAGTTTGAGAACGGTACCATGGCCATCGTGATGAACCTGGAAGAGGACAATGTCGGTTGCGTGTTGCTCGGCCCGACTGCCGGCATTAAGGAGGGACAGATCGTTAAGCGTACGCACCGCATCTCCTCCATTCGCGTCAACGACAACATGCTGGGACGCGTCATCAATCCTCTGGGTGAAGCCATCGACGGTAAGGGCGACATTGACTTGACCGACTCTTTTGAGATGCCCCTCGACCGAAAGGCACCAGGCGTTATCTATCGCCAGCCGGTGAAGGAACCCCTTCAGACCGGACTCAAGGCTGTTGACTCCATGATTCCGATCGGACGAGGACAGCGTGAACTTATCATCGGTGACCGACAGACCGGAAAAACCGCCATTGCCATCGACACAATCATTAACCAGAAGAGTTTCTACGAGGCTGGGAAACCTGTCTATTGTATTTATGTTGCAATAGGTCAGAAGGCGTCTACGGTAGCCGCATTGGTCCAGACCTTGAGGGAACATGGTGCTTTGGCCTATACAATCATCGTCAGTGCAACGGCTGCCGACCCTGCCGCAATGCAATATTATGCTCCGTTTGCAGGTGCGGCCATCGGTGAATACTTCCGCGACAGAGGACATGCCGCCTTGGTTGTCTATGATGACCTGTCCAAGCAGGCCGTAGCCTATCGTGAAGTATCGCTCATTCTCCGCCGCCCTTCCGGCCGCGAAGCCTATCCGGGCGATGTGTTCTACCTCCATTCCCGTCTTCTCGAGCGTGCCGCCAAGATTAACGAACAGCAGGAGGTTGCCGAGCAGATGAACGACCTTCCCGCATGTCTGAAGGGACATGTCCGTGGTGGTGGTTCGCTTACGGCCCTGCCCATCATCGAAACCCAGGCAGGCGATGTCTCGGCATACATACCGACCAATGTGATTTCCATCACCGACGGCCAGATTTACCTTGAAACCGATCTCTTCAATCAGGGATTCCGTCCTGCCATCAATGTCGGGATTTCCGTTTCCCGCGTGGGAGGTTCGGCGCAAATCAAGAGCATGAAGAAGGTGGCTGGTACCCTGAAGATTGACATGGCCCAGTATCGTGAGCTGGAGTCCTTCTCGAAGTTCTCCAGTGACATGGATGCCGTGACGGCAATGACCCTTGACCGGGGACGCAAGAACAATCAGTTGCTCATTCAACCGCAGTACAGCCCTATGCCTGTTGGCGAACAGATTGCCATTCTCTACTGTGGTATCAATGGGCTGATGCATGCCGTACCGGTTGAGAATGTACGTGCTTGTCAGGATCTCTTCCTTGAGAAACTGCGCTCGGCCCACGCCGATGTCATCGATTCGCTGGGTTCCGGAAAACTTACCGACAGCGATATTGACATCATCAAGAAAGTTATGGAAGAAATCGTGGGTCAGTATAAGACCGAGTAGGGAACCTCACCGATTCATACCAATCTTCAGACAAAGATATGGCATCACTCAAAGAAATTAAAAACCGGATAGCAAGTGTCAATAGCACCCGTAAAATCACGAGTGCAATGAAGATGGTTGCCTCCAGCAAACTGCACCATGCACAGGTCATGATAGAAAACATGCTGCCCTATGAGTCAATGCTGGAGCACATCCTCAAGACTTTCATTGCCTCGGAGGCCGATGCACAGACAGTGTTCAGTCAGCAGCGAGAGGTACATCGTGTGGCACTTGTTGTCTTCAGTTCAAACAGCAGCCTGTGTGGCGGCTACAATTCCAATGTGATCAAACTCATGACTCACGCCATTGCCGAATACGAGCAGCTTGGCCGTGAGAACATCGTGATTTATCCCATTGGGCGTAAGGTGGCTGAAAAAGTCCAGAAAATGGGCTACACCGCAGCCGGTGACTTTGCTGCGCTGGCAGACAATCCCAATTTCCAGCAGTGTATGGACATTGCACAGGAATTGGGCATGCAATTCGTGGAAGGTAAAATTGACAAGGTGGAACTCATCTACCACCACTTCAAGAGTGCAGGCAGCCAGATTCTCACCCGCAAGGATTTCCTTCCCATCGATGTCCAGTCGGAACTGGAAGCCGATCGTGAACGCGATTTAACTTCGAACATCGTGACGAAGAAGGCCCAGGACTACCTTAAGAACCGCAAGCCGGCCAAACAGCACGAGCAGGCTGAGGCCAAACCGCTGAACGACAACTTCCTGGTTGAACCAGACATGAACACCGTGCTGAGCCAACTGATTCCCAAACTGGGACACTTCATGCTCTACACGGCACTGCTCGACAGCAACGCTTCCGAGCATGCTGCCCGTATGGTTGCCATGCAGACGGCCACCGACAATGCCGACGAACTGCTGCGACAACTTAACTTGCAGTACAACAAGGGCCGTCAGCAGGCCATCACCAACGAATTGCTCGACATCGTCGGCGGTTCTGTGAACAATTAAATGCTTATCTTTTACTTGTATAAAGAGCGATTACAACAATGTAGTCGCTCTTTTTTCTTATTGTAATGGGAATTATTTCTTTCCTTTTCTGCGGTTGCAGTCGCGGCAGAGCATCTGGCAGTTATCTTCTACGGTACGGCCTCCCTCTGCCCAAGGTGTGATGTGATCGCCTTCCATTTGATCTATTTCAAAATGTTCGCCGCATAGCGGACAGATTCCTTGTTGCTTTTCATAGATTGCCAGTTTAATGTCTTCCGGGAAAGCACGCAGACCGAGATAGTGCTCGTCGCGTGTGAGGACAAAGGGGCAGATACCCATTTTAGTCTGCACTTCAGAGTCAATAACCAGTCGTCCTATTTCAGCATCAAGTGAACTTTTGTCGAGTACGGTACCATGGAACCGGTCATACAGTGTCCCCCAGTCCACGCCTTTCATGATTTTTTTGCGTTTCCCTACATCGAAAGTGGCAAATACCCATGTTATCACCGCATTGAAATATTGCCATAACTGCGACGCATTAGGATCATGTTGGTGTTGTGCCATATAGGTTTCTATGTTCATCGGGGTACTTGGCTTGTTCAGGGAGTTTGCCATCCATTTTAAGGCTGTTTCTAAATAGTCTTGCCGTATGGGTGAGCCTGACAACAAATGGTGTCCCATGTTGTAGGCAGCGCAGTTCGACTTGGAGAAATAACGCTTGGCATCGCTTACGAACGGACCTGCATACACTGCATTACGCAGTTCTTGACGGGTGAGTCGCTCGCCTGCGATGTTAATGGTTTCAAACCATTTCAGTTTTTCTTTGTCATTACCTGAACATACATATACCATCAATTCATAATCCAAAATCTTTCGCTTGTCAACCTCTGTCAGATTATGAAAGTATTGAAAATCATAGGCGAAGTCGCCGTTTACATACTGGCATAGGCTGATGGTTCGTTGCTGTCCGTCCATTACTTCGTATGGGACCTCGGCATCTTTGTCTCTTGCAGCCCAATACATCACATTTAGTGGAAAGCCATTCAATACGGTGGTAATCACAGCATTGCGTTTCTTTTCATCATAGATAAACTCTCGTTGGTAAGGTGGTCGGATATCGAGCAGTCCTCCATATCCACGCACACCAGCTTCTTCGTTATCTTCGTAGCCTGCAGTCAGTTCTGCAACAGTTACTTTCTTTAGTTCTATTTTCATTGTTTATCTCTTTTAGCAATAAATAATCTCATGTACATTCTCTTGCCCTTTAGATATGGCCGGTCGTATTTGTCATATCCTGGTATTCTTATGTCGTATGAAGATACGAGCATATTTGCGCTTTCCATTGATATGCCATCCATCTGCTCCAGGCGCAAGCAATTCATTGTTTCTTCCTGATGCAGATGCGTGCATAAGTGATGCGTACTCTCTCTCTCTCTCTCTCTCTCTCTCTCTCTCTAGGGATTCAGTAATGGAGGCCTCTTTGTCTTTTATCAATCCGTGTGCTTTAACGGGTACATTTTCAGCGTTTCTGAAGTCATTGGCATTGATAATGACAAATTGTTCTGGATTGTATTTATCCAGAAAGGTAATCGGCACGCCCATCACGCCATCGTAATCACAAGGAATATCTTGTACTTTATCCACATTGATGGCGTTGTAATTATCGTAGCGTGGGTATTCTTCAGGAGTATAGTGTTTGTAAAGAATTAACTCTTCGTGGCGCTTTTGGTGATCGAGATTGGTGTACCATGTACAATTTCTGAATTTTACTAATCCTGTTATTTTATTGAAAACACCCTCAGCGTATGTGTTTTGTTCCGTTTTCGGTATTTTGAAAAATGCATTCCCTGCTTTAAATCCATATCCTAACCATAATTTATTTTGCATAATAAGAGGGAATATCTCTTTGTATGTTATGGCATTAAGTGGTCCTATGATTAAAAAAAACTTGTCATATTTCATCAGTTGTGCCACATATTCGCGGAATAGGGAAAACGGTGGATTGGTGCAGACGATGTCGGCCTGTTGTAACAAGTCTGTACATTCTTGCGAACGGAAATCGCCATTGCCTTTCAAGAGTGTGAGCAGATTCTTGTCGTTCTGCAGTAAATATTGAACATCGGTAAGATCAATAGCACCATCGCCGTTCACATCGGTTACTTCCGAAATTTCCACCTTGTAGGCAACTCTGTGTTCCTCTTCACTTTCAGTGTCGATGGCAAACAGGTTCAGTTCCGTTCCCTGTACGGGTGAACCGTCGTAGCAGGTACAAATCAGTTTCTTCAGCCCCAGTTGATTGAAGTTGAGCGCAAAATACTTGAAGAAATTCGATTCGTAGGGATCATCGCAGTTGCACAATACCACCTTGTTGTGAAAGTGCTCACGATAGTGTTTCAACTCGTTTTCAATGTCGTTTAACTGCGTATAGAACTCGTCTTTCTTTGCATTCTTTGCTGCAGTGAGTGTTTGGTTAGCCATGTGCCATATAGGTTTTAGGCGAATGCTTATCAGTCGGAGGGTAGGCTAATGCAAAGCACAAAAAAGCATGAACGATATTCTCATCCATACTTCAAGGCTTTAGCACTTGCCTACAAAACCGGATAAGTCACGCCCATGCTATATAGCACAGGCGCCTGCAACTTATTCTTTCGGTTTTGTCTCTTTGAATGTGCTAAATTCTGAAGTATTCCGAATAACAGCAAACGCTTGTTAGTTTTCCACGAAGACGGATGCAGGGCTCGCTTGCCGTGTGCTGCATCCGTGAGACAAAGTTAAGTGTTTTTTTCGGAACTGCCGCATTTTGCTTCGTTTATTTTCAAACAGATGCCTTTCACCACTCTTGAAAGAACCTTTTACGACGCTTTGGCAGAGGGTTCTGGACTGCCTTTGCAACCTGTTGGAATCCAACGGATTGCAATTGAGCCTTAAACGCGATGCGTTTGGGCTTCAAACGCAAGCCATTTAGGCCCCAAACACATTGCGAATGGGCCCCAAACGGAAAACGAGTGAAAAACAGGGGCGTTTTCAGTTGCTTTTTTGCAACTTTTGTGTACCTTTGTAGGTTGAATGATTAGTTCTCAAATTGAATAAGGAGAAACGCTTTATGGACCATCATATTTCAGCCATTCGCGAGGTTGCCGCACAATGTCTACATGACGAGGCACAGGCCTTGCTCGACCTGATACCACAGTTGGATGACAATTTCGACCGTGCTGTCGATTTGATCTTCAGCTGCCATGGCAAAGTTATCGTCACGGGTGTGGGCAAGAGTGGGCATGTGGGGGCGAAGATAGCCGCCACGCTGTCGAGCACCGGCACGCCCTCGTTCTTCATCAATCCACTGGATGTCTTCCACGGTGACCTCGGCGTGATAACAAAAGAGGATGTGGTGCTGGCACTGAGCAACTCGGGGCAGACCGACGAACTGCTCCGATTTGTGCCAATGCTTCAGCAGATGGAGATACCCATCGTCTCAATGACGCGCAACCCGAAGTCGCTCCTGGCAAAATACAGCACCATCCATATCACCGTAAGCGTGAAGAAGGAAGCCTGTCCGCTGAATCTGGCACCCACCAGCAGCACCACGGCAGCACTGGCCATGGGCGATGCACTGGCCATAGCACTGATGCAGCTCCGGAAGTTCAAGCCTAAGGACTTCGCGCAGTTCCATCCCGGCGGTGAACTTGGCAAGCGCCTGCTCACCACGGCGGCCGATGTGATGCGCTCGGACGAACTTCCCATCGTGCCCACCGACATGCACCTGGGCGAGGCCATCATCCTGGTGAGCAAAGGAAAACTGGGACTGGGCGTTTCGCTGGAGGACGGTCGGGTGGTGGGACTCATCACCGACGGTGACATACGCCGCGCCATGGAACGCTGGCAGGCAAAGTTCTTCGACCACACCGTCAGCGACATCATGACACGGGAGCCCAAGACCGTTACACCGAACACCAAGATTACAGAGATACAACGCATCATGCACCGTCACAAAATCCATACGGTGCTCGTAGTGGACAAGGAAAGACATCTGCTGGGCATTGTCGACCACTATTCATGCATGATTTGATGCCTCGCAGAATGAACCGCCTTTGTACCATCATCTTCCTTGTCCTGTCGCTCTTCGCAGGCAATGCCGTACGGGCACAGGAGCCGACTTCCGACTCGTTGCTGGTTGAAGCAATGGAAAGAGAGGGCGTAACTTTCTCACGCAACAATGCCATCGTGCTGCTGGAGTCGGGGCAGGAGAAGTTCGACGACCTCTTCCTCGCCATCCGCAATGCCCGTCACAGCATACACCTGGAATATTTCAACTTCAGGAACGACTCCATAGCCAGCCTGCTGTTCGACCTGCTGGCCGAGCGTGCCGCCGCCGGCGTGGAGGTGCGTGCGTTGTTCGATGCCTTCGGCAATGCATCGAACAACCAGCCGCTCACGCGGAAACACCTGAAATTCATCCGTCAGCGAGGCATACAAATCAAGAAATTCGACCCGCTGCGCTTCCCCTGGATCAACCACGCTTTCTCCCGCGACCACCGCAAGATAGTCGTCATCGACGGCAAGGTGGCCTATACCGGAGGCATGAATGTGGCCGACTACTACATCAACGGTACGGATGTCGTCGGCGAATGGCACGATATGCACTGCCGCATCGAGGGCGACGAGGTGAACTCCCTGCAAAAAATATTCCTCAAAATATGGAATAAAGTCACGCACCAGAATGTTCACGGACCGCAATACTACTACGGATGTCCTCCCGAACGCTATATGCCCATGCTCGCAGCAGACACCGCTCTCGCTGCTGGCAGGAAGATGATAGGCATCATCAACAGGGAACCCACGGTCACCAACAAAATCATACGCAAGTTCTACACTACTGCCATCGACCTGGCCCAGGACAGCATCAAACTCATCAACCCATACTTCACCCTGAATCACGGCATAAAAAAAGCGCTTCGCAGCGCTGTGAAAAGAGGAGTGAAAGTGGAAATCATGCTGTCGGTGAAGAGCGATATCCCCCTGACACCCGACTGCGGCTTCTATAATGCCCATCAACTGATGAAGCGGGGGTGCAAGGTCTGGATGTTTGAACCGGGTTTCCATCATACGAAAATCATGATGGTCGACGGCAGGTTCTGCACTCTTGGCAGTGCCAACCTCAACGCACGGAGCCTGAACTTCGACTACGAGGAGAATGTCATCGTCGTGGATCCGTCGACAACGGCGGAGATGGATGCCCTCTTCGAGCGTGACAAGCACCGCAGTTTCCTGCTGACACAGGAAACATGGAACGGCTGGCGGACGCCGTGGAAAAAGTTCGTCGGATGGTTTGCACATCTTCTGGCACCCTTCCTGTAGGCCGGAAGAAAGACAACAGCAAAAATCTTATTATATCTCCGATATGTCTACATATCCCTGCATCACGGCATAGATGGTCAGGGCGCCGATACTGCGCAGCCCCAATTTGCCCGTGATGTTTTTCCGGTGGCTGATGACGGTGGTCAGGCTGATGTGCAGCCGGTCGGCAATTTCCTTGTTGATGAACCCCCTTACGATGAGTGACAGCACTTCAATCTCCCGTTGGGTGAGTACCTTTGCCGACTGTCCCTTCTTTTGAAGGGGCAAATGCTCGCCATGTCCGTGCGCCATCTGTACCAGCACCAGCAGTGAGCGGATAAGTTCCTGTTCGGGTTGATCAATGAAAAGGTGGTGGAAATGGTCCATACGGGAGTCGGACTTCGTGGAGTGGGAGAGTACGATGGTCTTCCGCCGGTGCTCAAGAAAAAACGGCATCTCGGCAAGGACAATGTCCATCGATGCGAAATAATGGAAAAACTTGCCGATATCTTCACGACGGAGGGCTGCCACAGAAGGCAGGCAAGTTATCTGCATGAACGGCATCACCTGCTGTAACAACTGCTTCAGACCGATGGCCGACAGGGTGTTTGCGTCGATTATGGCTATGGCGGGCTGGTGTCTTGTTCCGTTCATAGGTGTCGGTCGTGAATAGAGTTACTTCTTCCAGAACCGGGAAGTGATGTCCACGAATTCGCCGTCGCCCTTCTTCTTGTACAGCCGTTGATTGGTGGTAGGCTTGTTCAGCGCCCCCAGGTGTGATATGTAGGGCCCGATCTTGATGTAGTCGAAATTGTTCCGGTTGATGTCTCTCGAGATAACGGTGCGTCCGCTGTACCATGCTACGCGGAAACGGGGATGCCTTTCATGCACATAACAGGCAAGGCTGTCGACATAGGCGGGCTCGGCATCGCCGCCCATAAAAGCAATACAGGTAATGTCTTTTCCATAGTCCCTGGCAAAACGGTCGATTACTTCTGGCGTGAGGTCCTCACCGATATCTTCTGCCAGGTACTGACTGTGACAGCCCGGGCAATGGCAGGGACAGCGCGAGATGTTGATGGACAGCGTCACCTCGTCGGGAATCTCCTGAAAGACAATACCTGTATTGACGAATTTAAGCATACTGTGCTACCCGCAGTTTTATACGGTGTACTGTTTCTGGCCTGCATAGTAGCGGCGGGCGGCTTCTTCCTGGCGTGCCTGTGAGAAGTTGCTCACGCGCTTCAGGTAACCGATGATGCGGGTCATGTAGTCTACATTCTTGGAGTGGCAGTGCGGGCATTCCTTCAGGTAACGCTTGTCGATGTGCCCGCAGTCGTTGCAAAGCGTATTGGGGATGTTGAAGGTGAAATAGTTGCATCCTTCCTTGGCAGCCACCTTGAGCAACTGGGCATATTGAGCCTTCGACAGGTGTTCTTCCAGGTTCATGTGGAGGGCGGAACCGCCGGTGAGGTGTTCAATATAGGGGGCTCCGTGGAGCTTGAACTTGTCAATGATGTTCAGGGAGTCGTCCTCTACTACATAGAAATAACTGTTGTAGCAGTCGCGCGGAACGAAGTAGCCGTCCTCACGGTCCCATTTTGCATGCTTCACGCCTACATTCTCGGCGGGAATCATCTCGCAGTTGAACATCACATCCTTGGTGCGGTACTGCTTGTTGTATTTCTCCACGATGCCCAGCACGCCCTGAACGAACTTCAGGTACTCAGGATTGTCCGTTATCTTCAGCCCCAAGAACTCAGCAGCTTCCACCAGGCCGTTGATGCCGATGGTGAGATACTGGCGTCCAATGTTGATGTAGCCGGCGTCGAACAGAGGTAGCATGCCGTGTGCCTGCATGTCCTTGAGATTTTCGTTGTAGGCCGTCTGTACCTTGTGGCAGAGGTCGATAATCTCGCCCAGGAATTCCTTGTAGTCCAGTCCGTTGTTCACGGCATACTGAATGGAGCGGTTCAGATTGACTGTAAGCACGCTTTTCGAACCAGTGGAAACACCTCCAGCCCCCAGCGTATAACTGAATCCGTTGTCCTGGATCTCGTTGCGCAGGCGGCAGCAGGAACTCAGTGAGTCGGCATTGTCGCTCATGTAGGTAAAGAACGAGTGCCCTTCGGCATACATCTCGGCGGTAAAGTCGCCCCATTCCTTATCAAGGCATTCGCCGTCTTTGGTGAGCAGTGCCATTGTTTCCACGGGGAATGTGAGCACGGTCTTGAGACGTTCCTGGTTGAACCACTTCATAAAGCGCTTCTGCAGCCAGGAAAGTCCGTTCCAGTCGGGCTGGCTTCCGTCGGGGAAATAGAACTCGCCGAACAGGCTCTCGAAGTAGTAGCGGTCGTAGTAAGCCACATTCCAGAACACGGCTTGGTAGTTGCGGGCACCGGTGGGCTGGTTAATGGAGTAGACAATCTGCTCGAAACAGTCGGTAATCATCTTGTCAATTGTACGCTGTTTGGTGGAGAGGTCGACAACCTTGTCAGGTTCTTTATAATATTCTTTACCATATTCCAAGCCTATAAAATAATTAAGGTACATGAGGAACTCGGGCGTTGCGCAGGCACCGGAGAGCATGCTGGATACCATGAATACCATGTTGACGAAGCCGCCGCAGAACGATTTGAGGTTGGTCGGGGCCGTGGAATTGCCGCCGATGCTGGTGGTACCGCCAATCAACCATGGGTACATGGTAATGGATGCGCAGTAGTTGGCAAGTGAGGTCTCGTCGTTCTTGTAGATGAAATGGTGGGAAAGGAGGTCCAGATACTTGTCGGCCAGTTCCTTGCCGTACATTTTCTTAATCCGGTCTGTCAAGAGGCGGCGATTCAGTCGAATGAAACTTGCCTTGGGCAGTTCGCCAATCAATGTTGCAATATTTTTATGTTCGACATTTGCATTGGCGTCATACTTTGAACCGGTTGCCGCGTTGACTGAATCGACATAGTCTGTCAAAAAGTTCAATTTTTCGAGTGTTTCGCGGTCTTCGGTGTGCTGTTGCCGATAGAGCATGAACGACTTGGCTACCTTGAAGTGTCCCTCACGCATCAAGGATTCCTCAACCTGGTTTTGGATTTCCTCGACGGTGATGCCTTCTTTAATGTCTAAGTGGCTGAGAATCTTTGAGATGGAGCCTAAGTCGGCCGGTTCTCCGACCGATTCGAACGCCTTGATGACAGCGTTCATGATTTTGTCAAGGGAGAAGCGTGCCTGTTCTCCTCCGCGCTTGGTGATGGTAAAGTTTTTAATTTCCATTTTATTGTTTGTTTTGGAAAACTTTTCGTCGAAAATTTTCCGGAAAGTTTTCCGTTTTGGACAACTTCCTGTTCAAATTTGCGCCGCAAAGTTTTCAAATTTGTAAACCTGATTTGCTGCAAAGGTAAAACAAAAAAGAAATTCCTTGGGAGTAATTTTGAAAATTATTTTCGATTTTTACATATTTTAAGATTTTGGAAGGCAGGATTTTTACATCCAATTTTCAGTTTCTGTAATCGTTACCCTTTGAGAGTAAAAGTATTACATAATTTGATTAAAGTCACCTTTCAAGTCAACCATTTTTCTCGCGGAAAAGGATTGTTTCTTTCTTATTCGTGATTTTGTCCAGTGCTTTCCTCTTGTCAGTTGCTCTATAATTGTCATTCTTATCATCCTTTTGTATGCGTGTACATGCCTAATTTACAAATTGGATTTTGTCAACTATTCTTACTAAAATCGCATTTTCTTAACATTTCTGCCGTGTTAAAAAGTGCGTAGTGGGATGTGTTGCCACCCGGATGGAGAAATGCCTGTATTCGAAAGTTCTGCTGACAACCAGCGAGTTGCGAACTCTTTTCCGGCGTTTTTGGAATGTTGAGATTGCTACTGGGTAGGTTTTGCCCTGCAACTGGATGCCTTTTGTTCTGCAAAAACTATCTTTTCATTTTGCGAAAAGTATGGTTTTACAGTCCGTTTTAAGTTAAGAAATGTGAATGGCTGTTAATGCCAGTCGTATAAAAGCCTTTTAAAAGTCCGAAAAATGTGTCGCCCTTTTTTACGGTTTCGGTGATTGGGCCAAATGTGCCGGTGGGAGGTAATGCGTTGCAGGCTCTCTGCGCTTTCCTTTTCCGTAAGTGATGGTGTTGTTGCTCTATGGAAAAGAAGATGGTTAAGCGCAGAGGAAAATCCTGACGAAAGAACGGAAGAGGGGCAGTCTGTGGACTTGATGCCTTCCTGCTACCGGGATGCGGCAGGGCTGGCCTGTCGGAAAAGCAAGAAATAATAGCGTATGAAGAGCGCTACGCTTAGCAGCAGAGTCCCGTCGGCGTGTTGCTGTATGAGCGAAGAGAGTATGAACAGTGGTGCGCAAAGGACAATAACACCGCACAAAAAGATGCGAACGGGTTTGGACTGGCGATACTCGTCAGGGTTGACCATCGCTGATTTGTTGCGACGGCTGATGCCTATCAACGGGCAAATACAGAAGAGGTACAGCGGATTCAGCAGGAGTATGTGCGTGTTGAGGCTTACCGTAGGATGCTCGGAGAAAGCCATGAACAGCAGTGCGCAGCCCGCTATCCCCAGAATAGAGGCGATGGCAATGTCAAACGGGACGAAAAAGCGCTTTCTACGGTATCCGCAAAAAGATAGAACGATTACCAGTAATGCAATGAAAGACAATAAATTGCGTGGCGAACAGACTGTTGTCAAGGGTGTTTCGTTCGAACCTGCAGACTCCGTGGGCGGATTCAGCATGTTTGTGGCTGAGACAAAGGGTGTGAGTGTACTCTCCTGGGCATCTGATTTGTCGGTGTTTTCTTCGTATTCCGTTTTCGCTGCACCGAAATAATCGGACAGGTGTTCGGGAAGAAACACTTGCTTGTCCTGCGGAAGAATCCTATCGGCATTGACACCGAGCAGCAAATCAACGCCAAAGCGATTCCATGGGTGGGATTTCAGGTATTTATGCACTTCGCTGCGGTAGGTGCTCTGAGCCGGCGATGGTGCATGCAAGGGATGCTGCAAGGAACTTTCGATGATGTCGGCGGCCTTTGTGGTGCAGTTGGCGGTGAAGATGTTGTAGCGATAAGTGCTGTTCTCAGGGCGCAGATTGTTGGCGATGGCTTTCATCAATGTCTCTTTTTCCGTGTTTGTGAGTTGTAGCACTTGTTCCTTAACCCAGCGGTGCTCTAACTGATATTCCTGAATGAAATAAGCGAAAGGCACGGCTTCGACCCGATAGTCGGGTTTCCCCAGTAAGAAACGCAGCATGAAATGCGGCTGGTTGAAGGAAAAGATGCCATAGTTGATGACGAAATCCTCGCCGGCAACCTCGTTGACGATGCGAATGGCCGTGTGTCCGTACAGCGTGTAGGACTCGCTGCCAGGGCCACAAGTGAGCAGGCTGAAGGTGTAGCTGCCGTGTATGCTGTCAGCCTGAAGCGTTTCTTGGTGGGCTGTGGACTGGGGATATGCCTTCGCAAAGTTAAAAAAAAGTGAAAAGCAGAGCCCAATAATGAAAATATGCCGGGTGAAATGTTTCATGATGCAAAAATACTTTATATTTTGTAGTTATCGTTCGCGTATTTGGATTTTTTTAATAATTTTGCCCGTTGAATTGAAATCACAGTATTGCCGATGAGTTTTCCGGCAACAAAACGAAACATTATATTATAATGAAAGTTAAAACGATAGTTGTGTTAGCCCTTGCGCTGACAGTCTCACACCTCGCAAACGCACAAAGTGGAACAAATTCACCATATAGCCAGTATGGCCTTGGTTACCTTTCCGAGCAGACCAGTGGTTTTAACCGTGGCATGAACGGACTGGCATTAGGCTTCCGTGAGCACAATCAGGTGAACCACCTGAATCCGGCCTCCTACTCCTCGGTGGACTCCCTGTCGTTTATTTTCGACATAGGCGTGTCCGGGCAGTTGACCAACTTCACCGAAAACAACCAGAAAATCAATGCCAACAATGCCGATTTGGAGTATATTGTTGCCGGTTTCCGTGCCTTCAGGCATGTGGGTGTCAGCTTCGGCCTGATACCGATTACCAATGTTGGGTATAACTATTCAACCACTAACCGCGTGGGAGGCATCGGCACTACCACCTATACCAACACCTATACTGGTTCCGGCGGACTGCACGAGGCATATCTTGGAATTGGCTGGGAACCCTTGAAAGGCTTCTCTTTCGGTGTTAATGTCGGGTATCTCTGGGGCGACTTCGACCGCTCTGTGGTGAACGAGTACAGCGACAATACGACAAATACGGTGTCGAAAGCCTACAGCGCCTCGGTGAGCAGTTACAAAGTGGACTTGGGTGTGCAGTATACTGCCCGGCTGTCAAAGCAGAACAGCCTGACCCTCGGTGCAACTTATTCGCTCGGGCATAACCTCGGAGCCGATCCAACCTGTACCGTTTCTTCTACAAATGCGCAGACACAGGTGACCGAAACGGAAACATTTACAGTGAAGGATGGCCTGGAACTGCCTTCTTCCTTTGCCGTTGGACTGCTCTGGAATCATTCCAATCGCTGGAAGATAGGCCTGGACTACTCGCTCCAGAAATGGGCAAAGACCCAATTCCCAATCTATTCGACTACCGGCGGTGTATCAACCTATGCGCTGGCAGACAATCAGTTTGACGATCGACACAAGATAACCTTCGGTGGCGAATACTGCCCAAAGGAATACGGGCGTAAATTCTTTCAGCGCATGCGTTATCGTGCCGGTGTTTCCTATGCCACACCCTATCTTAAGATAAATGGTCTGGACGGCCCTAAGGAAATGAGTGTGAGCATGGGTCTTGGTATACCTATAGTAAACGGATATAACAACCGTTCCATCCTTAATCTCGGCGTGCAATATGCCCGTATGGATGCCGCCCAGCTGATTAAGGAGAATACCTTCCGGATATGTGTGGGCATAACTTTCAACGAGCGTTGGTTTGCCAAGTGGAAGGTTGAATAAGTCAAACGCTATAATATGCAGCTCGTAGGAAAGACTCCGGTAAGGCTCCTGTTAGTCGGATGTACATGTCTGTTGTTCTTTGCCTGTTCAAGACAAAAGGAACATACGGCGCCTCCTATCCATCCTGAGGACTCTGTGGCTATCATGACCAGCTATGGCGTGAATACGCTTGTGTCCGATTCTGGCATCCTGAAATACCGGATCGTCAGCGAAGAATGGCAAGTGAACCAGAATATCCGTCCCTCCCGCTGGATATTTGAGAAAGGACTCTTCCTTGAGCAGTTTGATGAGAAATTCCATGTCCAGTCCTATATTCAATGCGATACGGCCTACTATTACGATGTAGAGAAGCGATGGGAACTGCGTTCGCGTGTTCGCATCTCAACGGCCGACGGCCTGCGCTATTATAGTGACGAACTGTTCTGGGACGAACTGAACCATGAACTCTATTCTAACAAGTATTCCCGGCTGATTACTCCTGACCGTGAACTGGAAGGAAGCTATTTCCGCAGTGACGACCAAATGACGAAATACTACATATCCAACACCCGTGGGTCGTTCGACAGGGGCGACATCGACGGTGGTGATACGCTGCGAAAGGCCGACCAACAGGAAATAGAGCACTTCCGTCCGCCGACACAGCCAATGCCAAAAAGTAATTAAGGTGCCATGATCGATATTGTATTAGTCATAGAAATTGTAGTGGCGCTGATGCTTTCGGCATTTTTCTCCGGAATGGAAATCGCCTTTGTTTCCAGCAATAGGATGTTGGCGGAAGTTGATAAGGACAATAACAGGTTCTCCCAGAAACTTATTTCCTTTTTCTACACCCACCCCAACGACTTTGTAAGCACAATGCTGGTTGGCAACAACATTGTCCTCGTGGTATATGGTATCCTCATTGCTACTTTCTTTGATGGTACTATCTTCCGCAATTTCTCTCCGGCTTTCACCGTTCCGGCAGACACCATACTTTCCACGCTCATTGTCCTGGTGACTGCGGAGTTTCTGCCCAAGATGCTTTTCAAGGGCAATGCCAACTTCATGCTCTCGTTATTTGCGCCTCTAGCCTACATTTTCTATCTGCTGCTGTGGCCGGTAAGCAAGTTCGCCACCATTCTTTCTCGAATTTGCCTCAGGCTGTTTGGCATCCGCATTCAGAAAACCATGAATGAAGAGGACTTCTCCCGGGTGGACCTCGACCATCTGTTGCAGACCACAATACAGAATGCCCGCACTGATGAGGAGATTGAAAACGAAGTGAAAATGTTCCAGAACGCCCTGGATTTCTCCGAGACGAAAGTGAGGGACTGTATGATTCCACGTACGGAAATCGTTTCCGTTGACATGGATGAATGTACTTTGGACGAATTGAAACAACAGTTTGTTGAGAGTGGACATGGGAAACTCATTGTCTATCAAGGCGATATCGATCATATCGTTGGCTATTACCATTCTTCGGAATGGTTCCGCTATCAGGTCTCCAAGGACACGAAGGACTGGCGTGAGGGCATTACCTCCATGCCCTTTGTTCCCGAAACAATGCAGGCACAACGCCTGATGAAGATCCTGCTTCAGGAAAAGAAAAGCCTAGCCATCGTTGTCGATGAGTTCGGCGGAACCAGTGGAATAGTGGCGCTGGAGGATATCGTGGAGGAAATATTCGGCGAAATAGAGGACGAACACGACAATGCAAAATACGAAGCGCGGAAAGTTGGCGACAACGAATACATCCTGTCTGCCCGCCTGGAGATTGACAAGGTGAACGAAATGTTCGACCTCAATCTGCCGGAAAGCGACGAATACATGACCATCGGCGGACTCATTCTATACACCTACGAGAGTTTCCCGAAATTGAACGAGACCGTACAGGTGGGTCCCTTTTCTTTCAAGGTTACCAAGAAGACCATGACGAAAATAGAATTGGTACACCTGACGGTGGGGAAAGGAGGTAATTCTTGAGCGCAAAGACCCCATCCATGGCAGGGAAATGAAAAAACCTTAGGTTTTCTTTTCTCAATTGCGCGTTTTTTACTACTTTTGTACGCTTTTTTGACCGAATACGATAAAAATAACAAATAATCAACAAAATGGCAGCATTAGGAAAAATCAGAAGTAAGGGCATCATCCTCATCTCCATCATTGGATTTGCCCTGTTTGCATTTATTGCAGAGGAAGCCTTCCGTTCATGCGAATCAGCCCGCAACAACCGTCGTTCACAGGTTGGCGAGGTGCTGGGTAAAAAACTGAATGTGCAGGACTTCCAGAAAATGATGGACGAGTACAGCGAAGTTTTGAAACTTCAGCAGGGTTTGGACAACCTCGATGAAGATCAAATGAACCAGGTGAAGGACATGGTATGGAATACCTATGTTCAGTCACAGATTCTGGGTAATGAGGCAGAGAAACTCGGTTTGACAGTTACCAACGATGAATTGCAGAACATTATTAACAAGGGAACCAACCCGATGCTTCTCCAAACTCCGTTTGTAAATCAGGAAACGGGTCGATTCGACGCAAACTCGCTGAAGAGTTTCCTTGCAGAATACAAGAAAGTGGCCAATACGAATTCTCCGGAAGCCCGTCGATATGAAAGCATTTACAAGTACTGGCGCTTCATAGAGAAGACTATGCGTCAGCAGCTTCTGGTGCAAAAGTATCAGAGTTTGCTTGGACATGCTTTGCTCTCCAATCCCGTAGACGCCAAGATGGCATACGAGGCTGAGAATGTGGAAAGTAAGGTCGAACTAGTTTCGTTCCCATATTCTGCCATCGATGATGCAAAGATTAATGTTACCGATGCTGAGATGAAAGCCAAATATGATGAGCTGAGCATGCTTTTCGACCAGGCACAGGAAACTCGTAATATCAAATACATCAATGTTCCCGTTGTTCCTTCATCCACAGATCGTAAGGCCATTGATGACCAGTTCGTACAGCTGAAGGCCCAACTTCAGGAAAGTACCGATGTTGCCGATGTTGTTCGCAAGTCTACATCGTTAATTCCTTATAATGGTCTGGCTGTGTTAAAGTCTGCCTATCCGCAGGAAATTTCATCCCGCCTCGACTCTATTGCCGTTGGTCAGACCTATGGCCCAGTTGAAAATGTCCGCGACAACACATTGAATCTTATCAAGTTGGTTGGAAAACAGCAAACACCCGACTCCGTTCAGTATCGCAGAATTCAGGTATTTGCCCAGTCGCTGGACGAAGCCCGTACCCGTGCCGATTCCATCTACAACGCGCTGAAGGGTGGTGCCGACTTCGAAGCTTTGGCAAAAGTTTATGGACAGACCGGTGAGCCAACTTGGCTGACAACCGCACAGTTCCAGAATGCAACTGTCGATGCCGACTCAAAGAACATGATAGAGACTCTGTACACCATGCCACTTAACGAAGTTCGCAACCTCGTCTTCACCCAGGGCAATTCCATTGTTCAGGTGCTCGACCGCAAGAATGTAGTTACCAAATATCAGGTGGCAGTCATCAAGAAGACCATTGACTATTCTCCTGAAACCCGTACTCAGATTTACAACAAGTTCAGTTCTTTCATCAGTGCCAACAACAATGCCGAAGCAATTGTAAAGAACGCTGCCAAGAACGGCTATCAGGTGCTTACTGCTGACGATGTTTCCACTTCCCAACACAATCTGCTGAATATGCGCAGTACACGCGAAGCCCTGAAATGGGTGTTCGATGCCAAGGAAGGCGAAGTGTCGCAGATGTTTGAATGTGGCAACAACGGCGACCATTTGCTCCTGCTCATTCTTGATAAGGTAAATGGGGTAGGTACGCGTGCATTGGCAGATGCTCAGGTACAGGAGGCCGTCAAGGCAGAGGTGCTGAAAGACAAGAAGGCTGCCCAGATTGTAGAAAACCTGAAGGGAGTCAATTCGCTGCAAGCTGCACAGGCCAAGGGTGGCAAACTCTCTACCGTTGAGCAAATCACATTTGCCGCTCCAGTCTTCGTAACAGAAACAGGTGCCAGCGAACCTGCCTTGAGTGGTGCCGTTTCGGCTACGGCAAAGGGTAAGTTCTCCGCAGCCCCGGTTAAGGGTAATGGAGGCGTCTACCTCTTCCAGGTCACAGAGAAGGCAAAGCGCCCAGTCGAATTCAATGCCAAGGAAGCTGAAGCTTCTGCACGCCAGAAACTTCTCCAGCATGCAGGTAACTTCATGCAGGAACTGTTGCTCAATGCTAATGTAAAGGACAATCGTTATCTCTTCTTCTAAATCTAGTTAGAAACATTCATATTTGAAGTGCCGGCATGTTTGCATGCCGGCACTTCTTTGCTGTATGCGTACGAAACCTTTGTACCTCGGGCAAATAAAAGTCACCCTGCAAAACTGCAGGGTGACCGTAACAATATATAAATGTACGCGTACGCGTGTTAGTATTCCTCGTCTTCTGCTGCCTCGGCATCCTCCAATGTAAGGTCTTCCGGGTCAGTTTCGTAGGTGGTTCTGTAGCTCTCCTCGGTCAAGTCGTCGTCATCGAAGGCATCGTCGTCATCATTATCAATAGGATTATCTTGCAGTTTGTCGTCGTCTGGGCCGAGGTCAACATCGTCGTTGTCCATCCTGTATTTAGGTTTCTCCGTCAGGGGCTTTTCCTTGGCAAATATAGCCTCTGTCCAAGCTCCTCGCTGGATTTCCAGCACTTCAAATCCATCTTTGATTTTCTTGTCGTACATACTGCCGGCCTTGTGTAGTCTGTTGGCAGGCAGGGTGGTGGTGCTGATGTCGAACCCCGTTTCAATGATGTCCTTGATGCTCTGTGAGAGAGAATCCCAGCCTCCGCCGAAATTCTTGTCAAGCACATCGATGAGCTGGGCCGCAGAAATATGGCGGATGTTCTCGTAGGTAAGGTCGGTTACCCTGGTAATGGGACGCTTCTTAATGGCAAGTTTCTGTTTGCTGTCTTCGTTTTTCAGCACGGCGATTTTCATCCCACGGGCTTCGTATTTGCGAATCACTTCGGGGCGGTCTACCTTGACCTCTTCTATGTCGAATGCCGTCTTTATGATATTGATATAATGGGAGAGATTCTCCTTTATCTCTATTTCCTTTTCGGCCGCCTGGAGCATGCGGATGATATCGTTTTCCTGAACATCCCAGACAGAACTCTTGGTGATGTTTTTCAAAGAGAGTTGTTTCTTGTTTTGCTTAGCCATTATGGTGAAAATTAAAAGGCGTTGTATAGTTGTGCAGGGATTGGTTTCGCATCTGCTTGTGTGCAAAAATAAGTACTTTGTATTATATGAGCAAACTTTTCTTTTGTAAAAACATGGCTTTAATTTTGAAATTCCGTCCAAATGATAAAAGTTTATGCCGTTTGGTGTTCGTAATCGATAAAAAAGCGTAATTTTGTGGTGATATGAGTGAACCATTAGCCGAACGGCTTCGCCCCCGTACGCTCGACGAGTATGTCGGCCAGCAGCACCTGGTCGGTGAGAACGCTGTGCTCCGGAGGATGATAGAGAGCGGAAAGATTTCCTCTTTCATCCTGTGGGGACCTCCTGGTGTGGGGAAAACCACCCTGGCGCAAATCATTGCCCATCGATTGGAGACACCATTCTATACCTTAAGTGCTGTCAGCAGCGGCGTGAAGGATGTGCGGGAGGTTATTGAACGGGCACAGAAGAGTACTTTTTTCAATTCCGGTTCCCCCATTTTGTTCATTGATGAGATTCATCGTTTCAGCAAGTCGCAGCAAGATTCACTGCTGGCTGCTGTCGAACGCGGAACGATAACGCTCATTGGTGCAACCACCGAAAATCCGTCGTTCGAGGTGATACGCCCGCTTCTTTCTCGCTGTCAGTTATATGTGCTCAAGTCGTTGGAGAAAGACGATTTGCTGGCACTGCTCGACCGTGCCGTACACAAGGATGTCGTTCTCAAGGAGCGCAACATCCAGTTGAAGGAAACGGATGCTTTGTTGCGCTACAGTGGAGGTGATGCCCGCAAACTGCTGAACATACTGGAACTGGTGGTTGATTCCCGTGGCGACGGTGATGTGGTGGTAACTGACGATTTCGTAAAGGAAACCCTACAACAAAATCCATTGGCCTACGACAAAGACGGGGAGATGCACTACGATATTATCTCAGCCTTCATTAAGAGCATTCGTGGCAGCGATCCCGATGCCGCCCTTTATTGGATGGCACGCATGATTGAAGGAGGAGAGGACCCGGAGTTCATAGCCCGACGGCTGATTATCAGTGCGTCGGAAGACATCGGATTGGCCAATCCCAATGCCCTGTTGCTGGCCAATGCGGCTTTCGATGCTGTGATGAAAATAGGATGGCCGGAGGCGCGCATCCCTCTTGCCGAAACCGTTGTTTATCTTGCCACGAGTGCAAAAAGCAACTCAGCCTATCTCGGTATTGATGCAGCCCTGGCGGAGGTGAGACAGTCTGGCAATCAGCCGGTGCCCCTTCATCTGCGCAATGCACCGACACAACTCATGCGCCAGTTGGGATACAGCGACGGTTACAAGTACAGCCATGACTATCCCAACCATTTTGTGACTCAACAGTATTTGCCCGATGCGCTGGCTTCGGCCAGATTCTGGCATGCACAACACACTTCTTCTGAAGAAAATCTCTATAAGCGCATGCTCCAGTTCTGGGGCGACAGGTTCAAAGATGAATAGGATGAGCGAGATGAATATAGTAGTGCTTGACGGCCATGCGGCCAATCCGGGCGATCTCTCATGGGAGCCTTTCCGTGAATTCGGTTCACTAACGGTCTATCCCCGTACTCCATTAGAACAACTGTTCGAACGGGCAAAGGATGCCGACATTATTTTGACAAACAAGATACCCTTCTCACGAGAGATCATCGCAGGACTTCCCCGCTTGAAGTTCATCGGAATTCTGGCCACGGGGTTCAACACCATCGATATTGCGGCGGCACGGGAGCATGGCGTGATAGTTGCCAACATTCCTTCCTACAGTACAGACAGCGTTGCGCAGATGGTGTTTGCGCTGGTGCTGAATGTCTGTAACCGGACAGACCATTATGCCGTAGCCACCCGTAGCGGACGATGGTCGCAGAACCCCGACTTCTGCTATTGGGACACCCCCCTGACCGAACTTGCCGGCAAGACCTTCGGCATCTACGGCTTGGGCAATATCGGTATGCGTGTAGCAGGGATTGCACAGGCGTTCGGCATGCGTGTCATTGCCGTTACGAGCAAGCCGCAGTCGTTGCTGGGCAAAATTGAAAAGGTATCGTTCGAAGAACTCCTTTCACAGAGCGACGTCCTTTCCCTTCACTGTCCGCTGACGGCCGAAACCAAGGCTTTGATCAACAGTGACTCACTCACACAGATGAAGCCATCGGCCATACTGGTGAACACTGGGCGTGGGCCACTGGTAGACGAACAGGCCGTTGCTGCTGCATTGCGCCAGAACTGCCTGCAGGCTTATGTTGCCGATGTGATGGAGCAGGAACCGCCCGCTGCAGACAATCCTTTGCTGGATCTCCCCAATGCCTATCTCACACCTCACATAGCCTGGGCCACCTACGAAGCCCGGCAACGCCTCATGGCCATTGCCGTGGAGAATGTGCGCTCCTTCGTACAGGGCAGCCCTGTCAATGTGGTCAATCCTTAGTCCGCAATCTTCACGCATGGCATATAGTTGAAAACCTTAAATCCAATAGATATGAAACACGACAATGAAATTTTCCAGTTGATTGAGCAGGAGCACCAGCGGCAGTTGCGCGGAATGGAGCTCATTGCCAGTGAAAACTTTGTGAGCGACCAGGTGATGCGTGCCATGGGTTCATGGCTGACGAACAAGTATGCTGAAGGGCTGCCCGGCAAACGCTACTATGGCGGTTGCCAAGTGGTGGACAAGGTAGAGGACCTTGCCCGAGAGCGGGTGAAGAAACTCTTCGGCGCTGAGTTTGCCAATGTCCAGCCACACTCGGGTGCACAGGCCAATGCTGCCGTGTTCCTGGCTGTGTTGAAACCAGGTGATACCTTCATGGGACTGAACCTTGACCACGGCGGCCACCTCTCTCATGGAAGCGCGGTAAACACATCCGGCTTGCTCTATCATCCGGTGGGCTACAACCTTAACCGCGAGACTGGCCGTGTCGACTACGACGAGATGGAACGCCTGGCGCGCGAACACCGTCCGAAACTGATTGTAGGTGGCGGTTCGGCCTACAGCCGCGAGTGGGACTATCGTCGCATGCGCCAGATTGCCGACGAGGTGGGGGCGTTGCTCATGATTGACATGGCTCATCCGGCAGGACTGATTGCCGCCGGTCTGCTTGACAATCCCGTGAAGTATGCCCACATTGTGACCTCCACCACCCATAAGACGCTGCGTGGTCCGCGCGGTGGTATCATCCTGATGGGCAAAGATTTTGAGAATCCGTGGGGGCTGACCACCAAGAAAGGCGAGATAAAGATGATGAGCCAGCTGCTCAATGCCGCCGTATTCCCCGGCATTCAAGGCGGTCCGCTTGAGCATGTCATAGCAGCTAAAGCAGTAGCCTTTGAGGAAAACCTCCAGCCGGAATGGAAGGAGTATGCCAGCCGGGTGAAGACCAATGCGGCAGTGCTGGCCGACGACCTTATCTCCCGTGGGTTCGATATCGTCAGCGGAGGTACTGACAATCACTCCATGTTGGTGGATCTGCGCCCGAAATATCCCGAACTGACGGGAAAGGTGGCAGAAAACGCTCTCGTGGCAGCCGACATCACGGTTAACAAGAACATGGTGCCATTCGACACCCGCAGCGCATTCCAAACCAGCGGTATCCGTTTGGGAACGGCAGCCATGACCACCCGTGGCGCCGATGCCGAGACCATGCACCTCGTGGCAGCTCTCATCGAGGAGGTGTTGAATGCTCCTGATGATGCGAAGGTGATAGAAACGGTACGCAGCAAGGTCAATGAGACCATGGCAGGCTTCCCGCTTTTCGCATGGTAGTAATTTGTCCGATTACCAACAGAATTTCATCCAAAATATGAAAGCCGCCCAAATGCATTGCGTTTGGACGGCTTTCGCCGTGTGTTTGGGGCTCTTTTGGAATGTGTTTGGGCCCCAGTTGCAAGCCGTTGGAAACCAACAGGTTATGCAACTAATACTCTTTGACTTCCGTATTGCCTTGTAAGGCGTCGAGGGCGTTCAGTGCCAATGCTTCCATTTCGTCCTCACCGGGATAGACATGGATGGGTGCAATGAAAGAGAGACGCTCTTTCAGCCCACTGACGATATAGTCGGAAAATGCCAGTCCGCCGGTCAGGATGATGGCATCCACCTCTCCGTGGAGTACGGGGGTGTAGGAAGCGATGAACTTGGCAGTGTCGTAAATCATGGCATTGACAATGAGTTCCGCCTTTTTGTCGCCGTTCTTGACGCTTTCCACATTCTTTATCATGTCGTTGGTGCCTAGATAGGCCATGACACCGCCGCGTCGTGAGATGTGGTTGAGCAGTTCACTTTCAGTGTATTTGCCTGAGAAGCACAGCCTCACCAAGTCGGCAACGGGCAGCGAACCGGTGCGTTCCGGTCCGAACGGGCCTTCTCCGTCCAGTGCGTTGTTTGCATCGACGGCGCGCCCGTGGTCATGAGCGGCAATGGAAATTCCTCCACCCAGGTGACAGATGATGAGCCGCAAATCCTCGTAGCGGCTGCCGTGCTCCTTGGCAAAGCGTCGGGCGATGGCACGCTGGTTCAGGGCATGCCAGAGACAGACCCTCGGCAACAGAGGAGAACCACTGATGCGCGCATAGGGATTCATCTCATCTACCATTCCGGGGTCGGCAATGTAGCATTGGCAGCCAGGTATTTCCTTGGCAATCTCATAGGCCATGAGGCACCCCAGGTCGCATACATGCTTGTACTTGGCCTGTCGGGTCATCTCAATCATGCGCGGTGTAACCTCGTAAACGCCACCTTCAACGGGCTTGGCCAGTCCGCCGCGACCGATAACGGCCGAAAGCACGATGGAAGAGTCGAGTTTTGCCAATTCGTTCATGACCAGTTGCTTACGGAAGGCATACTGTTCCGTTACCTCTCCGTAGGCTGCCAGTTCGTCGGCATTGTGCTGGATATTCTTGCGGAGCACTTGCTCCTCGTTGTTGTAGATGGCTATCTTCGTACTGGTGGAACCAGGATTGATGGCTAGGATGTACATGGTGTTTTTCAAGTATTTTGGTGTTAAGGACTTTCAATGGTTTAGTTGTGAACCGACTGTGCGGCCAAAGCGAGCGAAAGGAATTTCGTCTCGGTGGAATCGCTGCGGGAGGTGAGCACCACGGGGGCGTCAGTGCCTTGCAGGCAGCAGGCTACCTTAGTGGTGGGCAGGAAGGTGATGATCTTGAAGAAGACATTGGCGGCCTGTATGTCGGGGAATATCACGGCGTCGGCATGGCCGTCTATAGGTGAGCTTATTCCCTTGGTGAGCATGCTCTCGCGGCAAATGGATGTCTTCAAGTCCAGCGGACCGTCAACGATACAGTCGCCCACTTGGCCGGCCTTCCATTCCTCGGTCAGCTGTTGGTAGTCGAGTGTGACAGGGAAATGCTTCCCGTTCACTTTCTCCGTGCAGTGGATGAGGGCAATGCGGGGGCAGTCGATGCCAAAGGCATGGCATAGAGTCTTCAAATAAGCAATCTGTTCGCGTCGCTGTTCAAGGGTGGGTGAGGGGAGTACGGCCGGGTCGGTGAAGAAAAGGAGTTTGTCGTAGTCGGCCAGTTCGGCGGCTGTGATGTGCGTGAGCAACCTTCCCTTCGGCAGGATGCCCGTTTCCTTGTTCAGAATGGCACGCAGCAGCTTGTCAGTATTGACCAGGCCCTTCATCAACACATCGGCTTTCCCTTCCCTGACCAGTGCCACCGCCTGGGCGCAGGCCTCTTCCGGGTCGTCCATATCAACGATGCGAAACTTTTCTTTTTGCTCCATGAGTTGCATGTTCGCTTCAATAGCCTGACGACCGCCCACGAAAACGGTCCGTACAAACCCCTGTTCCATGGCCTGGCGGAGTGCTTCCTGCGTGGATTCGTCCTCGGCCTTGACCACTGCTACGCTTACCTGTCTGTTGTGGTCGGCCAGATGATGCATCAAATCGTCGAATTTCGTTATCTGCATAGTATTGAAATAAATTGCTTAATGTTCTTACCTGCGAAGATAATGAAAAGTTTCTTGCTGGCAAAAAAAACGCCGAAGAAAACAGGATAAAATACATTCTGATCATATCTATCCGCTTTTTCCCCGAAAATAATTTACCTTATAATAATTTGTTTATTACGCGCTTATTCGTAATTTTGCCTTTTGAGAAACACCTTTATATAATATTTATGAAACGAATCTTGATTATTGCCATCGTCATCCTCCTTTTATTGGCATTGGTTTACTTCTTCCTGTTACCTCAAAAACCTATCTCAGATAAATTCCGTTCAGTATCAACTGCCGAGTTTTCCGAGATAATCGGTTCGGGAGATGTGCAGTTGGTGGATGTCCGCACGGCGGAGGAGTTTGCCGAAGGGCACCTGATTGGAGCCGTGAACATCGACTTCAAGAATAGGAATTTCATCGAACAGGCCTGTGCTCAGTTGGAAAAAGACCGTGTGGTGGCTGTCTATTGCCGCAGTGGGAAGCGAAGTGCCAATGCCGCTGCCCAGCTGGCAGACAAGGGCTACGAGGTGGTTAACCTTTTGGGAGGTATCATCCAGTGGCAGGCAGATTCCTTTCATGTCGAACAATAACAACATACGAAATGCCAATGAAAGTCATACTGCTAAACGGCAGCCCCCATGCTCACGGCTCCACCAACTGTGCCTTGGAAGTGGTGGCTGGCGAACTCAATGCATCTGGAATAGAAACGGAGATTATCCATGTCGGACATCTGTCCGTACGGGGATGCATTTCCTGTCTGCAATGCCGCAGACTGGGTCATTGCATCTTCGACGACAAGGTGAACGAGGTGGCAGCCAAGTTTGAGGAAGCCGACGGTCTGGTGGTCGGTTCGCCCGTTTACTATGCCGGTGCGGCCGGAACCATTACATCGTTCATGGACAGACTTTTCTACTGCACCTCTTTTTCCAAGCGCATGAAGGTAGGTGCTGCAGTGGCATCGGCAAGGAGGGCTGGCACCATAGCCACACTCGACCAACTCAACAAGTACTTCTCCATAGCAGAAATGCCTATCGTTTCCAGCCGATACTGGAACGAGGTGCACGGCAATTCACCGGAGGAAACCTTGCAGGATGCCGAGGGAATGCAGATAATGCGGGTCTTAGGACGCAACATGGGATTCCTGATTAAGGCTATCCGGGCGGAAAAGGAGCGCAGCGGACTGCCCGAGGAGGAACCGAGCAGGATTCATACAAATTTCATCCGATAGCGTATATGGTGCGATTTGGAAACTCTGAGCAGGACGAACTCCTGCGCCGTTCCCTCCTGAACAGCCGTATCGGACATCTTCTGTCCGAGATGAGCATCGAGGAACTGGAGGCCGTGTACTACGAATTGTCCACAAGAGTATCACGCGCAGATAGTGAACAATAGACAATTCAAACTAACCGACATCCTGATAACGATATTTTTCTATATTATTAAATAGCAAATTATGATTCGTAAAATCTTATTTTTCCTGCTTTCGTTGCTTGTTTGCGGTCAGATGATGGCAGCATCGGTATCCTACCAAATCGTGGAATACAACAAGGACAAGGCCGATTTCGCGCTGAAGGCCTTCGGTGAGCAGCCCAAAGGGGCGGTTGCGATTTTCGACAACCCCTATGGCGCCACCACGGGCAACCGTTACAACCAAGTTCCGCGCAACAAGACGGCCACGCTTTACCTGCAGGGATGGGAAGGCTGTACGGTGAACAGTGTCACATTGAACATGTGTTCCAACGCAAAGAGCGGCAGTTTTGCCCTTAAGGTGACCAACGGAGAGACCACACTCTATACAATGTCGGCCAAGGATTTCAGTTCCGACGACTGGTACGGGCAGTGGGTGAGCAAGGACTTGGGCGTATATGTGGACCTGACCAAGGAGATGCAACTCTCGCAGGCACTCAGCGATGAAGAACTTGCCATCGCCATAGTCGGCGGAACAAGCGAAGGCTCCGTCTACATCAACCGAATCACCATCGACTACACTCCATCCGCAGCAGGGACGGAGTCGGCCATGTCGTGGTCTTACTCCAAACTGGAGAAGAAAGATGCCATCAACGACGGTGATGTGGTCATCATGTATCGCAGCGGCAGCGCAGCCGGCGATATCGACGGCATTTCCACCAGCCATTACCTTGACGCTATAGGTGTGGCTTCAACCTCTTCATTATACGAACCGGATGTATCCATCTTCACGCTGACCAAAGACGCATCGGGCTATTGGACCTTCACCGACCAGTATGGCAGGGTGTTGGGTGCCACTGCGGCACAGCATCTGGCATGGGACGAGGGCGTCACCACATGGACGGTCAGCCTTGGCTACGACGGTGCTACCATTGCCAGCACCAACACCAACTACGGAACCATGCGCTACAATGCCCCGTCGGGCAGTTATGCACGCTTCTGGAACTACAAGAGCACTTCGCTCCAACTGCCGTATCTCTATCGGCGCGGCTCACAGAACCAGCCCGTCGTCTCGACGGCACTCACCCTTTCAGCCATTGAGCGCGAAGCCGACATGGCTGAGCAGGACACCGTGGTACTTAAATACACCCTATCGCCGTCGACCACGACAGATGTACGGGTGAGATGGAGTTCGTCCGACGCCTCGGTGGCCACAGTCAGCGACGGTATTGTGCGCCTTCATTCGGCCGGTAGTTGCGTCATTACTGCCGAGAGTCTGGACGGTGGAAGCCAGCAGGCCTGCAACTTGAATGTCGTGAACACCGCAACCGCTATCGAGTCCCTACCCACGGAAGAAGGAACACTGACCAAGGCAAGGCGATACACCTTGGACGGAGTGCCCGCCAACCAGGCATACAAGGGCGTTGTCCTGGAGAAAGCGGGTACGGGAAAGACCAGGAAGGTGAGAATAAAGTAGACAACTGTCAGTAGCATGCGTCCTTTTCGTAAAAAATCATTACATTTTTTCAAGGGCTTCTGCAGCCTTATGACAGGGGCATTTTAACACTTTTCGCGGTTTTATCTCCAAATACTGAACCATAACAGCCTAGGTCTGGGCATACGACACCCGTACAGTTGTCGGCCAAGACCTAGGCTTTTGCTTTGCAAGAGCCGCCCAGTTGGAAAATTGCTGCGATTATTTTCACTTCAGAACGCCTATAAGTTGCTAGTTGTCAGCCGTACTTCCGAATACAGCCTTTTCTCCCCGGCGGTGGCAACTTTGCCCACAGGTAGTTTTTTAACACGGCAGTAGCATCGCCGAAATGTGAAAACAGTAAGAAATCTTTACAAAAAATCCATGCGAAGGGTCGGTTGCCACGCTACGGGAGGATTTTGTCAATCGTGTCGAACAATTCTGCTTCTGCCGTATAGGGATGGAGGCAGAAGTACTTGTTCCCGGCAATCATGGCGGAAAGGCGGCAGCGCTGGTCGTTGAAGAAGATGTGGCAGGGTTTCCGCAATTGCTCGGCATAGGCCAGTTCGTAGCCCACTCCCAACGAGGGAACGGTGCATTCGGCAATGAGAATGTCGCATTGTGCAATCCAGCCGGTGTCTTGTCTATAGATGTCCGCATTGTTGGCAGGCTGGTTCTCCAGCGCACTTTTCCGGAGGTTTCCCACATGCTCGGTCAGGACGAAGTGCCGTTTCTGGATATGCTCAATGATGCTGGCATACAGATGTTCGTCGGTCCGTCCTCCGCGTATGGAACCGGCAAAGTAGATTTTCCGGTTCAGCCGCTTCACTTCCTGAAAGAGCGACAGCGGCAGGTGGCAATAGCCCGTGGGATTATTGAGAAGATAGTCCTGGTGTCGGTCGTCGGCGGGGTAGAAGCTTTCCAAAGGGAGTAGCTCGACAGCCAGCGGCTTCCCGTATTTTGCTTGTTGCAGGGCAAAGACTTGGGAAATGGTTTCGCAGTCTTTCTTTGTAGTGTAATAGACACCGGTACGGTATCGGGTGCCCCTGTCGCCTCCTTGCTGGTTCAGTGAGAGGGGGTCAATGCCCATGAAGTAGATATTGATGAGCGTGAAGAGCCGTAGCCGTTCGTCGTTGTAAAGCACCCTGACGGTCTCCGCATGGCCAGTCCGGTCAGTGTAGACTTCTTCGTAGGTGGGGTGGGGGGTATTCCCATTGGCAAAGCCTGCCTCCGTGGCAATGACCCCCGGCAACTGGCGGAGGAGATGCTGCAGCCCCCAGAAGCAGCCACCGGCAAGATAAATTTCCCTTTGCATGCTTTGATTGTGTTGACAGTTGGTCGTTTGGTTGATTTGCGGTGTAAAAATAGGTAAAATAATTTGAATTCGCAGCGGTTTCGGCAACAATCATTTGCATCTTTCGGGCAATTGTTGTACCTTCGCCAAATAAATGGCTCTTAAAACACCGAAACCATCCATCTGAAAACCTAAAAACAACATGTCAGTAGCAATATTTATGCTCTCATCGTCCCTGCACAATGAGGAGGCAGTGGTACGGACTACCCGCGAATATTTGAACAGCCTGGATGTGGAATACGCCTTCCACGGTTCTGATTTCAAGCAATACGGAGAATCGGCACTCAACCTTATCTATGTCAGTACCGGCGGCACGGAAGCAGCCTTCCTGCGACTGTTGCCCCGTCTGCTTGAGTCCGAAAGCCCCATCTACCTGCTCACTTCCGGCAAGAGCAACTCGCTGGCCGCCTCGGCAGAGATTCTCTCCTATCTTCGGCAGCACAATGTGAAGGGCGAAATATTGCACGGCTCGGCCGAGTATGTCTCCCGGCGAATCCATTTGCTGGAAAAGACGGAGACTGCCCGTAAGTGGCTGCGCAATGCGCGCTTGGGTGTCATGGGCCGCCCATCCGACTGGCTCATTTCCAGCGGAGTGGACTACGAAACCGTCCGCCAGCGGCTGGGTGTCGCTCTCGTGGACATTCCCATGGAGGAAGTAAAGGCCGAACTAGATCGCCAGCCGGAACCCGATGCCGGTAAACTGGCAGAACTATCTTCACACATAGCCCCCCTGTCGGCCGACGATACCCCAGGCATAGAACATTCAATGGCAGGTGCACTTCAGATGTATACTGCACTCAAGGCGATTGTTAAGCACCATGACCTTCAGGGCTTTACCATTCGCTGCTTCGACCTGCTCACCGCCGTGCAGAACACAGGCTGCACCGCACTTGCCTTGCTCAATGCGGAAGGCTATGTGGCAGGCTGCGAGGGAGACATTCCCACGGCGCTGTCCATGCTAACGGCCCGTTCTTTGCTCGGAATTTCGGGCTTCCAAGCCAATCCGGCACACATCAATCCCGAAACGGGGGAGATGCTCTTTGCCCATTGCACCATACCACTTGACATGGTCGACCGCTTTGAACTGGACACGCACTTCGAGTCGGGCATCGGCATCGGCATCCGCGGATATATGCAGACGGGTCCCGTGACCATATTCAAACTGGCCGGCGACCTTTCGCGCCTGTTTGTGGCAGAAGGGGAACTCATAGCCTGTCAGGGAAAGCCCGACCTCTGCCGCACACAGCAACAAATCAGACTGGCAGACCCCTCCGACACCAACTATTTCCTGTCCAACCCGATTGGCAACCACCATGTAATCCTGCCCGGACATCACAAAGAACTCATTGAGGCTATGTTCCTGTCAGAATAGCAAAGGAAGCCTCATCGCTTGATTGGCTTTTGGAGATGGCCATTAGATTATTGAATATTGTTAATTGAATATAAGGCATGAAACGCAAAATTATTATTGGAATGTGGAAGGCATTCGGCTGCCTCTTACTGGCGTTGTTGTTGTTTTTCACGGCAGTGTGGTTCGGATGGATCGGCTATATGCCTGATATTGAAGACTTGCAGAATCCCATCAGCCGCTTTGCCACCCAGGTCTATTCAGCCGATGGCAAGATAATAGGTACCTACAGCATTGACCGCGAGAACCGAATATGCATTCCCTACGAGCAACTGTCGCCTTATCTGGTGAAAGCCCTGGTGGCAACGGAGGACGAGCGGTTCTACGAACATTCTGGAATAGACTACATTGCCCTTGGCCGCGCCATCGTCAAGCGAGGTATACTCCAGCAAGCCAGTGCCGGTGGAGGTTCCACTATTACACAGCAGCTGGCCAAACAGCTTTATTCGGCCAAGGCGCACAACAAGATAGAGCGTCTTTTCCAAAAACCGATAGAGTGGGTCATCGCCGTAAAACTGGAGCGCCACTACACCAAAGAGGAAATCATAGCCTTTTATTTGAATTATTTCGACTTCCTGCACAATGCCGTTGGCATCAAGTCGGCAGCCAACACCTATTTCAACAAGGAAGCCAAAGACCTTACATTGAACGAGAGTGCCACGCTGATAGGCCTCTGCAAGAATCCTTCGCTGTTCAATCCCGTTCGTTTCCCCGACCGTGCGCTCAACCGGCGCAATGTGGTGTTGCAGCAGATGGTCAAGGCCGGTTATCTGACACAGGCGGAATATGACAAGCATTCGGCCGAAGAGCTCAAGCTGGACTTCCACCGTATCGACCACAAGGACGGTACAGCCACTTATTTCCGCGAGTTCCTCCGCCAGTACATGATGGCAAAGGAACCGAACAAGGACGACTATCCCGAATGGAACCGCGTACAGTATGTCTACGACTCCATCGCGTGGGAGTCCGATCCGCTCTACGGATGGTGCAACAAGAACTTCAAGCGCAACGGTTCTGCCTACAACATCTACACCGATGGCCTGAAAGTTTTCACCACCATCGACTCCCGTATGCAGAAGTATGCCGAGGAGGCTGTTGAGATGCATGTCGGTCGCACCCTGCAGCCACGCTTCTTTGCCGAGAGCAAGAACAAACCCAACGCGCCCTATTCGTCGCGCTTGAGCGCCAAGCAGGTACAGGACATCCTGAACCGTGCCATGAAACAGAGCGAGCGTTACCGTGTGATGCGGGCTGACGGAGCCAGCGAGGAGGAAATACGCCGTGCCTTCAACACGCCAGTGGAAATGAGTGTGTTCTCCTATCAAGGCGAGCGTGATACCACGATGACTCCACTCGACAGCATACGCTACTACAAGAAGTTCCTCCGTACGGGCTTTATGAGTATGGAGGCACAGACAGGCGAGGTGAAAGCCTATGTCGGAGGTATCGACTTTGCCCACTTCCAGTATGACATGGTCACCGCAGGTCGGCGTCAGGTGGGTTCTACCATCAAGCCGTTCCTTTATTCCATGGCCATGGAGAACGGCTATTCACCCTGCGATGTCGTGCCAAACGAGCAACGCACCTACTATGTCGGCGGGCAGCCGTGGACGCCGCGCAACGGCAGCCGTGCCCGATATGGGGAGATGGTGACCTTGAAATGGGGACTTGCCCAGTCGAACAACTGGGTCAGTGCATACCTCATGAACGAAATGAACCCCTACCAGTTTGTTGAATTGCTCCATTCCTATGGCATTCACAATCCCAACATCTATCCGTCGCTGGCTCTCTGTCTCGGCCCCTGCGAGGTGTCCGTGGCGGAAATGGTCAGTGCCTATTCCGTATTCCCCAACAAGGGAATCCGCTGTGCTCCGTTGTTTGTAACGCGCATCGAGGATGCCGAAGGCAATGTCATCGCCCAGTTCCAGCCCCGCATGAACGAAGTTATCAATGCCGAGAGTGCCTACAAAATGCTCATTGAGTTGCAGGGCGTTATCGACGGCGGTACAGGTAGCCGCGTTCGCCGCCTGTATGGCATACAGGGCTCCATCGGAGGAAAGACGGGTACCACAAACCGAAATGCCGACGGATGGTTTGTTGGATTCACGCCGCAGCTTGTCAGTGCCTGCTGGGTAGGCGGCGACGACCGCGACATCCACTTCGACTCCATGGCAAACGGACAGGGTGCCGCCGCAGCACTCCCCATCTGGGGCATCTATATGAAGAAGGTGATGGCCGACAAGGACCTGAACTATAAGAGTACCGCTTCGTTCGACATCCCTGACGGCTATAATCCTTGCGGCGTACAGGCGGTTCAATCGGAAACGCCACCGCCAGAAGAAGTGGTGGAATAAACACAGGAAAACAAGAGGGGGAGAGGTGAAGAACTTCTCTCCCTCCTGTTTTTTACAAACGCTTGCGCCAGTCGTCGTAACACACTGGTGATTAGTAACTTGCGTTTGAGCCCCAAACGCATTGCGAAAGAGCCCCAAACGGAGTGCAAAAGCCGCCCAAATGTAATCCGTTTGGGCCCCTTTTGGATTTTTACTGTGATTTCCATAAAAAGGGAGAAGGTGGGGCGGCAGGGGCTGCTATTCACCTCATCGTAGATGAGATAAATCAAGAAATGAGGAGAATCGACGGAATTATAGTGGATTAAAATTGTACGACAAGTATATTTTTTGTAACTTCGCGGACGGTTAACGCAATAAGCCGTTTACGATGAAACTCAAACCCGATTTTATTTTCGAATCCAGCTGGGAAGTCTGCAACAAGGTGGGAGGTATATATACCGTATTGGCCACTCGCGCCAACACCATGCAGAAACTCTTTCCAGACAAGGTCGTTTTCATAGGTCCCGACTTGGGAAAGCACAGCAACACCACCTTTACTGAAGACAGCGGCATCATGACTGAATGGCAGGCTGTGGCCGCCCAGGCAGGCATCAAATGCCGTGTGGGCAGATGGAACATTCCCGGACAGCCCATAGCCATTCTTCTTAACTCGCAACAGTACTATGTCCGCAAGAACGAGATATACCTGCATCTGTGGGAAGACTATGGAGTGGACAGCCTGCATGCCTATGGAGACTACGATGAGGCATCCATGTTTGCCTATGCCGTGGCCCGGCTGGTTGAAAACATTCACAACAACTTCCTCAACGGGCAGCGCGTTATCTTCCATGCCAACGAGTGGATGCTGGGTGTTGCGCTGCTGTACCTTCACAGGTATGTACCGCAGGTGGCAACCATTTTCACGACCCATGCCACGACGGTGGGCAGGAGCATCGCAGGAAACGGCAAGGACCTCTATTCCTACTTGCCAGGTTACTACGGCAACCAGATGGCACGCGAACTGAATGTCGACAGCAAGCACTCCGTCGAGCAAAAAGCAGCACAGAATGCCGACTGCTTCACTACGGTGAGCGCCATTACCGCAAGGGAATGCACCCAACTGCTGGAACGCCGGCCAGACGAACTGTTGCTGAACGGATTTGAAGACGACTTCGTTCCTGCCGCAAAAGACTTCGGAGCCAAGCGCTGGATGGCAAGGAAACAACTGCTGGATGTGGCAGACTGCCTCACGGGAGGGCATCAGCCGGAAGACACCCTGATAGTTTCGACCAGTGGACGGTATGAGTTCCGCAACAAAGGTCTCGATGTCTTTGTCGATGCCATGGCACGGTTGCGTGCGCTCTTGCCTGCCGGCAAGCAGGTGCTGGCGTTTGTCAATGTCCCCGCCTGGGTGGCCAGCCCGCGCGAAGACCTTGCCGACCGGATGAGCGGAAAGCAACCGAGAGGAGCAGCACTGGCCTGCCCGTATCTTACCCACTGGCTGCACAATATGGAAACCGATCGCATGCTCCAAATGCTGAAACGCCATGGATTCCACAACCGCCCCGAAGACAATGTCAAAGTAATATTCGTCCCCTGCTATCTTGACGGCGAGGACGGCATCATCAATAAGCACTACTACGACATTGTTCTGGGTAATGACCTCTGCATCTATCCTTCCTATTACGAGCCCTGGGGCTACACTCCGCTGGAAGCCATCGCCTTCAGCGTGCCCTGCGTGACTACCGACCTCGCAGGCTTTGGCATCTGGGCAAGAGAAGAACTCAATGCCGTTGCTACCATAGAGAACGGAGTGGAAGTTATCCACCGATCCGACACCAACTACCATGAAGTGGCGGAACAGGTGGCGCAGACCGTCAGCCGCTATGCACAACTCCCGGAAACGGAGAAGGAAGGTGCACGGAAGAAAGCACGCCAACTCTCGAAGAAAGCACTGTGGAAACATTTCTTCGCAGCCTATGAGAGGGCATACGACCATGCACTGAAAAATGCAAAAAAGAGAAACAACATTTAATTAAATACCAGTTTTTATGAAACTCAAATCAGACTATTCAAACACTCCGCAGTGGAAGGAACTCACCATCAAGTCGAGTCTTCCCGCCGAACTGGAATGCTTAAACGAATTGGCTCACAACATGTGGTGGGCTTGGAACCACGAAGCCCGGTCGCTGTTTACCACCATCGACAGGGAGTTGTACGAAAGCGTAGGACACAACCCCGTATTGCTGCTCGAACGCCTGAGCTACGACCGCAAGCAGGCATTGGTAAAGGATGCCGCCGCAATGAAGAAACTCAAAACCGTCTACAAGCATTTCCGCGAATACATGGATGTGAAACCCGACAAAACCCGTCCCTCAGTAGCCTATTTCTGCATGGAATACGGCATCAGCCAGGTTCTGAAGATTTACTCAGGAGGTCTTGGCATGCTCGCAGGAGACTATGTCAAGGAAGCATCCGACAGCAATGTGGACATGTGCGCCATCGGTTTCCTCTACAGATACGGCTACTTCAAACAGTCGCTGAGCATCGAGGGACAGCAGATTGCCAACAACGAGGCACAGAACTTCAACTCGCTGCCTATTGAGCGCCAACTGGACGAAGACGGCACCCCCCTCGTAATTGCCGTACCTTATATGAATTATCATGTACACGCCTATGTATGGCGCGTCAATGTAGGCCGAGTGAAACTCTATCTGCTCGATACCGACAACGACATGAACTCCGAATTCGACAAGCCCATCACGCACAACCTATACGGAGGTGACTGGGAAAACCGCCTCAAACAGGAAATCCTCCTCGGAATCGGAGGTATGCTGCTGCTGAAGCGACTCGGCATAAAGAAAGACATCTACCATTGCAACGAGGGACACGCAGCACTCTGCAACCTACAGCGACTGTGCGACTATGTCGCCGAGGGACTTTCCTTCAACGAAGCACTCGAACTCGTGAAAAGTTCCTCACTCTATACAGTCCACACACCCGTTCCTGCCGGACACGACTACTTCGACGAGGCTCTCTTCGGCAAGTATATGAGCGGATACCCACAGAAACTCGGCATCTCATGGCAGGAGTTCATCGGCATGGGACGCACCAATCCCGACAACCTCGAGGAGCGCTTCTGCATGTCAACCTTCGCTTGCAACACCTGTCAGGAAATCAACGGCGTCAGCAAACTACACGGATGGGTAAGCCAGAAAATGTTCGCACCACTTTGGAAGAGCTACTATCCCGAAGAAAACCATGTAGGCTATGTCACCAACGGAGTACATTTCCCCACATGGGCAGCAACAGAATGGCGCAGACTCTATGCCAAGTACTTCGCCGAAACCTTCATGGCAGACCAGAGCAACGAGGAAATATGGCATGCCATCTACGAGGTACCCGATGCAGAAATCTGGGAAACACGAATGGCACTGAAAAACAAACTGGTGAACTACATACGAGAGAAATTCACCGAAACATGGCTCAAGAACCAGGGAGACCCATCACGCGTCGTTTCACTCCTCGAACGCATCAACCCCAACGCACTGATGATCGGATTCTGCCGACGCTTTGCAACATACAAGCGGGCACACCTCCTCTTCACCGACCTCGACAGACTCTCCAAAATCGTCAACAACCCCGAACATCCTGTACTCTTCTTCTTCTCCGGTAAGGCACATCCCGCCGATGGGGCAGGACAGGGACTCATCAAGAAAATTTTCGAAATCAGCCAGCGACCCGAATTCCTCGGAAAGATAATCTTCCTCGAAGACTACGACATGCAACTCGCACGAAGACTCGTCAGCGGCGTCGACATCTGGATGAACACACCAACAAGACCCCTCGAGGCTTCCGGAACATCAGGAGAAAAAGCAGAGATGAACGGAGTCGTAAACCTCTCAGTCCTCGACGGATGGTGGCTCGAAGGCTACCGCAAGGGAGCCGGATGGGCACTCACCGAAAAACGCACTTACCAGAACCAGGCATATCAGGACCAACTCGACGCAGCCACCATCTACGGATTGCTCGAGAACGAAATCATACCCCTCTATTACAATATCAACAAAAAGGGATACAGCACAGATTGGATCAAGGTAATCAAAAACTCCATTGCCACAATCGCACCCCATTACACCATGAAGAGGCAACTCGACGACTACTACGACAAGTTCTACACCAAGGAAGCAAAGCGATTCAAGAAACTTGCCGCCAACGACAACCGACTCGCAAAAGACCTCGCAGCATGGAAAGAAACCGTCGCACAACGATGGGATGCCATTAAAGTCGTTTACAAAGAAGACGAAGTGCTACACAGCGGAGGAGAAACAGGAAAGGAATACACCGTCAAGTATGTCATCGACGAACAAGGACTCGACGACGCCATCGGACTCGAACTCGTCACACTCAAGAACGACCAGTCCGCAGACGACAGGCAAATACACACCGTACGACCCTTCAAAGTCACACGAAGAGAAGGAAACCTCTTCACATTCGAGGCAAACTTCTCACCAGACGAGGCCGGAGCATTCCGATGCTGCGTACGAATGTACCCAAAGAATGCAAACCTACCACACCGACAGGACTTCAACTATGTAAAATGGCTCGAATAATACCACATTCCACCTTCCACACAGAAAAAGGTCACCCCAACAGGGAGTGACCTTTTCTTAACTCGCTACTGTGCTTATACGAGTTTACGAGTCTTAAGAAATTCCTCATTCCACCTACCTAATCGCATATTGAGACGAAATACTCTCGTTGTTGTTCACACGACGGATAATCTCCGCAAACTGACCCGCAACAGACAACTGCTTGATCTTCGGCGACTCATGATGGAAAGGTATCGTGTCAGTAAACACCAATTCCGTAATCGACGAACGCTCAATAGTCTCAACCGCATTACCGCTCATCACACCATGAGTAGCACATGCACGAACACTCTTCGCACCCTCGCTCATCATGATGTCAGCAGCCTTCGCTATCGTACCTGCCGTGTCTACCATGTCATCAATGATAATAACATTCTTGTCCTTCACATCACCGATAATCTGAATACTCTCCACAACATTCGCACGAGCACGCTTCTTGTTGCACAAAACCAAAGGCAAACCCATATACTTCGCATAAGAGTTCGCACGCTTCGAACCACCCACATCAGGAGACGCTATCACAAGATCCGGCAAGTGCAGACCCTCCATATAAGGCAGCAAAACACCGGAAGCATACAAATGGTCCACAGGAATGTTGAAAAATCCCTGAATCTGGTCCGCATGCAAGTCCATCGTCATAACACGGTTCACACCAGCCGCCGACAACATGTCCGCAACCAACTTCGCCGCAATGCTCACACGAGGCCTGTCCTTACGGTCCTGACGAGCCCAGCCGAAATAAGGAATAACAGCAATGATATGATGCGCAGAAGCACGCTTCGCAGCATCTATCAGCAACAGCAACTCCATCAAATTGTCACTGCTCGGAAAAGTACTCTGAACCAGATACACTTCCTTGCCACGGATAGACTCCTCAAACGACACGCAAAACTCACCGTCCGAAAAACGAGTCAACGAACTCTTACCCAACTCACAACCAAGATGCCAGCAAATCTTCTCTGCCAGATAACGGCTGCCACTACCCGAAAATACCTTATATTGCTTACTCGCCTCCATAATAACATAATAATATAGTAATAAAATAGTACTCACAACCCTCCACCTCATCGCTCGCTACTGCGCTCCTACGAGCACGCGAGTCGGGAGGACCTCACACCTCATAACCTCACAACCTCATTCCACCAACTACATCGCCTTACGCAACTTCTCAAAATACTTCATAATACCAGTGAAATCACGCTCCGACTGAATGTCAAAACGATTCCACAAATCACCGCAGATAACAACACCACCAAAACCCAACTCCTTTGCCAAATGAACATTCTCAAGACGCATCCCACCCAGCGCATACACATGCTTGTCTATCAAGCCCGCAGACGACGCACGCTCCAAATCCGACATCATAAACGACGACTTCTCACCACGATCCTTGTACTCTATACTGTCGAAAATGTTACGCAGAAAAACATAATCCGAACACCTCTTCAACACACCCAACTCCGATAAATCCGTGCAACCACGGCTTATCCTACCCCTGTAACCCTTCGGAACCACACGATCATCAGCCGCATCAATGTGGATACCACCAAGACCAAACTCATCCTTCAGGTAAAAATGCTCATGAACCATAATACGCCTGTGGTAAACCTCATCCAACAACGACAACAAACGCTCCGAAAACAAAGGAGACGCACCAGGCTTGTACAAATGAAGACGGTCAAGACCCTCCTCAAACAAACTCGAAAGTATCTTATCCTCCTCCACAAAAAACGAGGAACGCGTCATAACAACTAACTTCATAACTCCAAAGCAACTTAATAATCTAACCGCAAAAATACAAAAAATACAATAAACAACAACCATATCTCAAATAAAAATCCTAACTTTACACCCAAACAACCAAACAACCACCATGACACCAACCTACATCATCGAAGAAAAACTACTCCGGCAAAACCTACAACTCATACAACAAGTACAACAACAAACCGGAGCACAATTCATACTCGCACTCAAGGCATTCGCACTCTGGAAAACATTCCCAATCTTCCGCCAATACATCAACGCAACAACGGCATCATCAACATACGAAGCAATACTCGCCACACAAAAATTCGGAACAAAAACACACACATACACACCCGCATACAACCAACAAAACATAAAAACACTCGCAAAACTCTCATCACACCTCACCTTCAACTCAATCACACAAGCACAACAATACGCACACATAGCACAAAAAATAAACCCAGACATCTCAATCGGAATCAGAATCAACCCCGAATTCTCAACCGTCAAAACACAACAATACAACCCCTGCACAACAGGCTCCAGATTCGGAATCACACAACAACAACTCCCAAAACAATTACCAACATACATACAAGGATTCCACTGCCACAACCACTGCGAAAGCACAGCAGAAGAATTCCAGCAAACACTACAACACATAACACAAAAATTCCAACACTGGCTGCCAAAACTCAAATGGATAAACTTCGGAGGAGGACACCTCGTCACACACAAAAACTATAACCAAAAACTACTCATACAACTACTCAACAACTTCAAAAAACAATACCCAAACCTGCAACTCATACTCGAACCAGGATCCGCATTCCTATGGCAAACAGGAACACTCGTCGCACAAGTCAACGACATCGTCACACAACATAACATAAAAACAGCCATACTCAACGTCTCATTCGCATGCCACATGCCAGACACACTCGAAATGCCATACAAACCACAAGTCAAAAACGCAAAAACAATAAACACACCACTCCAAAACAACCAAACCACCAACCCCCCAAACAACCAAACCACCAACCCCCCAAACAACCAAACCACCTACCGACTCGCAGGCAACTCATGCCTCGCAGGTGACTACATCGACGCATACCAGTTCGACCATCAACTACAAATCGGAGAAAACATCATCTTCCAAGACATGATACACTACACAACCGTCAAAACACACATGTTCAACGGACTCCAACACCCAGACATCGCAATACTACACACAAACGGACAACTCGAAACACTCAGACACTTCACATACCAAGACTACCTCAACAGAATGGACTAAAAACATTCCTCAACTCCCAAACACTCGCTATGCGCTCGCCACAGGCAAGAACCAAACCTCCAACCTTACAACCTCAAAACCACATAGGGACGCAAAAACGCATCCCCAAGCGAACTGATCTCAATAATATTTAAGGCTGCCGCCTTTTCCTCCGTCGCGACTCGGCAAAGAGAAAGTTCTCTTTGCCCTTGCTGCTCCGTCGGTTGTGTCCCATTACTCCCTTATCAAACGCTTTACACGCGCTTCCGCGCCCAACAACATATTCCGAATCTGAACCATCCGACCCTGATGCTCCGGAGTGCACTGGTAGCGCTCGTAGTAACTCAACGACTGCTCCAAACAACCATAGGCGCGCACATAGTCTTCTTCCGAAAGATGGCAGAAGGCCAACTTGAAATACGCTTCGCCACGCTCGTCAGGATGGCAAAGCGACAATACCTGAACAAAGTAGGGGATGGCTTCCCCGTAGTGCGCCAAGACAAAATGACTCTCCGCTGCGGCATAGGCGTAGACCGATCTCTCCTGAGGGGAGAGCGTGGTGAGCTGAGGAATAACCGAGTCAAGCACCTCCACCGCCTTCGTGAAGTCCCATTCATAGAAACAGCATACACCCAGGTATGCCCTGAAACGGGGGTTGAGGGTGTAAGACTTGTCCAGCTCCAACAAAATATTCCGGGCTTCCTGATACTTGCCCGACTGGAAATACTCAATGGCAATACCCAATCGCTCGCTGTCTTTCATCTGGGCATGACACAGCGGAACAACTAGCAGGCAAAGTAATATCATTCTCAGACGGGACATGCGATGGACTCGGAAATAGCTATTGGTTATTGTTTGCCAGTATAGAAACCGATGACTTCCTGGATTGCCTGCTGGCAGACCAGACAGAATTCCGGATGCTCGTTCGTACGCATACGGCAGTCGGGGAAGGCACGGTAAATACCCTTAAGATTATATCCCGCACCCTCATACAGCCCAATGCCGTCAGCCTTCTCCATGAACCCAGACCACTTATCCTCGAAACTCACCAGCGTGGTGATGTTCGGCTCCCATGGCTCCACATCGGGAGGATACATCGGAATTTGCTCTGACTCATACGCATACTCGTCGGCAAGTCCGGCAAAACTGTGACCGAACTCGTGCACCACCACCTGACGGAATTTCGGATGATGGGTCATGGAGAGATTGTAGTGGTTCAGAATGCCGCCGCCACCGTAGTTGCTGGTGTTCGCCAAAACGATGATGTGGTCATAGGGAGTACCCGCCAGCAGGTCGTGCAGCACTTTCATGCGCTGGGTCGTCAGGTAGCGGTCCATGTAGAAAGTGTCGAAGTGCGAGCCGACGGCGGTTGCCTTCCAACTGCCGTGCTTCGGCTCGCTGACACCGCTGTCGGCAGAAGGGGACTGCACGGCAATAATCTGAAAATCTTCCCGGTTGCGCTTGAAGGGCTCGTGCTGGAAAAGGGCATCGACGGCAACCGCCACATCGCCCATGAAAATAGGCATCTCCTTTTCTTGATAACCTTCAGCCACAAAAGCGATGCGCACACAATGAAGCGTGTCAGCAGCCTGCTGTACGATGGTGTAGGGAGTGACACAACCGTAACCCTTGGGCTGTATGAGAATGTCATCGGGCGAAACGGTATGCGTCAGCGAAGCAACCACCTCCCTGCGGTTGTTGCGCAACTCAATGCTTATCTCCACGCTGTCCTTCGGGTAGGGGATGAGCATCACATGCTCAAAGGCCTTCCTGCAGGTCTTTGCCTCAGGATAGGAAAGCCATTCCTGGAAGAGCGTGGAGAAACTGTGCTTGTAGATAAGCACATGTGAACGATGGTCGTAGACGCTTATCTGCCCGTTGCCCTCCACCGGCGTCTCGGCAAGACGGAAACGCTTGCCGTACCACTGCGGAAGGCAACTCAGGCAGTCGAGACTGATCTCCTGCTCATTGGCATCGCCGGTGAGCACATAGTCAATGCGCAGCGTCTTCTCCTGAAAGTAATCGCCGAAATCCTGGGCAAAGGCATGGCCGGCTGCAATAGAAAGCAGCAACAGCATGCAGCGGAGCAATCGAAGGGACATCTGTTGCATATACATTAATATACTTTAAGTCTTTCTCCAACCCGTATACTGTGGTCGGGCTGCAGTCCATTCTTCTTGTAAAGTGACTTCAGCGTGATGCCATACTTCTGTGCAATGCTGTACATACTCTCGCCGGGCTGCACGATGTGAGGCACATTCTTGAAATCCTTGGGAGCCTTTGAACGCTTGCCTTTCAGGTAGACAAGGTCGCCCTCGTCAAGCATGTCGTGCTTGTCGCGTTCGTTGTAGCGCGCCAGTTTCCGGTAGGAGATGCCCACCTCCTTGCCGATAGACTTGAAGGTGTCGCCACGACGGGCCACAACATACAGGTTCTTGTTGTACAGCCATATCTGATGCTCGGCGGAATCGTTGCTCCCATTATTGCCAATATCGTGGTGCTGGTGCTTGCCGGTGTCAAACTGGTGGAGATCGTAGCGCTCAATAAGTTCGATGAGCAGGTCGGCATACTGCGGATTGGTAGCATACCCACAGGCCTTCAACCCCCGTGCCCAGCCCTTGTAGTCGGTTCTCGAAAGCGTGAACAGCGGACGATAGCGGCTGCTGTTCACGAGGAACAGGCTGTGGTCCTCGTAGCTGTCCCGGGCATGCCTATAGGCCCTGAAGCATTCCTGCCGCTCGTCATCGTCGTGATAGACGGTAGCACCGGTCCAGCCGTGGCACTTGATGCCGAAGTGGTTGTTCCCCTTCGTGGCAAGGTCGCTCAGCCCTGAACGGCTTTCCAGAATGCCCTGCGCCAGCGTGATGCTGGCAGGGATGCCATAGCGTTTCATCTGCTCAACGGCAATGTGCTTGTACTTGCCGATGTATGCCAGCTGGGCGGTATTCTGTGGCAGTCCCTTGCTTTGAGCCTGTGCCAGGACGAAGACAAAGAGCAGGGCAGTGGTGTGTAGGATGCGGGAAAGCATGGGAGTTCGCAAACGGCTTGATGATGGTTAGATTACGCCAAGTGCATGGAAGAGGTAGGCAATGCCGTAGCCGCAAATGGTCGAAGTGAAGATGTGTATCAGTCCGGGCATCATGAAACTGTGGTTGAGCAGGTACTTGCCAATCACAGTAGTGCCAGTGCGGTCGAAGTTGACAGTGGCGATGTCGGAAGGATAGTTCGGAATGAAGAAGTAGCCGTAGACCGACGGCATGATACCGAGCAGCACCCAGCCCTCAATGCCCAGCGAGTAGGCCAGCGGGAGCATGGAGACAACCACGGCTCCCTGTGAGTTGATGAGCACAGACACCAGGAAGAAAGCAAACGCCATTGCCCAGGGATATTTTGTCACCAGTTCGGTGAGCATGGCCTGCATCTCGGGCTTGTAGCTGTCGAAATAGGTATTGGCCAGCCAGGCAATGCCGTAGATGGCAACCACGGCTACCATGCCGCTCTGCCATACGGCGCCTCCGACGGCTTTCTTGGGAGACGCCTTGCAGCAGATAATCATAAGCGCTGCGGCGGAAATCATCACAATCTGGATGACCAGGTTCATCTGTAACTTGGTCTGTACCTGTTCCGTTACGCCGTCGAGTACGATGCCGGCACCGGCTATCTGCTTGGCACTCTCGGAAATGCCGTTACCCAGGTCGACGGCGGGAGCACCTGCAATGGCCTTGATGCTGCTGTAGGAGGGAAGCAGGCCGGGGAAAATGGCAAACAGCACAATCACTGCCAGCGCACCGAGGAAGATGTAGACGGCCAACTTGCTTTCCTTCGACACCTCCTTGTCGAGCGTCGTGGCGTTGTTACCATAAATGTAGGTATACTGCACGGGATCGGCAATCTTTTTCTGGAACTCGGGGTCTTTGTCCAGGTCAAGGCCACGGCGGTAGGATGCCAACGATGCCATCAGGATGCCAATGAGGCATGCCGGAATGGTGACCATCAGCACCTTGGGTATGGTTATGGCAAAGCCGTTCTCGCCAGAGATGGTAACGAAGGCTACCACGGCGGCTGCGATGGGCGAGCAGGTGATACCTATCTGCGACGCAATACTTGCGATGCCGCAGGGACGCTCAGGACGGATACCTTTCTTCAGGGCGATGTCGCAGATGATGGGCATCAGCGTGTATACCACATGCCCTGTTCCCACCAACACTGTAAGGAAGAAGGTGCAAAGGGGAGCCAGGAAAGTGATGCGGTCGGGATGCTTGCGGAGCAACCGCTCGGCAATCTGGATGAGCCAGTCCATGCCGCCCGAGGCTTGCATGATGCCCGCACAGGTTACGGCTGCAATAATAATGTAGATGACATCGGTGGGTGGGGAACTCGGCTTCATTTGAAATCCGAAAACCAAAATGGCCAGGGCAATGCCGGAAATGGCTCCCAAGGCCAGGCTGCCATAGCGCGAACCGACCCAGAGGGCAAGTAAAACGATAGCCAATTGTACAATCATTGTCAAAGTCATGGTAATAAATTTAATGTGTAAACTGTTGCAAATGTATTAAAATCTTTTTATAAATAAAAAACTTTGTGCAGCATCCCGAAAAAATATGGGAAGGGTGCATCGTATGAAATTTGTAATGCAGATGTCCGATAACTGAAAAAAACAAGTGTCTCCAGAATCAATAATTTGTGATTGATACCACTGTTGTGCCCAAATCCTGAAGAATTTGGGCACTTTTCGTAAGCGCCTGATAATCAGAAATTTGTCTTTACAATAGGACAGTCCGACGGCAGAGCGCGTTCCGAAAGGAGCCCATTTGCACCATAAAAGGATAGGTCTTGGAATGCGAAATGGACTCTTTTGGCGTGCGAAACAATGGAAAATGCAGTCAGAAAAGCCGAAAAACAGGGAAAAATATCGGTGAAATCGGCAGAAAAATAAGGGGGAACGGCCTTGAAAAACAAATTTTAACATCTCTTTTGCGGATTTTTCATGCTGATTTTTTCTTCCCCTTATCTAATTTTATTAAAGCATTTTGTAGAAATAATTACTTAACTTGCTTTAATACATGATGTTATTATTATTTATTACAGAGATTTCAAAGAATTGATTTTTTTACAATTAATTTGCCGGCAGTTCGCACATATTTGTGAGATTTTTTATACTTTTGCAAAGCAAATTATCAGATTATGGCATTTTTCGGATTATTCAATAAGAAACAGGAAGAGCACCTGGACGAAGGTCTCAAGAAGACCAAACAAAGTGTTTTCGACAAAATAGCCCGTGCAGTGACCGGCAAATCGACGGTTGACGACGAGGTGCTTGATGATTTGGAGGAAATTCTCATCTCCAGCGATGTCGGTGTTGACACCACGCTGAAGATTATCCGCCGCATAGAGGAGCGTGTGGCTCGCGACAAATATGTAACCACCAACGAATTGAACGGCATCCTTCGCGACGAGACTGCTGCCCTGCTGGCAGAGAACAACACCGTTGACATGTCCGGCTGGGATTTGCCGGCGGATCACAAGCCCTATGTCATCCTCGTTGTCGGAGTGAACGGAGTGGGCAAAACCACCACCATTGGGAAACTGGCCCATCAGTTCAAGGATGCCGGAAAGCGCGTTTATATCGGTGCTGCCGACACTTTCCGCGCTGCAGCGGTCGACCAACTCTGCATATGGGGAGAGCGTGTGGACGTACCTGTCATCAAACAGCAGATGGGTAGCGACCCTGCTTCAGTGGCGTTCGACACCCTTCAGTCGGCAAAGGCCAACAATGCAGATGTCGTACTGATAGACACGGCAGGGCGTCTGCACAACAAAGTGGGGCTGATGAACGAGCTGAAGAAAATAAAAGAGGTGATGAAGAAAGTGGTTGACACCGCTCCCGATGAAGTGCTGCTCGTGTTGGACGGCTCTACCGGGCAGAATGCCTTCGAGCAGGCCAAGCAGTTCTCGGCCGTGACGCAAATCAATGCGCTGGCCATCACCAAACTGGACGGCTCGGCAAAGGGCGGAGTGGTCATCGGTATCAGCGACCAACTGCAGGTTCCAGTCAAGTACATCGGTGTCGGAGAGGGCATCGAAGACCTGCAACTCTTCGACAAGAAGCGCTTTGTCGACGCACTGTTCAAACAAGACTGACCACTTAATTCCTCACAATCCATCTTTCTCCCATGCGTTCCAATCAGGTAGACTTCATCACACTGGGCTGCTCCAAGAACCTCGTCGACAGCGAAGTGCTGCTCCGACAGCTGGAAGCTAACGGCTATGCCTGTACACACGACAGCGAGCATCCTGATGGAGAGATTGTCGTTATCAATACATGCGGTTTCATCGGTGATGCCAAACAGGAAAGCATCAACACCATCCTGGAGTTCGCACAGGCAAAGGAGGAAGGACGCATAGGCAAACTCTTTGTCATGGGCTGCCTCTCGCAGCGCTACCGTGAGGAGCTTGAGAAAGAAATTCCGCAGGTGGACAAATACTATGGGAAATTCAACTTCAAGGAACTTCTGTCCGACTTGGGTAAGGCCGTCAAGGATGTAACGCCCAGAAGGCTCATAACAACGCCCCGTCACTATGCCTACCTTAAGATAGCCGAAGGCTGCGACCGTCGCTGTGCCTATTGTGCCATCCCCTTGATTACGGGCAAGCATGTGAGCCGTCCCATGGAGGAAATCCTCGAGGAGGTGAGACAGTTGGTGGTAGCGGGTGTGAAAGAGTTTCAGGTAATTGAGCAGGAACTGACCTACTACGGTGTCGACATCGACGGCAAGCGTCATATAGCAGAACTCATAGACAACATGGCGCAGATTCCTGGCGTGGAATGGATCCGCCTGCACTATGCCTATCCCAACGACTTCCCCTATGAGTTGCTGGATGTGATGGCACGGCATGCGAATGTGTGTAACTATCTGGACATTGCCCTGCAGCACATTTCCGACCACATGTTGCAGCGCATGCACCGCCATATAACGAAAGCCGAGACATTGAAGTTCGTCGAAAACCTCCGCAAGCGATTGCCGGGCATTACCCTTCGAACCACCCTGATGGTGGGATTCCCGGGAGAGACGCGGGAAGACTTTGAGGAACTGCTCGACTTTGTGCGGACTGTACGCTTCGAGCGCATGGGAGCCTTTGCCTATTCGGAGGAGGAAGGCACCTACAGCGCACAGCACTATAAGGACAATGTCCCAGCAAGTGAGAAGCAGCGCAGGCTTGACCAACTCATGGCTGTCCAGGAGCAGATTAGCACTGAGTTGATGGAGCAGAAAATTGGTATGGAAATGAAGGTGATAGTCGACCGGTCAGAAGGTGAGTTCTTCATAGCGCGTGGAGAGGATAGCTCACCGGAGGTGGACCCCGAGGTGCTCATTCCTATTACTGCCGACTGCAGGGTGGGTGAGTTCTGTCAGGTTCGCGTAGTCGATGCCTGCCAATTTGATTTGTTTGCAGAGAAAATTTAACTAATACATATTTATAAACAAGAACATTGTTGCCATGAACAACAAAGAATTTATCACCGAATTGTCACGGCGGACGGGCTACACACAGGCCCAGGCGCAAAAGATTGTCCGTACGCTGATTGCCGAAATGGGACATCAGTTCGAGCAAGGAAACAACCTTTCCGTGCAAAATTTCGGCACTTTTGAAATCAAGAAACGCTTGGAGCGAATCGTGGTCAATCCATCTTCCGGTCAGCGCATGCTGGTACCGCCAAAACTTGTGTTGCAATTCCGTCCCATCACATCCATCAAACAGCAGTTAAAGTCGGGAGGAAATGAAAATGGGTAAAATAGATTTGCTTTCCCTGTCCCATGTATTGGCAGAGCGCCACGGCATGAAGAAGAAGGACGCCCAGGCCTTTGTGAAGGAATTGGTGGGTGTCTTGAATGATGGACTGCGTACGGACCGTCAAGTGAAAATCAAAGAGTTGGGTACTTTCAAGATAACGAGTGTCAGTGCCCGTAAGAGTGTGAATGTTTCTACTGGTGAAAGCATTGTGCTGGACGGCCGCGACAAGATAAGTTTCACCCCCGACAAGAGCATGGCAGACTTGGTGAACCGGCCATTCGGTCAGTTCGAGACAACTGTATTGGCCGACGATGTGGATTTTTCGGAGGTAAACGAGAAGTATAATTTCGTTGAGGATGAAAACTTAGAAAGTGAAGAACAATTTGTTGGGCCATCGGAAGAGGCAGATGCAGTTAATGTGTTGAAGGAAGAACCGAAAGTTGAACATTTGGTTGAGTCCCCCGTGGCAGAAGAAACGGTTTCCCTGAAAGAGCCAGTTTCAACTGCTCCCGCTGAAGCAACTCCCGTAATTATGTCAGCCTTAACCGAGGCTGTTGAGTTTCCCGATGTCCCTGTGGAATCACCTTCGCCCATCGTGGAACAGCCTGCTGCGGCTCCTCAGGAGTCTGTACCGGTAGCTTCCGAGGAGGAACCTCCAGTCGACACAGCACAGCCAGTAGAGGAATCCCCCCAAGAAGATGCTGCCGCCGTTACGGAAGTGCCAACAGAAGTCGCTCACTCCCGCAGGCGCTTGCCCTGGTGGTTGTGGCTCTTACTTTTCCTGCTTGTGCTGATAGTGGCAGGATTTCTCTATTGGACCCGAATGTCCAAGAAGGCGGCAGAATCGAATGATGCAGTTGTAAAGCCCGCTGTAGAACAGCCCGTTCAGCCCAATCAACCTACGGAGGAGGAACTGATTGCATCTTACAACGAGCACCCTCTGGTGCAGACCGGTGCCTGGCGCATAGAAGGAATCAAGGAAACGGTAAAGGTCCTCCCGGGTCAGACGTTCAAAGGAATCTGCAAAGCCCATCTTGGAGAGGGGATGGAATGCTATGTGGAAGCCGTGAACGACGGAAAGACCTCGGTTTCGGCCGGCGACGAAGTGAAGATTCCCAAATTAATCACCAAGAAAGCCTGGAAAAAACTGCAGCAACAGAATAATCAGTAGATACTCATCAAAAAAGAAGAGGGAGCACAGGTCTTGTTTCTTGTGCTCCCTTTGTGTGTAAAATCTTTGATTTTATTGTCTTCGATAGTGGATGTTGTTAGGCATGCTAGTTGTAATAAATGCGGAGTTTTGCGCGAAATAACTAAAAATTATTAAAAACATGCGAAATTCCGCGTTAAATGATGTATGTTTTCGCTGCTATTTTGTACCTTTGGAGCGTATTATAAAAAGTAAAAAATGGCTTAAAACAAAAATAAACACCATTTTAGCGCAATTTTTGAAAAAACAAAAGATTAGATAAGAACAAATTTTAGTACTTAAAAATGGAAGATTACAGAACAATTGACCAAGATCGAATTATCAAGATTAATATCGAGGAAGAAATGAAATCGTCGTACATCGACTACAGTATGTCGGTGATTGTGGCTCGTGCCCTTCCGGATGTCCGCGACGGCTTCAAACCAGTTCACCGTCGTATTTTGTATGGTATGCTGGGCATTGGTAATACGAGTACGAACCCTTACAAGAAGTGTGCTCGCGTCGTGGGTGAGGTGCTGGGTAAGTATCATCCTCACGGTGACAGTTCGGTGTATGGTGCACTGGTTCGTATGGGCCAGGACTGGAACATGCGTTACAAACTTGTTGACGGGCAAGGTAACTTTGGAAGTGTGGACGGTGACTCTGCGGCAGCGATGCGTTATACGGAATGCCGTTTGTCGAAGATGGGTGAGCATATTATGGACGATTTGGAAAAGGACACCGTCGACATGGTGAACAACTTTGACGACACTTTGGTTGAGCCGAGTGTGATGCCTACGAAGATTCCGAACCTGCTGGTGAACGGCGGTAACGGTATTGCTGTGGGTATGGCGACGAACATTCCCACGCACAATCTGGGTGAGGTTATTGACGGCTGCTGTGCCTATATAGATAATCCTGAGATTGATGTTGAGGAATTGATGGAATATATTCCTGCCCCCGACTTCCCCACGGGTGCTACAATCTATGGCTTGCAGGGTGTGAAGGAGGCGTATGAAACAGGTCGCGGCCGAATCGTAATCCGTGCGAAGGCGGAGATTGAAAATGGTGAGAGCCATGACAAGATCGTTGTGACCGAGATACCGTATGGTGTTAACAAACAGCAATTGATAGAGAACATAGCGGACTTGGTGAAGGAAGGCCGGCTGGACGGTATAAGTAATGTGAACGATGAGACGGGCCGTGATGGCATGCGTATTGTCGTTGATGTGAAGCGTGATGCGAATGCGAGCGTTATTTTGAATAAATTGTTCAAGATGACGGCGTTGCAAAGTTCTTTCTCGGTGAACTGTATTGCTTTGGTGAAAGGTCGTCCCCGCTTGTTGACGCTTCGTGAATGCATCAAGTATTTTGTTGAGCACCGACATGATGTGACGATCCGGCGCACGAAGTTTGAACTTCGTAAGGCAGAGGAGCGTGCTCATATACTGGAGGGCCTGATTATCGCCTGTGACAATATTGACGAAGTTGTGCACATTATCAGGGCTTCGAAGACTCCAGCCGAAGCACAGACCAACCTCGAAAAGCGTTTTAACATTGACGAATTGCAGTCGAAAGCGATTGTTGACATGCGCCTGGCACAACTTACAGGCCTGCGTATAGACCAATTGCATGGCGAGTTTGAAGAACTGCAGAAAGAGATTGCGTACCTTAACAATATCTTGACAGACGATGAACTATGCCGCAAGGTGATGAAGGACGAATTGCTGGAGGTGAAGGAACGATATGCGGATGCCCGCCGCACAGACATTAAACCCTATGAGCATGAGTTCAATGCGGAGGACTTCTACCCGAACGATCCCGTGATTATTACCGTGAGTCATCTTGGCTATATCAAGCGTACAGCATTGAGTGAGTTCAGAGAGCAGGCTCGCGGCGGTGTAGGCAGTAAGGGCGCTCAGACGCGTGACAAGGACTTTACCGAATATATTTATCCAGCAACTATGCATCAGACAATGCTGTTCTTTACGAAAAAGGGTCGTTGCTATTGGCTGAAGTGCTACGAGATACCGGAAGGGGATAAGACCTCGAAGGGCAGGGCCATCCAGAATCTGCTGAACATAGATGGTGACGACTCGGTGAATGCGTTCCTCCGCTTGCGTGGAAAAGGACTGACGGACGACGAGTTCGTTAATTCCCACTATGTAGTATTTGCGACAAAGAATGGCACAGTGAAGAAAACTTTACTAAAGGCTTATTCGAATCCTCGCTCTAACGGTGTAAATGCGATTAGCATAGTTGAGGGTGATGAGGTTGTGGATGTCCGCCTTACGAATGGGGATAACGAACTCATCCTTGCAAACCGTAACGGTCGTGCCGTCCGTTTCCATGAGCGTGCCATCCGTCCGACGGGTCGTGTGACGACAGGTGTGATAGGAATGCGTTGCGATGAGGGTGACGATGCCGTTGTCGGTATGGTTGTGGTGAATGACCCGTCGAAGGAGAGCGTGATGGTAGTGAGCGAAAACGGCTTTGGCAAGCGTTCTTCTGTGGAAGACTACCGTATAACGAACCGTGGCGCCAAGGGCGTGAAGACGCTGAATGTGACGGAAAAGACCGGCCGTTTAGTAGCAATCAAGAATGTGACAGATGATTTCGATCTGATGATAATCAACAAGAGCGGTATTGCCATCCGTCTGCCTTTGGACGAAGTGCGCGTCATGGGCCGTGCCACTCAAGGAGTGCGCCTGATAAACCTGACGAAGAAGAACGACATCATTGCAAGCGTGTGCAAGGTGATGAGTTCGGAACTGGAGGCAAGCGTTGAGGCTGAGAGCCGTGCCCAGTGGGCAGAGAAAAACCAGGCCTTCAGTGAAACGAATGCATCTGCTGTCGGATTAAACCAATCGGCAATGGAAAACATCAATAATAATGAGGACATTCTCGATGTGGTTGACGAAGAACCTGAAAACGATAACCAATAATCAAAGAATAATAACCATAAACATTAACCAATAACTATTTATCAATCATGAAGAAAATCTTTATTCTTGCACTGATGATGCTAGGCACATCGGTAGCCTTTGCTGCAGAGAGTGAAGCTCTGAAGGCGGTTCTGAAGGCAAAGACCTATTCTGAAGCAGCACAATTGCTGCATTCCAGTCTTTCGCAATTGACTGGTGAAGAAAAAGCAAAAGCCTACAACAAACTCGTGGACTTGGCTTCTGAAAAATTTGAGAAGGAAATACTGACGATTACCGCCAACCAGACTGCTGAACAATTGGGCAAGGGCAAGGTAGAGCCTTACGACACGCTTGGTTTCTATGAGTCTGCTTATAATGGCCTGATGGCAGGTTTGGAGTGTGACAAGTATGACAATGAACCTAACGAAAAAGGAAAAGTGAAGCCCAAATTCCGTGAACTTAATGTAAACCGGTTACAGCGTCTTCGCACTCAGCTGCTGAATGCAGGAAACTGGGCAGCCGAGTCAAGCAACAATGCCGATATGCTGAAATATTGGGGTGCCTATGTTGATAGCAAAGATGCTCCTGTTTTCGCGTCACTGAAAGGTCAAGAAGATCAATATCTGAGTCAAGTAGCTATGCTTACTTCGCGTGTCGCTTATATTGTTGGCGACTATGCAAAAGCTAATAAATACATTGACTGCGCCTTGGCAGATGAGAAACTTTACAATGATGCGCTGCCTATAAAATTGGCAATCAACGAGAAACTGCTGAAGAGCAAGGAGGATACCCTGTCTTATCTGAAGGAAGTTGAAGCTCTTTATGCTTCCAATTCGTCCAATGACAAACTTTTCTCAACATTGGTACAGCTCTATACGAATCTTGGAGAGTCGGCAAAGTCGGACAAATTGATTGCAGAAAAACTTGCGGCTCAGCCCGACAATCAACTGGCTTGGGGGCTGAAAGGCCAGAACGAGATGACAAAGCAGGACTTTGAGAATGCTATTCAAAGTTTCAAGAAGGCCGACCTTAACAATGTTGCCGTGCTGACTTATCTTGGCTATTGCATCAATACGAAGGCCGCCGAGGCTGCAGCAGGTGTAGACAGCCGAAGTCTCTATAAAGAGAGTAAGGAATATCTGGAGTCAGCTCGCAGTTTGGATCCCGACCGTCAGTTTGCAAATTGGGCATATCCATTATACCAATGCTACTACAATCTGTTTGGCGAGTCGGATGCTCGCACCAGGGAAATTGAGAATCTGATTTCCAAATAATCACGCTTCGACATGTGTAAGGCCTGAGATTGGGTCTTACACATGTTCTTTTTTTATAGATTTATAATGAAGAGTCGTTTTGTTCAGGTTCTGTTGTTTCTTTTATTTGCAGTGTCCATCAGCGCACAGAAGAAGGATATGCTGCAAATACAGGATTTGCTGAAAAAAGGAACCGAACTTGACAAGGCGCAGACTATGGCCGAAACGCTGCTCAAGGATTCTGCCAATCAGCATCGCGCAGATATCTGGCTGCTACTGGGTGAATGTCTCTACAAGCGTTACGAGAGCCAGAACGAGCGACTTTACTTGCACCAGCAACTGGACACTGCTGCTTTTTTTGCCAATATTCAGCGTCTGTTCTCTGTTTACCAGAAGGTAGATTCCTTTTCCCAGTCGGCTGTTCGACCCAACAAAAAAGTATTGAGGCACCTTCAAAAGCGTGCGAACGATTTAAACAAATGCCGTCCGAATCTCTATCACGGTGGCCTGTATAAACTGTTTACCAAGAAGTACAATGCTGCCTATACATATTTCGATGACTATCTGAAGGGTACAAACTCTCATTTGTTTAAGGCGTTCAACTATTCGCAGACCGACACGCTACTCGCAAAGGCAGCCTTCTGGTCTGTCTATAGTGGATACATGAACCGGAATCCGCAGCAGATGCTGCATCATTCGTACACAGCCTTGAAGGATACGGCCAATCGGCTGACTATGCTGCAGTATCTCTCGGAGGCATATAAGTTGGAGAACGACACTTCGCGGTATATCCAGACCTTGCAGGAAGGCTTCGACGGCAGTCCCTCTTCCCCTTATTTCTTTCCCCGTCTGTTCAACCATTACGCTTCAAACGGTGACTGGGGAAAATGCATGGAACTGTCGGACAAGGGCATTTCCGTCGCACCTGCTGACATGCTGTTCCATGTGGCAAAGTCTACTGTACTGCTCTATACTGAAAGATACGACGAGTGCATAGCCCTTTGCGACAGCATCATCGCAGTATCCGACACATTGTCGCGTGCCTATCTCAACGCAGGGCTGTCCCATTACTATAAGGCCGTCCGTCTGGACAAACTGCCGAAGAAGAGCAAGGCCGACCAGCGTAATGTCATTGCCAATTATTCCGCAGCCCGCCCATATCTGGAAACTTATAGACGGTTGGTACCTGGCGATGCCGACCAGTGGGCGCTGCCGCTCTATTTGATATATCTCAACTTGAATATGGGCGACGAGTTCGACCAGATTGATTGCATCCTTAAAAAGAAACGAATTTCTTATGGGCATAACTGATTATCTGCAAAATCTCCACATCGACCGCCTGAGCCCCATGCAAGAACAGGTGCTTTCATTCTTTTCCCGTGGAAATGGTGATTTGCTATTGCTTTCTCCCACAGGATCGGGGAAGACCATTGCCTACCTTTTGTCTGTGCTTACGACGATGAAGACTGACGAAGACAGCTTACAGACGGTAGTCATCCTCCCCACGCGTGAACTTTGCAATCAATCGCTCGATGTCCTCAACCACATGAAAACACCTTTCCGCGGTTTTTCATCCCACGGAGGCCGCTCCACTATGGAGGAGCACCGTACCATCAGCCAACAGCATCCACACATCATATTCGGTACTCCCGGTAAATTGCTCGACCATCTTCAGAAATCCAATTTTGATGTATCGGCAGTCCGCTACATTGTACTCGACGAATTTGACAAGTGCCTCCAGATGGGGTTTGAGAATGAGATGCAGCAACTCATGCGCCTGCTCCCCACGGGCTGTCGCCATATTCTTCTCTCTGCCACCGACACTGATGTTGCGGCAAAGTTTCTCCGCCTTGAATGTTGCAAGAGAATTGATGCCCGCGAGGACATCTCCCACCGGCTGCGCTCTTATTGGTTGCGTTCCGAGACAGCCGACAAACTCCCCCTGCTGTGCAGTCTGCTTCTCAGTCTGCCCGAGACGGCCAGCATTGTCTTCGTCAACTACCGCGAGAGTGTGGAGCGAATCTTCGACGAACTGTGCCAGCAGGGTTTTGAACCTGCCATGTATCATGGAGGCATGGAACAGAAAGACCGCGAGCGTTCACTCTACAAGTTCATGAATGGCAGTCGCAATGTGCTGGTGTGTACAGACATAGCCTCCCGTGGGTTGGATTTCCAGCAGGTAGACAATATCATACATTACCATACGGCTGAGTCTCCCGAAGTCTATCTGCATAGGGTAGGGCGTACCGCACGCTGGGACAAGACCGGCCAGACCTTCCACCTGCTGGGAGCCAACGAGCCGTTGCCGCCCTTTGCCGATGCCGATACGGCAGCATATGTCGTCCCTGCCATCCTGCCGGAGCCGTCACAGCCGAAGATGCAGACCATCTATGTGGGGAAGGGGAAGAAAGACAAGACAAGCAAGAAGGACATTGTCGGTTTCCTCTGTAAGAATGCCGATATGACCATGAAAGACATAGGACGCATCGACCTCTTCGAACGCTTCGCCTATGTTGCCGTTTCGCGCCCCTGCCTGAAGCGTGTCCTGCAAGTCAGCGGCCAGAAAATAAAAGGACAGCGTGTCCTGCTCGAAATCATCAACTGACAACAATTAATATACAATAACCACAAATTATTAACGCTATGAAAAAGTACAATTTCAATGCCGGACCTTCAATGCTTCCACGCGAAGTGATTGAAAACACCGCAAAGCAGATGCTCGATTTTAACGGTTCTGGTCTCTCCCTGATGGAAATCAGCCATCGTGCCAAAGACTTTCAGCCCGTCATGGACGAGGCCATGGCACTCGTGAAAGAGTTGCTCGATGTTCCCGAGGGTTATTCCGTGATTTTCCTTGGTGGCGGAGCCTCCCTGCAGTTCTGCCAAGTTCCCTGCAACTTCCTCATAAAGAAGGCTGCCTACCTGAACACGGGTGTTTGGGCTAAGAAGGCCATGAAGGAAGCCAAGCATTTCGGTGAAGTGGTAGAAGTGGCATCCTCGGCAGAGGCAACCTATTCCTATATACCCAAAGGTTGGCAGTGCCCGACCGATGTGGACTACCTGCACATCACCACCAACAACACCATTTACGGAACGGAGATCCGCAAAGACCTTGATGTGCCCGTGCGTCTCATCGCCGACATGTCGTCCGACATCTTCAGCCGTCCTGTTGATGTGAGCAAGTACGACTGCATCTATGGCGGTGCGCAGAAGAACCTTGCCATGGCAGGAGTCACCATCATCATCGTGAAGGACGACTGTCTGGGGCGGGCGCCACGCGAGATACCCACCATGCTCGACTATCGCACACATGTGGAGAAGGGCAGCATGTTCAACACACCGCCTGTGGTTCCCATCTATTCTGCGCTCGAAACACTTCGCTGGATCAAGCGCGAGGGTGGAGTAGAGGCCATGAACCGTCGTGCCGTTGAGCGCGGACGAATGCTCTACGACGAGATCGACCGCAACCGACTCTTCCGTGGCACCGTAGCCGTCGAGGACCGATCGCTCATGAACATCTGCTTCGTCATGAACGACGAATATGCCGAACTGGAGAAACCCTTCATGGAGTTTGCCACCGAGCGTGGCATGGTAGGCATTAAGGGACACCGTTCCGTAGGCGGATTCCGGGCCAGTTGCTACAATGCACAGACCATCGAAGGTGTAAAGGCTCTTGTGGCTTGTATGCAGGAATTTGAGGCAAAGCATTAATAAAGAATTATTCATTTATTTATTTTCAGAATTATGTCAAAAGTATTAGTAGCAACTGAAAAACCGTTTGCATCTGCTGCCATTGACGGTATGAGAAAAGAACTTGAAGAGGCAGGGCATGAACTCACATTGCTTGAAAAATACACCGACAAGGCTCAACTGCTTCAAGCTGTCGGCACTGCAGAGGCACTCATTGTCCGTTCAGATAAGGTTGACGAAGAGGTGCTCAATGCAGCCCAGGAATTGAAAATAGTTGTCCGCGCAGGAGCAGGCTACGACAATATCGACCTGCAAGCTGCTTCGGCCCGCAACGTCATAGTTGAAAACACGCCAGGCCAGAATGCCAATGCCGTAGCAGAACTTGTTTTCGGGCTTTTGGTCTATGCTGTCCGCAATTTCTATAATGGTAAGGCCGGAACCGAACTGCTCGGTAAGAGACTCGGCTTGTTGGCTTTTGGAAATGTCGGCCGCAACGTAGCGCGCATAGCCAAAGGCTTTGGCATGGATGTCTATGCCTACGATGCCTATTGTCCGACCGAGGTTATTGAGCAGAGTGGGGTGCATGCCGTTGCCTCGCAGGATGAACTCTTCGAGACTTGCGATGTCGTTTCCCTACACATCCCCGCAACACCCGAGACCATAAAGAGCATCAACCGTACACTGGTGGGCAAGATGAAGCCGAATGCCATCCTCGTGAACACTGCCCGTAAGGAGGTCATCGACGAAGCGGAACTCCTCCAGTTGCTCAACGAACGCACTGACTTGAAATACATCACCGACATCAAACCCGATGCCGATGCTGAGTTCGCAGCGCTCGAAGGCCGCTATTTCGCCACGCCGAAGAAAATGGGTGCCCAGACCGCCGAGGCCAACACGAATGCAGGAATAGCCGCCGCCCGGCAGATCAATGCCTTCTTCAGCGACGGTTGTACCAAGTTCCAGGTCAACAAGTAAGTTGGATTTTCAGTTGATTTGGCCACTTGCTGTTCAAAGCTTCCAATCAACTGTAAATCAGAACTTTACCTTCTAATTCCGAAAGAGCCCCAAACGACTTGCGTTTGGGGCTCTTTCGTGTGCCATTTGTGGCCCAATTACATTGCGTTTGAGCCCCAAACGAATTTCATTCTTCATTTGTTCATTTTTCATTCTTTATTCGTATTTTTGTAGACGACTAAACAACCAAACAACCAACATGGCAAAGATTAAACCCTTTCGCGGTGTGCGTCCACCGCGTGAACTGGTAGAAAAAGTTGAATCACGCCCGTACGATGTGCTTGATTCGGAAGAGGCACGCACTGAGGCCGGTGACAACGAAATGAGCCTGTACCACATCATCAAACCGGAGATAGACTTTCCCGAGGGCACTTCCGAATACGACCCGCGCGTCTATGAGAAGGCTGCCGAGAACTTTCGGAAGTTCCAGGACCGAGGCTGGCTCCGTCAGGACGAAAAGGAGCAATACTACATCTATGCGCAGACCATGAACGGCCGCACGCAGTATGGTCTGGTAGTGGGAGCCTATGTCGACGACTATCTGAACGGAACCATCAAAAAGCATGAACTGACACGGCGCGACAAGGAAGAGGACCGCATGAAGCATGTGCGCGTGAACAATGCCAACATCGAACCGGTGTTTTTTGCCTATCCCGACAATGCGGTGCTCGATGCACTCATTATGCGCTATGCCGCCACACAACCGGAATACGACTTCATTGCGCCTATCGACGGATTTCAGCACCAGCTCTGGATTGTCGCCGACGACAAGGACATCCGCACCATCACCGACGAGTTCGCCAAGATGCCGGCCCTCTACATCGCCGACGGTCATCACCGTTCGGCTGCCGCAGCCCTGGTAGGTGCGGAGAAGGCCAAGGCCAATCCCAGCCATCGCGGCGATGAGGAGTACAACTACTTCATGGCCGTCTGTTTCCAAGCCAGCCAACTCACCATCCTCGACTACAACCGTGTGGTGAAGGACCTGAATGGACTCACATCGGAAGGATTCCTCGCAGCGTTGCAACAGGACTTCATCGTCACCGACCGTGGCACGGAAATATACAAGCCTGCCCGGCTGCATGAGTTTTCACTCTATCTCGATCAGCACTGGTACAGCCTGCAGGCAAAAGACGGCACCTACGACGACAAAGACCCTATCGGCGTGCTCGATGTTGACATTTCCTCACGCCTCATCCTCGACCAAATCCTGAACATCGGTGACCTGCGCTCCAGCAAGCGCATCGACTTCGTGGGTGGGCTGCGCGGACTTGGCGAACTGAAACGCCGCGTGGACAGCGGAGAGATGCGGGCGGCATTGGCACTCTATCCAGTCACTATGCAACAGATAATGGACATTGCCGACAGTGGCAAGATCATGCCACCTAAGGCAACATGGTTTGAACCGAAACTGCGCAGCGGACTCATCATTCACAAACTGGACTAACACTGACACTCATTGATAGACCAATTCACCACCATCACCGACAGAGTGGGCAAGGGTTTCTATTCCGAGAAAAGGAGTAAGTTCTATGCCTTTGCCCACCATGTGACGGACACGGAGCAGATCAGGGAACTGCTGGCAGACTATCGCTGCGAATACCACGATGCACGCCATGTCTGCTACGCCTATGTGCTCGGTGCCGAACGGACCGACTTCCGCTCTAACGACGACGGCGAGCCCAGCGGAACAGCCGGCAAGCCCATACTGGGACAAATCAACTCCGCCCAGTTGAGCGATATCCTCATCGTGGTGGTGCGCTATTACGGTGGTGTGAACCTTGGAACGAGTGGACTCATTGTTGCCTATCGCGAAGCGGCCGCCGATGCCATCCGAAACGCAGAGACGGTGGTCAGCCAAGTGGAGGAAATCATCACATACACTTTCGCCTATCCCCTCCTGAACAGCGTCATGCGGATTGTGAAGGAGATGAACCCACGCATCGTCGCGCAGCAATTTGACAACACTTGTGAACTGAAACTGGCCATCCGCAAAAGCGAAGCCGACAATTTGCGCTCACGCCTGGGTAAATTATCTTTTGACAGATAAGCAGCGTTTTTTCCCAAGAAAAATTGTAGGTTAGATATTTTTTATTATTTTTGCAACCGAAAACGAGGAAGGTTGGCAGAGTGATCGATCGCGCTGGACTCGAAATCCGGTATACCCTTTCCGGGTATCGGGGGTTTGAATCCCTCACCTTCCGCAAATCACATAGGATGGCATGCACATCTTATGTGATTTTTCTTTTTATGTTCTTTTATAATTTCGTGCTTTCAATATTTCGTAGTATCTTCGCAGGTGAAATTACTATGGGAAAGAAAATCCTACGACATATTGACTTGCTTGTTCTCTCGCTGGTGCTGGTGGCATGCAGCACAACTAAGTATGTCCCGGAGAATTCCTATCTGCTGGATGAGGTGAGGGTGGAGTGCAAGCAGAAAGGCTTCGATGCCGACCGACTTGCTCCCTACATTCATCAGAATGTCAACAGCCGCTGGTTTTCTCTGTTTAAAATACCTTTGGCCACCTATGCCCTTTCAGGCAGGGACTCCACGAAATGGATAAACCGTGCATTGAAGCGCATTGGGGAGGAACCTGTCCTTTTCGACGAGGCGGAGGAGGAAAAGACGCGCAATGACCTCCGACAGACCCTGAACAATCTCGGATACATGCATGCCGATGTCAGGACAAAGCGGGATGTCAAGGGGAAGAAGATGAAACTGACCTACCAGGTTTTTCCGGGTGAGCCTTATGTGCTGGGGACTGTTGACTACATCGTGCAGGACGAACAGATTGCGGAGGTGTTGCGCATGGACAAGGAAGAGAACCGCGGACTGAAGCCTGGGACTCCCTTCACGGTGGAGCGCCTGGATGCTGAGCGGAAGCGAATTACGGGCATCCTGGTGAACGAGGGCTACTATAAATTCCACAAGGACTATATCCGTTTTGAAGCGGATTCCGCCTTGAACCAGAACGGTATCGGGCTGAGGCTGATACTATTCCCTTACCGGTCTGCCCCCGATGCTTCCTGGCAACCTCATCCTCGATATAAGATAGGGAGAGTGAATTCCTCGAACAGTGCGGAGTCCTATTCCAGTCTGACCCGGCATACGCTTCGCAGCAACACTCAGATAGAGGAGGGGGAGTGGTTCCGTCAGCGCGACTTGCAGAAGACCTACAATAATTTTTCTCGCTTGCAGGCGGTAAGATATACCAATATAAAGTTTACCGAACGGGAAGGTAACACGCTGGACTGTGATGTTACCGTCAGTACCAATAAGCCCTCGAGTATTTCTTTCCAGCCGGAGGGTACGAATACGGCGGGTGATCTGGGAGCGGCCGCTTCTGTCGTTTATGAGAACCGCAACCTGTTTCATGGGAGCGAGTTGCTCTCGGTGAAACTCCGTGCAGCGTTCGAGGCCATCACGGGTTTGGAAGGCTATCAGGATCAGGATTACCAGGAATATGGCATTGAGGCCAGTCTGCTATTTCCGCGCTTCGTGGCTCCTTTCCTGTCAAAGGACTTCCGCCGCCGAAGCGTGGCCACCTCAGAGTTTTCGCTGGGCTGGAACTTGCAGAATCGTCCTGAGTTCCACCGTAGGGTGTTCAACACCACATGGCGCTACCGCTGGTCTTCGCCCCAGAAGAATACCACCTACCGTCTCGATTTGCTTGACTTGAACTACATCTACATGCCTTGGATTAGCACGACATTCAAGGAAGACTATCTGGACAACGAGACGAGCCGTAATGCCATTCTCCGCTACAACTATGAGGATTTGTTTATTATGCGGATTGCATTTGCTTTCAGTTATAGTGACAAGAAGAATGTCTTACGTTTCAACACCGAGACGGCTGGCAATTTCCTGTCGGCATTGGGGGCTGCCATGAAATTTGACAAGAATGACAATGGACAACGGACGCTTTTCAACATAGCCTATGCCCAGTATGTGAAGACGGATATTGACTATACGCGCATATTTGCCTTCAGTGAGCACAACTCTCTTTCGCTGCATGCCAATCTGGGTGTGGCCTATCCCTATGGCAACAGCAAGATACTTCCTTTTGAGAAGCGCTATTTTGCGGGCGGTGCCAACTCTGTCCGCGGCTGGAGTGTCCGGGAATTGGGTCCTGGCAAGTTCAAGGGTACCGATAACCGTATCGACTTCATCAACCAGACGGGCGATATGAAACTTGATGTCAATGCCGAATATCGGTCGCGTCTTTTCTGGAAGTTCCAGGGTGCGGCGTTTGTGGATGCGGGTAATATCTGGACGCTTCGTAACTATGAAGACCAGCCCGGTGGTCAGTTCAAGTTGACGGAATTTTTCAAGCAGTTGGCCGTAGCCTACGGGTTGGGCTTGCGGCTCAACTTTGACTATTTTCTGTTGCGTCTGGATTTCGGTATGCGTGCCGTCAATCCGGCTTATGAGACCAGCCGTGAGCATTATCCTTTGCTTCATCCCGACTTTCATCGTGATTTGGCCATCCACTTTGCCGTGGGACTGCCGTTCTGATAAGCAAAAGGCAGTTGACGAATAGACAAGTTATTCACGCAGCAAAAACTCGCTACGCGCTTTGCGCAGCAAAGAAATACTCAAATTCCAATGTTACATTTCATATCGCTTGGCAGTGGCAGCAGTGGAAACTGTTATCTTCTTTCCTACCAGGACGATAACGATCTCTTTGGCCGTCGGAGCACTATTTTGATTGATGCGGGTATCAGCCTGCGTAAGATACGTGCCTCGCTGGGGATGTATGGCTACAAGATGGATGATGTGGATGCGCTTCTGCTGACACATGACCACAGCGACCATGCGTGCTATGCCCCGAAGATGGCTGTCAAGCACGGTCTGCCTGTCTTTGCGACGGAAAAGACTTTTGAGGGTATTGCCCACAATCCGACGATTAAGCCTAATGTGCCTCAGGGAAGTCGTTTTGTCATAGAGCCGGATAAGTCGTTCAATGTTGGCGTGTTCTCTATTGTGGCTTATCCTGTGAGTCACGACAGTTGGGATTGTGTCGCGTACCGTATTGAGGTGGGTGGTAAGGTATTTGCGTTGATAACGGACTGCGGAGAGTTGAGTCCCGGTTTGGAAGGTCTTATTGGTGAGTGTTCTTATCTTGTTGTGGAGTCAAACCACGATGTGGGTATGTTGCGGCGGGGGCGTTATCCGTTATTTTTGAAGTCGCGTATTTTGGGTGTTCGTGGTCATTTGAGCAATGCTGCATGTGGCTTGGCATTGCGCAGGAATCTTTCTGACAAGATAGAGTGGGTGTGTCTGTGCCATTTGAGTGGCGAGAACAACACTGCGGAGTGTGCTTTGGGTGTTGTTGGGGGTATGGTGGGTAGTTTGTTGGATGGGAGGTTGTTTGTTCTTCCTCGTGAGGGTGTGTTTGTCCCCCCACGCGTCCCCTCCCGGGAATGAGGACTCGCTACGCGCTTGCCGCAGCAAAGAATGGGGCTCGCTACGCGAGTGTTTGGTGGTTTAGTGGTTTGGTTGTTTAATTGTGAGGTAGTATGCGAGTTTATAGAATTGGAAGAGTTTATAGTTAGGTTTTTGTATGAGTTGTTGTATGATTGTGTGTTGGTATTTGTTGTAGATTGTTGTGATTATTGTGTGTAGGTGGTATTTTTTGAGTATTGTGGCTGTTTTTTGTAGTTGTGAGTTGTTGAGTTGTATTTTTGCGAGTTGTTGTATGCTTTGTTGTGTTTTTTGTAGGAATGTTTGGTTTGTGTCGTAGTGTTGGA
>CALFJA010000085.1 GCA_937877605.1 uncultured Prevotellaceae bacterium | reverse complement strand
GACCGCATCCGCGACACGGCCAACTCCCACGAGCGCATCTTCTTTGTCGAGGTGATGGGTCGCGACGCCGGTTTTCTGGCGCAGAACTCTGCCATTGCCAGTGGTGCCGAGGCTGCCATCATTCCCGAGGAGATGATGGAGGAGGACCAGTTGGCGCAGTTTATGGGCCGTGGCATCCGCAAGTCGAAGAAGTCGTGCATCGTAATTGTGTCGGAGAGTCCCAAGTGCGGTGCGCTCTATTATGCCGATCGCGTTAGGAAAGAGTTCCCCGAGTTCGATGTGCGTGTGACCATCCTGGGTCACTTGCAGCGCGGCGGTTCTCCCTCTGCCCATGACCGCATCCTCGCTTCCCGTACGGGAGTCGGTGCGATAGAGGCCATCAAGCAGGGACAACGCAATGTGATGGTGGGCGTCCGCAACAACGAGGTGGTCTATGTGCCCTTCTCGGAGTGCATCCGCAAGGACAAACCATTCAACAGGAAGCTGATAAAGGTGCTCGACGAACTGAGCATCTGATGCAAGCCCGCTCACCGCATATCGTTTCAAACATTCATTATTACTAAAAAATACAATTACAATTATGGCAAAAGTAGTAGATTTCAAGTATGCGCCCATGTTCCAGTTGGGTGCGGACACCACTGAGTACCGCCTGCTGGGCAAGCAAGGCGTGAGCACGGCGGTGTTCGAAGGCAAGGAAATCGTGAAGGTGGAGAAAGAGGCGCTGACGCTGCTGGCGCAACAGGCGTTCCACGATGTGGAGTTCATGCTGCGGCGTGAGCACAACGAGCAGGTGGCAAAGATTCTGCACGATGCCGACGCCTCGGAGAACGACAAGTATGTTGCGTTGCAGTTCCTCCGCAATGCCGAGACCGCAGCGAAGGGCATTCTCCCTTTCTGTCAGGACACCGGAACCGCCATTATCCATGCTGAGAAGGGCCAGCAGGTCTGGACCGGCTTTGAGGATGAGGAAGCGCTGTCGCTGGGCGTGTACAACACCTTCACCCAGGACAACCTGCGCTACTCGCAGAATGCCCCCCTGAACATGTACGACGAGGTGAACACGCGCTGCAACCTGCCGGCTCAGATAGACATCGAGGCCACCGAGGGAGCCGAATATCGGTTCGTCATGGTGGCAAAGGGTGGGGGAAGTGCCAACAAGACCTACTTCTATCCGATGACGAAGGCCACTATCCAGAACGAAGGCACGCTGCTGGCTTTCCTCGTGGAGAAGATGCGTAGCCTCGGCACGGCAGCCTGTCCGCCCTACCACATTGCCTTTGTCATTGGCGGCACCAGTGCGGAGAAGAACCTGCTCACGGTGAAACTGGCCAGCATCAAGTACTACGACAACCTGCCTACCACCGGCGACGAGACCGGGCGTGCCTTCCGCGATGTCGACCTCGAGCAGAAACTGCTGGTGGAAGCACAGAAGATAGGTCTGGGTGCCCAGTTCGGCGGCAAGTACCTGGCCCACGATATCCGCGTAATCCGTCTGCCCCGTCACGGAGCGTCGTGTCCCATCGGCATGGGCGTGTCCTGCTCGGCCGACCGTAACATCAAGGCAAAGATCAACCGCGACGGTATCTGGCTGGAAAAGATGGACAGCAACCCGACGGAACTCATCCCCGAAGAACTGCGCAGGCCCGGCGAGGGTGGCAAGGGTGTTGAAATCGATCTGGACAAGGGCATCGACGCCGTGCGTGCGGAGTTGACCAAGTATCCCGTTTCGACCCGCGTGAACCTGCGCGGCACCATCATCGTGGCCCGCGACATTGCACATGCCAGACTGAAGGCCCGCCTTGACGCAGGCGAAGGGCTTCCGCAGTATTTCAAGGACCATCCGGTGCTCTACGCCGGACCGGCAAAGACTCCCGAGGGCTACCCCTGCGGATCGATGGGACCTACTACGGCAAACCGCATGGACCCCTATGTCGATGAGTTCCAGGCCAACGGTGCGTCGCTCGTCATGATTGCAAAGGGCAACCGTTCGCAGTGTGTCACCGACGCCTGCCAGCAACACGGCGGGTTCTACCTCGGCACCATCGGTGGCGTTGCAGCCGTATTGTCGCAGTCGAGCATCAAGTCCATCGAATGCGTGGAGTATCCCGAACTCGGCATGGAGGCTGTCTGGAAAATCCAGGTGGAGGACTTCCCTGCCTTCATCCTCGTCGACGACAAGGGCAACGACTTCTTCAATCAACTGAAACCCTTCTGTCCGAAGGACTGCCGGAAGTAAGCGGCAGTGCAATCGGCACCATCTGTAAAATCCGGCAGGTCTTCCCTGCCGGATTTTTTTGCCCACTGAAAAGCGGCTGTCTTACACCCGTTTTCCAATTGGGTCCCAAACGCGATGCAATTGAGGCCCAAACGGAGCGCGATTGCCCCCCAAACGGAATGCGTTTGAGGTTCAATTGCAAGTCGTTGGTAATCAACTGGTTGCAAGGGAGAGACCTAGATGCCCCTCTTGAGTCAAGAGGGGTCAGGGGAGTTCTGTAAAATGTTTATTGTTAATTGTCTATTGTTAGTTGTTTCGTGGGCCAGGGGAGTTATGTTCATCATGCTCATTCTCCACATCCTTCGCCTTTGCCTTGACATAAATCAAGTATTTATGGTATTTTCTTTCAAAACGATAGAAATCCAATCAAATTTCTTTCAATTTGTTTATTTTTGCAAAAAGAAACTAAAATATTCTCAAATTTTCACATATTGGCACAGTCCGATAAGGTAAAAGTTTGTTTCAAGGGTAAAATATAGTAGCAGCAGACAATTGTTCAACCAATAAAAAACAAAGCTTATGAAGAAAATTTTTACACTGACACTCCTTTTGGTGTTCTCCACAATGGTTTCCTTTGCGCAGGGTTCCAAACAGCTGAACTCGTTCAAACCATTCACCGGGAAGGCAACACCAAGTCTGTTCAACGGAAATGCGCTTGCCAAGACGGGCACGAAGCACAATCCTTCGCGCCGCGCCATCCGCAAGGATCCTCCTGCAGGAGCAGAAACCGCGACGCTGTACACCGTAGGCGGTAATTTCTACAACTACACTTCGTCGGGCTGGTCTGACTACACCAGCCAAATGCCTGAGATACAGGTGGCCATC
>CALFJA010000084.1 GCA_937877605.1 uncultured Prevotellaceae bacterium | reverse complement strand
CACGGAGAAAATCCATGATTTTCGCCAGTGCCCTCAAATCATCTTCTTGTTGCATTTGAATATAGTTTAATTGTCATTTGAATAGGATTAAAGTTTCGGGCCGCCACGTTTCCTGCGCTTTCGCTGCATCCTGCGGCGGAAGGCTTCCTCTTCAGGATCATTGGCGGGATTCGTTGACTCGAAGAGGCCGAGACCGTCGGAAAGACTTTCAAAGGGAGTGTCTGCTTCCGGCTTTTCCATGACAGTGCCGTCGTTCTGAGGAATCTGCTGCTGTCCCGGTACCTCTGCCCTTTCGGGATGGCTGAAATGTTCCTGCAAGGCATTGGCGGAAAGCTCCTTGCCCAACCGTGAGCCGTTCAGCACACAGTGGGTACGATGATCGATAAAGGTCACGCCATAGATGCGTCCCTCGGCCGTCTCACGCATCACCACGTCGATGCCCTTCTGGCTGAGCAGTTCCACAAAACGGTCACGCCTATGGGTATGGGCGAGGACGGACAGGACGCTACGCTTCGTCATGGCTGCCAGCCTTCTGTCATTTCCCAACCGCTCCCTGCTTTCAGCCGTGTGTTTCTGGAAAGCCTCGTAGCCATAGCGTTTGCCGAAAAGGGATGACTTGAACGGATTGCCCACCTTGTTACCCCCGTTGTCCGTCGCACTGTACACAAAGCCGTGGAAGGCACGACCACTGACCTCACCCCCGCATTCCTCCACGGTCACGTTATAGAGCGAGAGCAAGGCGCGGTATTCGCCCAGCGTCTGACAGGCATACTTGCCCGTGATGCCTTTGAGCACTGCCGCCACCTGCTTTTTTGTGCCGCCTTCTGAGGTATCCACCCTGTGCAACGGCTCATCCTCCGTCAGCCTCCTGCGCTCTGCCGTATGCAGGCCGTACTCCTGTTCCATCTCCCGCGTGATGCGCTTGCTGCGCCGGAAGAGAAAGTCTTTATTGAGACGTCTGCCGTTCTCGTCCACGTTGAGCGATACGATATGCAGGTGGTGACGGTCGATGTCCTCATGCTTGAACACGGCATAAGGCTGGTTGCCGTATCCCAATTTGTCAAGATACTCCGTTGCCAGTGCCGTCAGTGCCCCGTCGTCGAGAAGGTCATCGGGATGCGGATTCAGTGAGATGTGTATCACCTTGTTCCGTGTACGCACATTCTCCGGCATACACATGGAGAAGTCACGGAACGCCTGCCGTATGTCAAGGTGTCCCGTGCCGTCGTCGAAAATCCTATTGGTGGCGAGAAGCCTTCCTTTCTCCTCGTTGATTTTCTCACCGTTGTACGCCAGTGCGCCGTACAGCGACGTGCCTATGCTAATCTTTGCGACCATTGCTCACGGAATTCATTGGTAAGGTCGATAATCTCATGGCTGAGGGCCACCAGTTCTTTTGTCTGTGCCTCCAGTTTGTAGAGCATGGCGAGGGCCTTCTTCTCCGAGTAGCGCGTCTTCAGTTCCCGCACGACCTGGTTGTAGTTGACACCGACGGCCCGGAACTGCGAGTGCAGGGAAGACAGTTTCGTGTAGTATTCCACGAGTGTCTTGTCCACCTTCAGCACCCTGAACTCCCCACCGAATACGCGCTGCTTGATGAAAACGGCACGCGCATACACGCCCGACTGCTCGTACATGGTGAGGAAGCGGGCAAATTCCTCATCGTCGAAGCGCACCATCACGCAGTGCGTCTTCCTGCTCTCTCTGGGGTAACGTCCCCATTTCTGCGACTGGCTGCCGCCGCCTGTTGCCGACAGACAGCCCTTGTTTTCCTTTTGTTCTTTTTTCATTTTAATATGGATTTAGCGGTTGCACGACCCCGGCGTCCAATCCGGCACCAGCCTTCAGGCTTCAGACCAAGGCATCCCGACTTCGGAGAGGATGCCCGCCCCCTGCAAGGGCAAGGTGTTCCGTTTCGCGTTACCCGAAACCCTTTGAGTTACTCAAAGGACACCTTGCTATGTTCTTGAGAACATAAAAAATCCGTCCGGGACGGATTGAGGGGTCAGTTGTCTGTCACCCGTGTGGTGCTGGAAGGACTGCCTCGTCGTTCGGCTGCAAAATTACGGCGAAAAAACAGCCTGTGAAATAGGGCTGGTGCGACATACGACGACACGGGTGCGACATACCGTGCCACAGGGTTCAAAACCCTTGGCGGATTGGAAAAAACACATTTCCTTTGCACCACGAAATCAAATCATTGACGATTAAAACAAGTGATTATGCGAACATTAGAAACAACGAATATCCGAATACGTGATGCCCCGGCAACATAAGTCGCCGGTGACTTGATGGCTTGCTGTCGTACTGTCGTATTGTCGTACTGATTCAATGTCGTACGACGGTGAACAGCCAAGACTTCGGAACAGCAACTCATCGGATCATCGGCAATCCCGTTTGCCACTTAACAGAATACGTGAATCAATAACAGATTATAAAAGCAAAGAAATGAGTAAAGAAAAAAACAAGGAACTGTTCATCGCCCTTGCCACGCAGAAGGGCGGCGTAGGAAAATCGACGCTGACGGCGCTTGTCGCCAACTGCCTGCACAACCTCATGGGCTACAACGTGGGCGTGATAGACTGTGACGAACCACAGAACAGCATCGCCGACACACGCGAGTACGAGATGAAGATGATAGAGGACAATGAGCAGATCAAGGCGGCAGCCTGTGACGTGTTCCGCAAGACCAGGAAGAAGGCGTTTCCCGTCATCCGCAGCAGTTCGGAGCGTGCGCTGGACGATGCCGACCTGTTGCTGGCAGAAGAAGACCTGGACATCGTGATGTTCGACCTGCCCGGCACCCTGAAGAGTGACGGCGTGCTGAAGACCCTTTCGCAGATGGACTATATCTTCGTGCCCATCAGTGCCGACAGGATGGTCGTGGAGAGTGCCCTCCAGTTCGTGATGATGTTCCGTGACAACCTCATGACGGCGGGACTGGCCAAGACCAAGGCGCTCACCCTGTTCTGGACGATGGTGGACGGCAGGGAGAAGACCGACATCTACGACCGCTACAACCGCGTGATGGACGAGATGGGGCTGACAGTGCTCCAGACCACCATTCCCGACAGCAAGCGCTACCGCAGGGAAATCTCCGAGGAACGCAAGGCCGCGTTCCGCTCTACCATCTTCCCGCCCGACACGGGGCTGATGAAGGGCAGCCGTATCAAGGAGCTCACAGCCGAAATCTGCAAGATCATCCAAAAGAAAAAGTAGTGTATGGGAAGCAGGAAGGCAGACACGGCAGGTATTGACGAGGCCCTGCTGCTTGCCTCCATCGGCAAGCGCAAGGAAAACGGCTCTGTGCAGATAGCCGAGCCGCCAGAGGAAAGTCCGCCCGCCAGACCTGTCAGGAAGAAGGTATCCGGCAGCGACTACGGCCAGTTCCTCCAGCGCAACGAGATCAAGAGCCGCAAGTGCGTCTATATCAGCAGTGGCGTCCATGACAAGATACAGAAGATTGTCAATGTACTCGCCGGGGATGACATGTCGATAGGCGGCTATATAGACCTCGTGCTGGAACAGCACCTTCAGGAGCACAAGGACACCATCAACGAACTCTATAAGCAACAGAGGGACGACCTCATTTAACAACCAAAAGAAAAAAAGCAAGAAATGGTAATACAGACAATTCAAATCATTCTGATGCTCACCCTCGGATTTGTCCTGGGCATCATCTATCAGCGCAGGATCGACGGATACAAATACGGGAAGACTCGCCCTTCCAAGCCTGCGGCCACCGTCAGCGACGAAGACATTGAGCGTGTCATCCGTAAGGTTAAGGAGGACATGACAGACCACGACATCCGCACATATATCCATGATGATGCGGAAACGGGACCGCTCGGCACCTTCCTTTCCGTGGAGGATGCCCGCCAGCTCAAACTCTCTCAGGACGAGTATGCCGCCACCTTCCTGCAGGCACCCAGGATTGAGGACAGGAAGCCCGTGTTCGTCAGTTGTGAGGTGCGTGACCGCCTCGATGAGATCGTCCGTCGCGTGGGCAGCCGCCGCCTGAGTGTTTCGGGCATACTGGAAAACATGGCGCGTCATCACCTTGACTTGTACAAGGAGGTCATTGGCGGACTCTATAACAGACAGGGTATTATCAAATTTAACTGAGACAGACGGAATATGACCCAGTTCATGATCATTGGAATCATCCTCTATCTCGCTTGGCTCACCTATTATATATTATATGCAGAGCCTGCGGCAAGGCAGAAAGATGCCCACGGAGTGAAACCTGAGGCCGCGGGGGATGATAACAGACAGAAAGCGGAGCCTGTCAGCGTGATTGGCAGGAGCAAGTTCAGAATGAGCGTTACGGTCGATGCCGGGGTGACAAAGCGTGCCACG
>CALFJA010000083.1 GCA_937877605.1 uncultured Prevotellaceae bacterium | reverse complement strand
GAAGTACGCCCCCTTACCCCCGACGCTGTCGGTAAAGTCTGCGACAGGGCCTACCGCCTTGCCGGCATCAGGCAGGGGCACAGGTGCGGCAGCCACCTGCTGCGCCACCGCTTCGCCCAGAGCCTTATTGACAGCGGCGCATGCGATGCCGCCGCCATGCGCCTGCTCGGGCACGCCAGCCCGTCATCGCTCGACGCGTACCTTGAGACCGATGAGAGGAGGCTGCGCGAGTGCGCCCTCGGGATATCGGACTTTGCCATGGGAAAGGAGGTGCTGGCATGAATACGCTTCAGGACACGCCGCTACTGCGTGAGATGGTGGATTCCTACACACAGTACAGGAAGGCAGCGGGCTTGAAGCCGCTCGGCAGGAGCCACCAAGTCTGTCAGCTTCTCTTCCACGCGGAGCAGGAACACGGAGGCATGCTCACGCCGGAGCTGCTTGGGAAGTGGTGGGAGAAGAGAGCGACGGAGCAGCCGCAGAGCCACCTCGCCCGCGTACTCGGGGTGGTGCCGCTGCTGAGATACGCAGCGGGCAGGTGGGACATACCGCAGATTCCCGCCCTGCCGGAGAGGGGGCGCGGCGTGCAGCACATTCCCCACATCTTCACACAGGAGGAACTTACGGCATTCTTCCAGGCCTGCGACACGATGCACAAGCCTGTTCGCAGCAGGGAGTCGCTGCTCACGGAGCTGGAGGTGCCCGTCATGTTCCGGCTCATGTACGCTAACGGACTCCGCCCCAACGAGTGCCGCCTGCTGCCCAGGGAGTGCGTGGACCTCAGGACGGGCGTGATACGCATAGAGGAGACCAAGGGGTACATACAGCACCGCGTGGTGGTGAAGCCCGACATGCTCACACTGCTGCGCAAGTACGATGCGGCGGCTGACGGCATCCTGCCCGGCAGGAAGGCATTCTTCCCCGACGCCGAAGGGAAGCCCCACCGCAACGACTGGCTCTGCCGCCAGTTCAACTACGCATGGTACAGGCACAACACCGCCCGTGCCACCGCATACGACCTGCGCCACCACTACGTCATAGCCAACATCTACTCCTGGCGCGAGCAGGGCATCGGCTACGGGCTTACGGACCGTCTGCTGGCACTGAGCAAATCGCTCGGCCACGCCGGCATCGCCTCCACACTGTACTACTTCTCGCTCGTGCCAGCCTTCGAGGGCGAAATGGACGACTATCTGGAAAAGGCACTGGAAAGGCTGGCAGACGAAACGGCCATATAGAAACGGAAAACAAAAACGAAAGCAAAAACAGACACCACACATGGAAAAGAACAGCACAAAGAAAGGCAGGAAGGACACTGCCGCGGAAATATTCAACTTCATCGGGGCATGGCGTGAGCAGGCCGCACTCAGCAGCAGTCCCCACACAGTGGAGGCGTACAAGAACGCCATGGACCTGTATGTCAGGTTCCTTGACCAGAGCCTGCACGTCACCACCGGCGACTTCACCTGGAAGTGCTTCTCGCGCGAGAACATCGAGAAGTGGATGCAGTGGCTCACCCAAAGGGGCAACAAGCCGCAGACGGTCAACCTGCGCCTGTCCCACCTGCGCGAATTCCTCAGATACATGGAGGGCAGGTCGGCATCCGAGTACGGACACCTGTACCACGAGGCGGCACTGATCAGGAGAATGAAGGTACAGCACACGGAAGTCCGGGGCGTGTCGGATGCTGCCGTGGAAGCCGTCCAGAAGGCCATTGACACCACAACGGATGCCGGGGCGAGGGACTTCGTCCTGCTGCTCTTCCTCAACGAGACTGGGGCACGCCTGAACGAGGCACTGTCCATCAAGATGAAGGACATACACACCGACAGCAAGGGGAAGGTGACCGTCACCGTCACGGGAAAGGGCGGCTACATACGCACCCTTTACCTCACACCCGTAGTCGCACGCAAACTCAAAGAGTACACACTGCGCTTCCACGGTACATCGCCCGACGGCGAATCATACCTGTTCTACTCGAAGATAAAGGGCCGACATGCGAAAATCACTTCCAGAGCCATACAGAAGCGGCTGAAGCAACATGCGGCAGAGGCACACGAGACCTGTGACGAGGTCCCCCTTGACCTGCATCCCCATCGCTCGGCTTTGCCGCTTGCCTAAGCAAGAACTACCGCCATGCCTACGGCACAAGGCGCATCCGGCAAGGAAGGCAGCTCGCCGTGGTACAGAGGGAGATGGGACACAGGTGCATACAGTCCACCATGACATACATCG
>CALFJA010000082.1 GCA_937877605.1 uncultured Prevotellaceae bacterium | reverse complement strand
TAAGCTAACAGGCGCACGCGCGAGCAGGGTGACGCATCGCCGAAGTCAGGAGGTTTGCTGCAAAAATAAGAAAAAAACTGAAAAAAACAATCAATTTCCAACTTTTTATTTTTCAGCGTATTACACATGTTTTTCAAAAGCCGCCCAAACGCATTCCGTTTTGGACCCGGACAGACGACAAACGGGGCCCAAACACACTGCGTTTGGGCCCCGTTTGGAAAACACCTTGAAATCAGGCGTTTCGGCGGTCTTCTTCTATGAGTTGCAAGAGGTGCTCGACGGCCTCTTGCTCAGGTATGTTTTTCTCCACGCACTCCTGCCTCCGATAGAGCGATATGCGCCCTGGTCCGGCACCTACATAGCCATAATCGGCATCGGCCATCTCTCCCGGACCGTTCACTATGCACCCCATGATGCCTATCTTCAGTCCGACGAGATGGCTGGTGGCGGCCTTTATGCGTTGAATTGTCTCGGGGAGGTGGTAGAGTGTCCGTCCGCACCCGGGACAGGAGATGTACTCCGTCTTGGTGAATTTGATGCGTGCCGCCTGGAGTATGTCGTCAGCGAGCCGCTGGAGCCGTTCTCCGGCAAAATGGCTGTTGCTGATGCGCAGTTTTGTTGCCTGCCGGTCGATGAGCAATGCCCCGGCAGCCATGGCGGCTTTGAGTTGTAGCTGTTCCCAGGAGGGCTCCTCAAGCTGCAAATGAACAGTGTCGTCGGCAATGGACTGTTCTGCCTCTCTCCGCAGTCGGACACATTCCTCTACGGCATCGACCAATGTCCGTGCCACGGGAATCTCGCATTCGGGCGGCTCGGACAGCGATACGCGTATGGTATCGCCTATGCCCTCGGTGAGAAGTGCCCCTATGCCGACAGCACTTTTTATGCGTCCGTCCTCGCCTTCGCCTGCCTCCGTGACACCGAGATGGAGGGGATAGTGCATATCCTCGCCGCCCATGGCCTGCACCAAAAGGCGTACCGACTTGACCATGACTACCGTGTTGGACGACTTTATGCTGATGACCACATTGTGGAATCCGTGCTTCCGGAAGATACGCAGGAACTCCATGCAACTCTCTACGATGCCTTCGGGAGTGTCGCCGTAGCGGTTGCGGATGCGGTCGGACAGACTTCCGTGGTTCACTCCCAGCCGGACGGCCGCTTGACGTTCCTTGCAAATACGGATGAAGGGCACGAGGCGGTCTTCTATTTTCTGCAGTTCGGCGGCATACTCCTCGTCGGTATATTCAAGTTTTTTGAATGTACGGGCAGGGTCTACATAGTTGCCGGGGTTGATGCGCACCTTCTCGGCATACCGTGCGGCCACATCGGCTACATTGGCGTTGAAGTGTACATCGGCGACGAGGGGAGTTTCGTAGCCTCTTTTCCGCAGGGCAGCTCTGATGTTCTTCAAGTTCTCGGCCTCACGGGTGCCCTGGGTGGTCAGCCGGACCAGTTCGCCGCCAGCCTGGATGATGCGTATGGATTGCTCCACACAGGCATCGGTATCGTTGGTATTGGTAGTGGTCATCGACTGGATGCGGATGGGATTGTTCCCGCCAATAGTGGTATTGCCTACCTGCACTTCGGTACTGAGCCTGCGTTTGTATTCAGGTGTATGCGTCATATCTCTATACTAAATTGTTACGAAGAAAGCGCAGAAAAGTCCAACGAAGAACGCTGCGACTACCTGCGAGAGGGAGTGCTGCCGCAGTATCATCCTGCTGCTGCCCACGAGACCTGCCACGATGATGAGGAAGGAAAGCCACCAGATGGGATTGAAGGAGTACTGGGCGGCAAAGGCAATGAGTCCGCCTGCGAGTCCGCCCACGGCTGCGGTGTGGGTGGAGATTTTCCACCATACATTTATCAAGGCACATATCACCTGAATGAGCAGCGCCGCCATTACAATTCTGGACATGAATGTGGGCAGGCGGAAGGAACTCATCAGGTAGAAGCAAAGATAATAGCACACGATGGATATGATGTAGGGGACGATGCGCCGCTCACGCTGGCCCAGTTCAATGGGTGTCCAGCCGTGGTAATTGCGGTAGAAACGGATGAGGACGGTGGGAAGCAGGACGGTGAAGAAGTAGACGAGGAGGATGACAAAGAGCTTGTACCACAACGGAAGCTGGCTCATGTAGCTGAATATGAACAAAGCCAGCAGTCCTACCAGCGGGAGGTAGAACGGCGTGAGCAACATGCTGATAAAGCGGGCAAGGTAAATCAGGTTCTTTTCTTTCATGCCTATTCCTTTCTTAAACGCGCCACGGGTATGCCCAGCTGCTCCCTGTATTTCGCCACCGTGCGCCGTGCTACGGGATAGCCATGCCGCTTCAGGCTGGCAGAGAGGCTGTCGTCGCTCAGGGGATGGTGCTTGTCTTCCTTTTCAACCAACTCAGCAAGCGCCAGTTTCACCTTTCTGGTGGACAGTTCCTCGCCGTTCTCGGTGGTGAGCGATTCGGTGAAGAAGAACTTCAGCGGGAAAATTCCCCATCGTGTCTGTGCATACTTATGGTTGGAAACCCGGGAAACCGTGGAGATGTCGAGCCCGGTCTTTGTGGCAATGTCCTTGAGTATCATTGGCCGGAGATCGCTTTCGTCACCCTCCTGAAAGAATTTCAACTGCCAGTCGACGATGGCTTGCATGGTGGACAGAAGTGTTCTGCGTCGCTGCTTGACGGCTTCTATGAAACCACGGGCCCTGTCAACTTTCTCCTTTACATAGAGCAAGGCTTCCTTGTCCTGTCGAGACATATTCTGCCGGTTGGTCTTATAGGTATCGACCATGTCAAGGAAAGACGATGACACCTTCAACTCCGGAACCTGTCCCCGTGCCAGCATGCAGGTGACTTGTCCGTCGTCAGCGGTTTCCACGATGAAATCGGGCGTTATCTGCTGCAGGCTCCTGGCCTCAGCCTCACCCAACGAGGCACCAGGTTTGGGGTTCAGTTTGTGTATGTTTTTGCGGATTTGTTCCAGTTCAGCGTCGGAAAGGTGCATCGCTGTCTGGATTTTATCCCAATGCCGGCGCGTAAATGCCTCATAATGGTGTGCAAGTATCTTCCGAAGTGAGTGCAGTGTTGAGAGAGAATCGTCCCGAAGGGTGTTTTCCTTTCTGTGCTGTATGAGCCGGTCTACCTGCAACAGAAGGCATTCCTTCAGTGATTGCGCACCGATGCCGGGCGGATCGAAGGTCTGCAACAGGTGGAGCACTTGTTCTATTTCCGCGCGGGATACATCAATATAGTAATGTACTGCCAGTTCATCGCCGATGATGTCGAGGTCCTTTCGCAGGAGACCATCGCTGTCGAGCGAGCCTATCAGGTATTCCATGATGGTCTGCTGCTGCGGTGTAAGGTCCATTTCGCCCATTTGTTCGTGGAGCAGTTCATAGAAGGAAACCACATTCCCATAGACACGCTCTTCGTATTCGGCATTGTTGTTGTCGCCCATACCGCCAAAAGTAGGAGGCATTTCGTCATCGCGTCCTATCCCAGCCAGCGCAGATTCCAGTGCATCTTCACGCTCCTGAAGCTCCTCGCGCTCCTCAAAAGTGGTGTTTTCATCGATGGAATCGTCGTTTTTCCCTTCCCATTCTTCCTCTTGTGTCATAGGGTCGAGGGCAGGGTTTTCCGCCAATTCCGTGCTCACCTTCTCCTCAAATTCCGGCAGTGGCATTTCAACGAGCCTGACCTGCAACAGTTGTTGCTGCGACAAGCGTTGCACTTGCTGCTGAACGAGTTCTTGTTGTTGGATATTACGCTGTGGCATCTTACTTGAAATAGTCGCGGAGCTGCAGGGCCAGGGCTGAGAGTCTTTCGGTTTGTTCACTGCCATAGCGGTTCCATATCTGCTGACAGGGACCGAGCAGCGGGTCGATAATCATTTCGGCATGACGGAGATACGGGTCGCACACCTGGAAAATGTCCATGATGTTGACCACCTTTGACGGGGAAAGACGGAGCATCTTGGACAAATCCTGTATCTCGGCGGTCTCTTCCACCATGGTGTTTGGCGTCAAGCGGAAATAGAGGTCGAGTATCATTATCAGTTTGACGGGTGTCACCTGCGGGTCCTGTTCCAGGGGCTTGAAGTCTTTCTCGAAGGTTTCGTTCATCTCAACTCCCTCGAAGAAGTCGCCGCCACTGTTGAATCCCATCTTCTGCCGCAGCAACTTGACACCGCGCGAGAGTTTCCTCGGGCTTTTGCTGTAGGTTTCCCACAGCCGTTCCAGACGAGGAGTGTCAAGACTGCGCAATCGAAACATTTGCTGATGAAGGAACTGCGGCGGAATGTGCAGTTCCAGGCTGAGATTGACCAAAGGCTTGGAGTAGAGCGGTTTCAGCCCTACAGGCTTCTTCAGATAGAGTTGCATCAGGAGCAGCCAGTACTCGTCTTGCCACAAAGGGTGCTTTGCCATATCGCTGTGAGGTTGAAGGTGTGATAGTATAGGTTAGGGAACGATGGATGTTACTTCGTTTTTCATACCCTTCATGTTAGTCAGGACGGCCCTGGCCGTACCGAAGCGAAGGAAGAAGTCTATCCGGACGGGAATATGATTGGCATCGTCGGTCACATAGAAACGCACCACCTCTTTGTACTTTCCGTCCTTCAATTCGAGGTAGGAGAGCGTCAGACACTTGTATTTCTTACCGTTATCGACCTTTATGGTGGATGCACCTTTATATCTAACCTTGGCCTTGCTGAGTGCCTTTCCCGTTGCAATGGGGAGGTTTATCTCCTTACCCACGGGCCATCCCTGGAAGTTGAACGAGCGTGCTCGGAGCAAGACGGTGAGCATGTCGTAGACACATTCACCCGATGTTTTGTTCTGCCATGTGTGGTCACCCTTGTGGTGCTGTCGGTGGAGGCGCAGGTTGGTCTTCCCACCGGTGTAGGAATAAAACACCTCATCGACGGTGTAGCGGCTTCCCTCGCGGCTTCCCTTACGATAATAGAGCGGTTCCAAGTCGAGTGAAGAGTAGCACTGGACGGTATCGCGCATGACAAACATCTCATCGGCTTTCTTGTTACTGGTGGTGGTCAGGCTGGCACGGTAGGCCTGCTTGCCGCTACGGATGGTCTGCACGGTACTGTAACTGGCGGTGCCTGCCTTCACATAAACCATTTTCCAGTTGTAGTAGAGGTTGTACGAGAGAAACTCTCCCGATTTGAATGCCGTGTTCTTCTGTTTGCATTGTGCCATGGCAGTTGTGCCAATCGACAGAATACAAAAGACCAGCAGGGTAAAATAGAGAGATTTTTTCATGTCGTTATGCTTTTTACGGGATTAGAAATTCTTTGGTGGTGTATAGGTGATTCCCAGTTTCCTGGCGCGTTCCGCATTGCGGTTCTTCTCATCTTTCTTCTTGGTTGTTTCGGTCTTTTTCAGTTCGTTAGGCTTTTGCGCGTTGAGTGGAAGCAGGTTCGGAACCCAGTTTAGCGTCACATCCCACTTTGCCTTGCACTCGACGGGCTTGCTGTAGAAGAACACTTCTTCCGGCTGCAGGTTCTTTTCATAATCACCTGTGTCCCATTTCCCATTGTAGTTCTCGTCGTTTATCAGTTTCAGAAAGTATGTACCGGGCTTTATGTAGAAGAATTCTGCCTGCCCGTTTACTACTTTGACTTCTTTTTTCACCGTAGGTTTATTGTCGAGCAGTTGGCAGATGTAGTTTGCATCCTCATCAATCGGAATGGTAACGACGAGCGAACTGTACTCATCGTTGGAGTTAATCTTCAATCCCTGCTTGTATTTCTCATTGGCTTTCCCGTAGATATCGACGAAGGTTGCACTGTCTATTTCCAGACTATAGGTCACATCTGGCCGCCATTCGGCACGAAGGGTGTATGTCCTTGGCAGGAGGGGATCCGGTTCCAGACGATACTTGGATTCGTACCATGCGGAATCTATCTGCGAATAGAGATGGATTCCATTCCCGTTCAGTTCCTTTATGGGTGTAGAGAACGCCAGGCGCACATTCTCGTCGGGTGCCATTTTGCTATTGGAAAGCATCTGGATGTTGAGCGGGGTGACGGGATAGATGGAGTCGTAGGCTTCTCCGCGTTTTTTCTTCTTGGCCTGTTTCTTCTCCCATTCCTCCATTTTTTTGTCCTGTTCCTTCTTCCGCTTCTCGTAGGAATACTTCGGCAGCAGGAGAAGTGTGTCGGTCCGCTGTTCCAGCACGCCGGTGGAATCGGTGGCGGAATAGGTCAGTTCAAACTGCAGCGAGTCTGTATCTACCAGTTGCTGATTGCGAATCCAATAGGTCAAGGTGTCTTTTTTCTCGCTGGCTTCAACGAGGAAAGCATCTTCTGAGTCGAAATTCAGTCCGCGAATAACTGGTATTTCCTCGCTGCCATAGGAGAAATAGAGCACTATACGGTTCTCGTTCTTGCGGTCGGACTTCACCAGATAGCGGTCGGTCTGCACTCTCGTGAAACTCCTCAGCAGGATATCGTCGGGGAGAAAGCGCGTGTACGCTTCCTGTTTTATATGGTCGATGTGGAGCGTGTCCTTCCATATCGTGTCCTGACGAACGGCATCTGTGGTGAATGGAACTATCGTCCTGCGGATGAAAGCTATCTGTTCACTTGCCTGAGAGTACTTGTAGTCGCCGTCCATATCGTTCAAGGCATAGACCCTGTACTTCCCAGGTGCGATGCCACGGATGGTGAAATGCCCTGTCTGGTCGGTCTTGGCAATGCGCTGCAAGGACTGGGTCGTGAAGAGAGAGTCTTCCGTAGAGTTATAGAGACCGGCCAAGATGCCCTTTGTAGGTTCCAGTGTCTCAGCGTCCAGGACATACCCACTCACCTCAAGCGTGTCGATTTGATTGCCCGTGGAGAAGGTATAGGTGTAGTTGCCCAGCGGGTTCGACTCGTTGTTGTCGGTGATGGCATCGCTGAAGTCGATGGTATAGGTGGTATTGGGCAGGAGCGTATCCTTGAGGTTTACAAGGATTCGCTTGCCTTGGCTCCTGATGTCTGGGGTGTTGATTTGCGGCGGTGACACCACCACATTCTCCGTTGGGTTGTCTATCAGGATGTATTCGTTGAAATGGATGTAGAACTTATGCCCACTGACATTGGTCGACTTGTCGGCGGGCGAGGTCCCTATCACCCTCGGAGGCGTCTCGTCGTACCATCCTCCGTCAGGGGTTCCCATCCTGGCGCAGCCCGATATCAACAAGATGAGGCATGCGAGTGAAAGAAAATATAGTTTTTTCATGCTTGCTTACGAGTGTTGTTTATTCATCATTTCAAGAAGTTCCTCTATATGCTTACGGGTGTTCGAGAGACGCGGTATCTTGTGCTGGCCACCCAGTTTTCCCTTAGCTTTGAGCCATTGGTTGAAGAGTCCCTTCGGCGCAACTATTATTTCAAGTTCCTGCATGGTGATGTTCTTGGCACGCTTAGCCTCATAGTCGCTGTTCACTTGCTGGAGCCTTGTGTCAAGCAGATGCCGGAACTCATCAATGTCTCGGGGAGGCTGGGCAAACTCTATGAGCCACTGGTGACGGCACTGGGCGTGTTCGTCCATGTTGACGGGGGCCACTGTGTATTCCAATACCTTCGCACCGGTTTGTTCGCAGGCGTAGGCCAGCCCTTGTTCGGCATTATCCTGGATGAGTTCCTCGCCGAAAGCGTTGATGAAGTACTTTGTTCTTCCAGTGATAATGAACTTGTATGGATTGGTACTGGTGAACATCACGGTGTCACCTATGACATAGCGCCACAACCCGCAGGTGGTGCTAATGACCATTGCATAGTTCTTTCCGGTCTGCACGCCGCTGAGCGGCACCACGGTAGGATTGTCGCTGCCGAACTCGTCCATCGGTATGAACTCGTAGAAGGTACCATAGTCGAGCATGAGCAGCATGGACTTGTCCAATGGATCGTTCTGAATACCAAAGAAACCTTCGCTTGCATTGTAAGTTTCCATATAGTGCATGTCGGCCTTGCGGATGATTTCCTCATATTGTTTTCTGTAAGGCGTGAATGCAATTCCCCCGTGGAAGAATACCTCGAGGTTAGGCCATAGTTGCTCAATGCTTTCCTTTCCGCTTATTTCCAGCATTCGGACGAGCACCGAGAGCATCCAGGACGGTACACCCGAAAGGTTGGTGATGTTCTGCCGCATGGTGGTGCGTGCAATAAGGTCGCGCTTCTGTTCGAAGTCAGCCATTAGGGCAATGCTCTTCTTAGGTTCCCGGAAATAGCCGAGGATGGGATTGAGGTTTTCCATAAGGATGGCACTGAGATCGCCCACGAGCGAGTTAGGCAGGTTGTAGTTGGGTGAGTGCGACCCTCCGAGAATGAGGCTCTTGCCGTCGAAAATCCTGCTCTTGGGGTTCAGCCGGAAATAGAATGCGCAGGCATCGTGGCCTCCCTGGTAGTGCAAGTGGCGGAGTCCTTCCTTTGACACGGGTATGAACTTACTCTTGTCGTTGGTGGTTCCCGACGACTTTGCATACCACCTGATTTGTCCGGGCCAGAGAATATTACACTCACCGTGGCGCATACGGTCGATGTCTGCCTTGAGTTCTTCATAGGTGTTGAGGGGTATCTGACGGGCGAAAGATTCATAATCTGCAGCCTGTGCAAGGTTATGACGATGGCCATATTCCGTTTGCCGTCCTTTTTCCAACAGGTAACGGAGCATCTGCTCCTGCAGTTGCAGTGGGGAAGTGAAGTGTTTGTCCAGTTCGTGCTGGCGCGGGGTGAGGTATAATTGGGTAATCTTTGTGAGCAGTGCCATTGCTTTATTCTTATGAAAATGCCTTTCTAAAAAGGCATAAAAGGTCAATTATAGTTTACAAAGTTAGCAGAAAACACGAAGAGCACCAAAAAAAATCAATATATTTAAGTTAAGTGTTCCGCTTTTCTTCCGTTATGACCAGGTAAAGAGAGAGTGGAAAAAGGCACTTGCCGTTTTGGTCAAGTGCCTTTTTCCACTATGCTTCGTTGGAGAAGGCAGCCTCTTCTGCTGCTGCAATGATTTCCTCTCGTGAAAGTTCTCGGTGGGTGATGTCGCTCAAGTCGAACTCATCTGGGGCTTCAGGTTTTGCTTCCACAGGAGGAGTGTCCGGCTTTGGCTGCGCTTCGAGAGTTTCCTCGGTTTTCTTTTTGCTACGTGTGGAGCGCTGACGAGGCTTTTTCTTAGGTTCCTCGGCAGATGGTTCAGTCGGTTCTTCAGCCGGTTTTTCCACTGTTTCTACCTTCTTTTCCACCGTTTCCGACTCCTTCTTCACCTTGCTCCGCGTAGTTCGTTTCGGCTTTTTTTCCTCAATGGGCTTTTCTTCGGGTTTTTCTTCTGTTTTCTTTGTGGACTTCCGGGTAGTCCGCTTGGCGGTTTTCTTCGGTTTCTCCGTGGGGGTTTCCACTTTGTTTTCCACTGCTGCTTCCACCACTTTCTCCACCTCGGATTCGGGTTTTTCTTCTATTGGTTTCTCATTGTCCAACCGCTGTTGTTTGGCAGCATAGACGGTATCGAGAAAACGGTGGTCGCGGCGTATTTTCTCGAGGGTGAGCTGCGAGGCTTTCTGCTGGCTTTCCTTCTTGCTGTAGCCCTTACCTTTCTCGCAGGCGATGCCTTCCAGGACTACCTGAAACTCGAACATGGGGCTTCCGTCCTCGTCAAGCGTAGATTCAAGCATGTTATATGCCAACTGGATGCGGTTTTTCTGCGACCATTCGAGCAGCCGGCTCTTGAAGTTGACTTCCTTCCGTGCCACCTTGTCTATGTTGACCATGTTGGAAAGGATGCGCTTCTTCATGAACCGCATACAGGCATCGTAGCCTCTGTCCAGGTAGATGGCGCCTACTAATGCCTCGAAGGCGTTACCGCCCACATAGCTGTTGTGCGACGAACTGTGGCCGTTGGAGAATATCAGTCGGTTGATGCCTATCTCGCTTGAGAGTTTGTTGAGGGTTTCGCGCTGTACCAGTTTGCTGCGGGTATTGGTGAGAAATCCTTCGCGCTTGCCTGGAAAGTGCTCATAGACGATGTCGCCCACGATGGCACTGAGTATGGCATCGCCCAGAAATTCCAGCCGTTCGTTGTTCACTGCCTTGCCTTTCTTGTTACGGTGCATCAGGCTTTTGTGCATGAGTGCCTGACGGTAGAGAGGCAGATGGTGGGGATAGAATCCCAATATACGGTATAAAGACGAACGAAGCTCCCTATCTTTCTGGAAGGGGAGCTTCATTCTATCGATGAAATTAAATCGCATGTCGTTAGTTCGTGTCTTAAATTTCGATGACTTCCTTCCTTTGCAGGCCTGTTACTCCTCGTATTTCTTGAAGATGACGCAGGCATTGTGGCCACCGAAGCCGAAGGTGTTGCTGATGGCGGCGCGTACCTCACGTTTCTGCGGCTGGTTGAAGGTGAAGTTCAGTTTGTAGTCTATTTCCGGGTCTTCATCGCCTTCCTCGTGGTTGATGGTCGGCGGGACGATGTCGTTCTTCACTGCGAGGAGCGAAATCATGGCCTCTACGGCACCGGCTGCTCCGAGCAGATGGCCGGTCATCGACTTCGTGCTGCTGATGTTCAGTTTGTAGGCTGCATCGCCGAAGACATCCTTGATGGCCTTCACTTCCGAGATATCGCCCACATGTGTGCTTGTTCCGTGCACATTGATGTAGTCGATGTCCTCTGGTCTGAGGTTGGCATCCTTGAGTGCTTCTTGCATAACGAGTTTCGCACCGAGTCCTTCGGGATGCGATGCAGTGATATGGAAGGCATCTGCGCTTTCTCCCTCACCCACCATTTCGGCGTATATCTTGGCACCGCGGGCCTTGGCATGTTCCAGTTCCTCGAGGATGAGGCATCCGGCACCTTCTGCCATGACGAATCCGTCGCGGCTTCCGCTGAATGGGCGTGAGGCTGTCTGTGGTTCTTCGTTGCGTGTCGAGAGTGCTTTCATGGCGTTGAAGCCAGCCACGCCGCTGGTGCAGATGGCACTTTCGGAACCTCCTGCCAGAATGGCATTGGCCTTTCCGAGGCGTATCAGGTTGAAGGCTTCTGCCAGTGCATGGCTCGACGAGGCACAGGCTGAGGTGGTGGTGAAATTGGGACCGTGGAAACCGAAGTGGATGGAGATGTGTCCTGCGGCAATGTCGGAGATGATTTTGGGAATGAAGAAGGGGGAGAACTTCGGGCCTTCCTCAATATGCTGCCCATAGTAGATTTCCTCTTCCTCATAGGAACGGATACCTCCGATGCCCACACCGTAGACAACGCCGATACGGTCCTTGTCTTCCTTCTCCAAATCCATACCGCTGTCGCCGACTGCCTGGATGGCTGCTATCATTGCCAACTGCGTGAATCGGTCGATTCTGCGGGCTTCGCGACGGTCGATGTACTGCTCTACATCGAGGTCCTTCACCTCACAGGCAAAATGTGTCTTGCATTTGGAGGAGTCGAATTGGGTGATAGGGGCGGCTCCGCTCTTACCTGCCAGCAGATTGTTCCATGTCTCCTCGGGAGTGTTTCCCAATGGCGTTACTGCGCCGAGACCTGTTACTACTACTCTTTTTAATTCCATTATGAAGTGTGTAAATACAGAATGAAAACTTAATTTCCCAGATTAAAAAATAAGGATTATAGAACAGCATTCCAGTGTTTAAGGAAACCAGAAACTACTGATCCATAATCCTTATCCTATCATTAAAATTTTCCTTTGTAAGCTCTCTATTAATTACTTAGCGTTTGCCTCAATATAATCAATAGCATCACCAACAGTCTGGATGGTCTCTGACTGGTCGTCGGGGATGGATACGCCGAACTCCTTCTCAAATTCCATGATCAACTCTACGATATCGAGTGAATCGGCACCAAGGTCGTTGGCGAAGCTTGATTCACGCTTTACTTCTGATGCGTCAAGAGCCAATTTGTCAACGATAATCTCTTTAACTTTTGCTTCAATTTCTGACATAATAGTAAAATTTAATGTTGATAAATAATTCAGATTTTCAAAAACTGTGGCAAAGGAACAAAATTAAATTTATATAAACAAACTTTTTATCTAAAAAGCGGTGTTTACTGCACATTAAATGGGGTTTTGTGCAAAAAAATACCGTTTGGAAAGCAGAAAAATGGAATATTTAATGTAAGAAAAGGACCAAGCGGAAAAAGTTGAAAATTATCACCCGGACACCCGCTTTCCGTTTGGAGCCAAAACGCTTTCTGTCCGGGCTCCTTTTACCTTCCGTTTAAGCCCCAAACGGAAAGCGTTTGGGGCTTAAATGCAAACTATTAACTGTCAATGAGTTACAAAAGTATACAAGAATGATGGAACAAGATTTCCATTCATTCGGTAATTCAGTATATTTTCTGTATCTTACCGAGCAAAAACAACGAAGATTGCAAGGATGTTTTGCAAGTTTGTCAAGGAAAAATTTGGCTACATTGCACATAAATCCTATCTTTGTTTGCAAACAATCATAAAACCATTCACCATGAAATTTACAGATCTTTGCCACCAAATCTTCAACCAGTCTATTAAAGACTATCATGTAACCGACAATGTGGACACTCCCATCAACAATCCCTATCCTGCCGATACGATTGAAAACCGACTATATCTGAAAAACTGGATAGACACCGTTCAATGGCATTTTGAAGATATCATCCGCGACCCGAACATCGACCCGAAGGAAGCACTCACGCTGAAGCGCCGCATCGACAAGTCGAACCAAGACCGCACCGACCTCGTTGAGCAGATTGATGCCTACTTCCGCCAGAAATATGCCGATGTAAAGGTGCTTCCCGAGGCACGCATCAACACCGAAAGCCCCGCCTGGGCAGTGGACCGCCTCTCCATCCTGGCACTGAAAATATACCACATGAAGGAGCAGACGGAGCGCACCGATGCCTCGCCTGAACACATCGCAAAGTGCACCGCCAAACTCAATGTGCTGCTGGAGCAGCAAGTGGATCTCTCCACTGCCATTGAGGAACTGCTCGAAGACATCAAGGCAGGACGGAAATACATGAAGGTGTACCTGCAGATGAAGATGTACAACGACGCCGATACAAACCCCGTGCTGTATAAAAAGTAGGGCTTTTTTTAGGAACTCCTAGGGGTTTCTAGGAAGAGGAACAGTAAAAAAGATGAGAACTGAACACATACTTATTTACCGTTTTTCGGCAATGGGAGATGTTGCCATGCTCGTACCTGTGGTAAGTTCACTGGCAGCGCAATACCCAGACCTGCGGATAACGGTGCTGAGCAAGCCCTTTACCAAGCCGTTCTTCGAAAATCTGGCACCCAATGTAGGTTTCATGAGCGCCGACCTGAAAAAAGAATACAAGCGACTGGGCGGACTGAATGAACTCTACCGGCGGCTGTCGGCTAAACACTTCACCTGCGTGGCCGACATGCACGATGTACTGCGGACCAAATACCTAAGGCTGCTTTTTATGATAAACGGCTACAAGGTGCAGCATATAGACAAACACCGGAGTGAGAAACGCCGCCTCACACGCAGTATAAACAAAATAAGAAAGCAACTGTCCACCTCGTTCCAAAACTATGCCGATGTGCTGGCTAGACTGGGATATCCCGTCGAACTGAAGTTCAATTCCATCTTTCCGCCAGCTGGCGGCGACCTCACTCTGCTGCCGGAAATGTTCCGTAATAAACCTGCGGGGGAGAAATGGATAGGTGTGGCACCCTTTGCGGCACACAAGGCAAAGATATATCCCTCCGAAAAACTCAGGGAGTCGCTGGTGCTCACAGCCGAAAAAAGCCCGGAAAGCCGATTTTTCTTCTTCTGCGGCAGCAAGGAGGAACACGCCATCGTCGATGAAATGTGCCAGTCGATCCCTAATGCAGTCAATGCCTCGGCACAACTGAAGGGTCTTGACCAGGAACTTGTACTGATGTCGCACCTCGACCTGATGGTGTCGATGGATAGTGCGAACATGCATCTGGCGTCAATGGTGGGAACACGAGTGCTGAGCATCTGGGGAGCCACCAGCCCACTGGCAGGATTTCTCGGATGGAACCAAGGACAGACAGTTGTTGCTCCTGCGACATTGGAATGCCATCCGTGCTCTATCTACGGCGACAGACCTTGCCGGCGTAAAGAACAACCCTATGCTTGTCTGGCACATGAGCCGGAATATGTGTGTCAATGTATCCTGAAAAACCTGAATGGCTGAGGTCTATTGTGGATAAGTCTGTGGAAAACTCGTGGATAACCTGTGGAAAAAATGTGGATAACCAGACTTTTCCCGCCTATTGTGGAAAACCCGGAAGTTATTCAGAATTTATCAAACAGTTATCTACAATTTTTGAAAATGGAAACAATTATAAATCAGAAAGATGAGAATGTTTTACACATTTTCCACAGTATAATATCATCATCAGAAATTCAAATAAAAATAAATTAAAAATAATAATAATGTTATCGCTGTTGAAAAGACATATTCACTTATTGGTTTTGTTGCTGACAATCGTAGTAGTCTTGCCATTTTTACTGAATGCATTCTGTGCTTTTCCCGTTCTTGACGATTACGGCTATGCCATGCGTGATGCCCAGTCGGGTTGGTTTTCTACGATGATAGAAAGTTATTTGTCTTTTTCCGGTCGTTATTTTGCCACGCTGCTGTCTCGTCTTAACCCGCTGGAGTTTTCCCAGTCGGCCGGCTGGCTCACTTTCTACAGTATTGTGCTGCTGCTTGGCTTGCTTGCTTCAGTGTTCTATGCCGTGAGAAGTCTTTTCGGCTGTGTGTTGAACACAAAGGAGCAGTTCAGCGTATCTGGGTTGTTTTTTATCCTGTATTTGTCCCTTTGTCCGAGCATCGCCGAGGCATTTTACTGGTTTTCGAGCTATACGGCCTATACGGTTTGTTCGTTTTTGCTGTTTGTTTTCATCGGTTTACTGCGCAACAGCAGCATCTGGGCAACCGTATTGAAGATAGTTTTGGCTATTTGTATTGTCGGCAGCAACGAAGTTACCGCTGTTCTGTTTGTTTTTTCCTTGTTCGGTCTGTACTATTTCAGGCATCATCCCGTTGGAAAGGCGGAAAAACTGATATTGTTTGTTACAGCGTTCTTTTTCCTGTTGGTGGTATTCGATCCTGGAAACATCCATCGTATGCAGGCTGGTCTGACCGATTCGCCTATGCTTTGGACACTGGTTGTAGCCCCCATACAGACAATTAGTTGGCTGGTTGTATGGTTACCGGCTGTATTATTGGCCTTGGCTGCCTATATTTATATAATAGGAACCCCCATAGCACGCCTGCCAATGTTTGACCTTCCGATCCTTCGGACAGCCGTTTTTGTAATTATTGTTCTTTTTCTTGCGCATGTACCTTGTACAATGGGACTATCGACGGTGGTTATCGGTCGCACTGCAGATGCTTTGTTGGTGTTCTTCATTATCTATTCGTTCATTCTTTTCAATACCATTGTTCACCGTTATGCCGACGAGGTAGACAGCTGGTTGCGCCTGCGTGCATCGTCGGTGGCACTTCTGTCGACGGTGTTTGCATGGATCTTTCTGGTAGTATTGTCGCTGAACGGTAATGTGTTGACGGCCTATCTGGATTACTTCAGCGGTGATTCGGCCCAGTATCGACATGAATGGGAGCAGCGTGTTGAGGTTGCGCGTAGTTCGTCAGACGGAGAAATAGTGTATTCTCCCTTATCTGTTCGTCCACAAACGCTTTATATCGGTGACCTGACCTATCAGGATGAGACCAATGTGAACTATCATTTTGCGCATTTTTTCTCACTCGATGGAGTTCGTCTTTCGTCCGATGCGGTAGCAGAACCATCTAATTTTGAGCGTTTGAAGAAAATGATTAAGGGTATAAGAAACAAAAAAATAAATGATGAATATATGAAAGAATTGAAATTAGTTGAAGCGTGGGACAAGGTGTTTCCGCTAAGTGAGAAAGTTACGCACCGAAAGGTGACATTCGAAACGCAGCATGGTTTTACATTGGCTGCCGACTTGTATGAGCCGAAAGGAATTGATGGAAAGCTTGCAGCACTTGCAGTGTGTGGTCCTTTTGGTGCCGTTAAGGAGCAGTCGAGTGGTTTGTATGCCATGAAGATGGCAGAGCGCGGTTTTATTGCGCTGGCATTCGATCCTTCCTTCACGGGAGAGAGTAGTGGTGAACCTCGTCGGACGGCTTCTCCGGATATCAATACTGAGGATTTCATGGCTGCTGTTGACTATCTCTCTTCGCTGGAGAATGTCGATGCCGACCGCATAGGTATTATCGGTATTTGCGGTTGGGGCGGTATAGCTTTGAATGCCGCTGCTGCCGATACGCGTATAAAGGCAACACTGGTTTCTACCATGTATGATATGACCCGCGTCAGCGGTAATGGCTACTACGATGCAGACGATAGTGAAGAGGCTCGTCATGCTGCACGCGAGGCTCTAAGTCGTCAGCGAATGGAGGACAACAAGGCTATGGCAGGCGGTGTAATCGATCCTTTGCCCGACGAAGCACCGCAGTTCGTGAAGGATTATCATGACTATTACAAGACCTCCCGTGGCTATCATATCCGCAGTGGCAATTCAAATGACGGCTGGCGTATAATAGGAACGCAGTCATATGCCAATGCCCGCTTCCTGTACTATACGAACGAAATCCGTTCGGCCGTGCTTGTCATGCACGGTGAGAAAGCACATTCGCGCTATTTTGGCGAGGATGCTTTCAAGTATATGGTAAATGGTCGTCCGGAAGCCGGTATAAAACCTAATCCCAATCCCGAAAACAAGGAACTGCTTATCGTCCCAGGTGCCACACACTGCGACCTTTACGATGGTGGAACGAAGAGCATGATACCATGGGATAAATTGGAATCCTTTTTCCGAAAGAACCTTTTACAATAGTCAAATAACCAACAAAAAACTATAAATTATGCAGAATTTTGATTACATGACGCCGACGCGTTTGATTTTTGGTAAGGATGCTATTATGAATCTTCCCGATGTGATGCGTCCTCTTGGTAGGCGTGTGCTGTTGACCTATGGTGGTGGAAGTATAAAGAAACTAGGTTTGTACGATCGTGTAAAGGAACTGCTTTCCGATTTTGAAATTTACGAATTGCCAGGCATTCAGCCCAATCCGAAGTATGATCCAAGCGTGCTTGACGGTGTCCGTATCTGCAAGGAGCAGCAGATAGAAGTCATTTTGGCAGTAGGTGGCGGCAGTGTTTTAGACTGTTCGAAGGCGATTTCGGCTGGTGCGAAGTACGATGGTGACCCTTGGGATTTGATATCATATAAGGTAAAGGCAAAGTCCGCCCTTCCGATAGTAGACATTTTGACTTTGGCGGCCACTGGAAGCGAATACGATTGCGGCGGCGTTATCTCACGCACAGAGACAAACGACAAAGTGGGTTATATTGATCCGCTGCTGTTCCCGGTTTGTTCCATCCTCGACCCGACTTACACCTTCTCTGTATCGAAGAAGCAGACGGCTGCAGGTTGTGCCGATGCTATGAATCATGTAATGGAACAGTATTTTACAGCAGACACCACGCTGCTGAATGATGGTATCTGCGAAGCTGAACTGCGCAGTTTGATGACGAATGCACGCAAATGTCTGGACAATCCAGAGGATTATACAGCCCGTGCTGAAATGATGTTGTGCTGCACCTATGGATGCAACGGTATCCTTTCGCTCGGAAATTCATATTCAGGCTGGCCATGTCATGCCATAGAGCATGCGTTAAGTGCCTACTACGATATTACCCATGGAGAAGGTCTTGCCATCATCACCCCGAGATGGATGCACCATATCCTCAGTGAGAAGACGATCGACCGTTTCGTGAAATACGGTGTTAATGTTTTCGGTATAGATGCTGACCTTCCCAAGCAGGAGATAGCCGAAAAGGCAATTGAAGCGACCTATAAATTCTTCGAGAGTATTAATATTCCGATGCACCTTCGCGAGGTAGGCATTGATGAGAGCCGTATAGATGAGATGGCTCACCATATTGCTGTGAACGAGGGTTTGGACAAGGCGTATGTACCTTTATCGGAGGAAAATATAAGAGAGATACTGATTGCGAGTTTGTAAGGAAGTGTGTGAATAATTCCTATCGCCTGAAAGTAACCATTAAAAACCCCAGGGAAATTCAGCCAAATTTTAAAAGAGGCCCAATCGTGATGCGATTGAGCCTCTTTCGTTGTGCGATTGAGCCTCTTTTATCATGCAAAAGAGCCTCAATTGGAATGCATCTGTAAGTCTTTGTAATTCAAATAAATAGCTGCAAGGATAAAAAATAGTGGCATATACGGTGCCTTGAACCGTGTTTCTCCTTGAACAAGCAGGATGGTTGCCAGTGTTCCCCCTCCTATTATTAGGAGTGCGAGTAAGAGAAACTGCCATTGGCGACGGCGGACAAGCACAAATACTCCTCCGATGCTCAGCAGCATGACTATCAGATAGAAGACTGTCGTTGCCAATGCTATCCATTGGGTGGGTGTCATGTTGCGCCATTCGGTCGTGATATGCTGCAAAGGGAGCGTTACATGGTTTTCTTCAGCTTGTTGTTTATCGGGCAGGAACGCCGATATATTGTCAATATCGTTCTTGTATATGTAATAAACTCCACGGCAGTTTTTTGAGATAGTCTGTTTTATGATTTTTAAGCCACTCTGTGCAACGCTGTCTCCATATCTGTTCACATTCGAAACAGGTGAGTTCCTGGCGGTTTTCTATGTATCGCGGTGTTCCTTTTTGGAAGAGCGGTTGTCCGAAATGTGGGTCGGGTGTTGCTCCGTCGTAGCAATCGTCGGCCATGTTGTACCAAAACGATTCGCTTTGGTAAATAAAATGTCCCGTACGGTAATAACTGTTCCATCCTATGAGCAGAATCAGCAGCATGTATCCACCCATCAGTGGCAGCCATTTTCGCAAGATATCTGTTCTCCGGAACAGCAGGAACCAAATGAATAATGCTATGAGAAAAATGCCTGCAATGGGTCGGAACCAGTTGGCAAGTGCCATGATGATACCGGCCAATGCCATCAGCCAAATCTTTTCAGCATGTAATACCAAGCACAGGGCAGCCATCATCAGACAAATCATTGGTATTTCCGAAAGCAGCATGGTGCTCTGTCCCCAGTTGTTAGGGTAGCACATGAACAGTAAGGCAGCAGTCAGTGCCGTGCGAAAACTAGAAAAACGGATTGTAATTTCGGCAATAAAAAACACTGTCAGGGCTTTCATCAGACAGTAAAGCACCAATAACGGCGTGGTGGAACCAAACCATTTCAGCGACCAAATAATCATGTTGATGGGGCCCGGATGCCAAATGAAAGCCTCACCTTTGAACAACCATGCCGAAGGATAGATATCGTTGTGCTGCAAACACGCATTGGCATAAGCCAAGTAACCCTCCGTATCGTTCACAGGGGTGTATCCGTAAACTGACAGAAATACCAGCAGAAAAATAAAATAACCAGCTGATAACAACGCAAAAACACGATGCTGTTGTCTGTTTGATACGGCATTCATTCGTAGGTTTTAGGTATGAGGTTCTTAAGACTCGCTTCGCTCATATAAGCGGGCAGAGCCCGAGCGATGAGGTGTGAGGTTTTAGGTTATAAAAAATCAGCGAATGATTGCAATCTTGCAAACGGTACCTTTCTTTCCTGTTTCCGTTGCTGTTTCAACCATGTATATACCGCTTGCCACACGCTTGCCTTTCAAGTCGCAACCGTCCCAGGTGTACATACCTCCTGTTGATCGGCCTTGACGCACCAATACACCGTTCGAAGTAACAATCTTCACATCGGCGTTGTAGCTTAGGCCGGTAATGGTGATGAGTCCATTATATTCTGGTCTTACGGGATTAGGGTATGCATAGACAGTGTTGTCGTTCATTTGTTCGTTTCCTTCGGCTGCACCGCTCATGTAAGAGCAGAGTCCCTTATCGGTTCCGAAGAAGATCTCTCCGGTCTTTGGGTTGATGGCGATGGATTCGATATAGTTGGAGAGTAGTGGACAGTTGTCTTGTGTGAAATGGTGGAGCTCGGTGATGTTGTCACTGTCGATTACATAGACTCCGTTACCGTTTGTTCCGAACCATTTTCGGTTGCCTCCGTCGATGGCAATGGCTTTGATGTCGACTCCGCTGAGGAGGTAGTCGGCGTAGTTGGTGCCGTCGTTTCGTGGTACTTTTATTTGTGTGAAAACAGGGTTGTTGGCGGTTATTTGGTCTTTAGGGAGTAGTAGTGGTCCGACATTGGTTCCAATCCACATATCATGGTTATAATCTTCAACCACGCATTGTACTCCGTTTGTTATATTAAATGTCGTTCCGTCCTGGTTTATGAAGTTTTTGAATGTTATGGCTGCATTGTTCGATGGTTGGAAACAGGTGACTGCCGGGCAGGTCCATGTACTGTTGACAAACCAAAAGAGTCCTCTGGAATCAGTGATGAGGTTTTGCATGTGGTCGAGATTACCAATGTCGTCCTTGAGTTCTGATATGTTGTAGGACTGCCATTCTCCATTTGTTGTGAGTACTGCGATGTTTGGTGAGTCGGCCATGCTGATGAAGCACCAGAGATTACCCTTTGAGTCGAACTTGATGGCTTCTACAATAACATAGTTATGGTCATTCCCGAAGACGGAATACAGTGTGCTGTTGTCATAACTATAGTGGTTTACGAATTTTCCGTTGTTGAATTCGTAGAGTCCTGTTCTTCCGGCGGCGAAGACATGGTTATTGTTTCTTGGGTCATAATCGACAGCCATGATGTCTACATATTGTATTCCTGGGAGTTTGGCCTGTGCAAAATCGTCTTCATAGACAGTCCATTCGTCGTTAATTAGAACTTGTACAGCTCCCGGTCTTTTAAGGTCTTTGGCTGCGGTGTAGCCGGCTGGGCAGGTATAGAGTGTATTGTTTTGGAACCGCATGAATCCGAAAAGGTTGTGTTTTGGTCCTCCTGGGTTAGCGTGTTGTATGGTTTGGAGTAGTTCCGGGTCTATTTCTTGTTTTTTATCGACATAGTCTCCGAATCGAGTCCAGTTGTTTTTGTCGAGCAGATTGTCGGTGATTTTTCCTCTGTAGAGTCCCTGTTCTGATGCAGCGGCATAGAGGAAGTTGTCTTCCTTGTAGCAGTAGTTGACGGAGAATCCGAGATTGTAGGTGTCGGTGATTTCTGCTCGTTGTATATTGACTTTGACTATTCCGAATGCTGTGGCGAGATAGGCGTATATATCATCAATGAAGATACTGTTGACGGTTTTGTCGCCTACTACGGATGCCATGTTGAAGTCTGGCATGTTGATGATTTCCTGCTTGGCTGTGAGCAAGTCAATGTTTTGGTTTTTATAGACGATGATGAGCCGCTGTGTGGCCGGCGACCATGCTATGTGTTGGATGGCGCAGTCGGAAAGTAGGTTTACCTTGTCGTAGGTCTGTACACTCTGGTCGTGTTGGTTATAGGCATAGAGGTTGTCTGATGCGAGTACATAGATGATTTGTCCTGCCTGTACGGCCTCGGTGACATCGTGGTAGGCCATGTATGCCTTCCATGAGCCGACGGTTTGTGCCTGTGCGGCTGCGAAGAGGCTTAGTGCCACCAATATGGAGAAACAGCGTTTCATGTTGTTGGGGTATGTGTTTGTTTTTACTTAAGGAGGAAATCGGCCAGTTTCTGTACGGCTCTGGCTCGATGTGAAATTCCGTTTTTGACACCGAGTCCCAGTTCTGCGAATGTTTTTCCGTAGTCTTCGGGCATGAACACGGGGTCGTATCCAAATCCTTCGTTTCCTTTTCGCTCGGTAGCGATTTGCCCTTCGACGATGCCCTCGAACTGCATTGGAGTGTCAATGTCTTTTAGGTATAACGCAATAACGGTGCGAAATCTTGCCTTCCGGTTGGATTTATTTTCGAGTTCGTGTAAGAGTTTGTCTACATTAGCCTGCGGGTCGTTGGTTTCAGGATTGGCATATCTGGCAGTGTGTACGCCTGGTGCTCCATCGAGTGCCTCTACTTCGAGTCCTGTATCGTCGGCGAAGCATGACAGGTGGTATCGGTTGAAGATGTATTCAGCCTTTTGGTGTGCGTTGTCCTGGAGTGTATTGCCGGTTTCGGGCAGTTCTTCGGTGCATCCTATGTCGGCCAGTGAGACAATGTCGAAACGGGAACCGAGAATGGAACGGATTTCATCGAGTTTATGCTTATTGTTGGTGGCAAAGACAATTTGTTTTTTCATTGGTTTGGTGGTTTGTTAATAAGTCGTTAAGTCGTTTCGGTTGGGTGTTTCTACTTTGGCTTTTATGGTGTCGAATCCTTCTCCGTATACGCCGATTACGGACGACTGTGAGACGAAGGCCTGTGGGTCTATGCTTTTGATGATTCGGAATATGAGCGGGCTTTCGCGGCGTTTGGCGAGGATGCAGACCACTTTCATCTCGTTTCCGGTGTACCATCCGTGTGCGTCAAGCAGTGTCATGGTATGGTCGGTGGCATCGGCAATGGCCTTGCAGATTTCCGTATGGTGCTTGCTGAAGATGAGGAACTGTACCGACTGCCTCATGATGTTCATGATATAGTCAAGCATTCCGCATTCGATGACGATGGTGATGAATCCCAGGATGAGCATTTGCCAGTCGTGGAAAATAGGTATTGTACTTCCTACAATGACGAAGTCGACAATGGTGAGTACCCTTCCCAGCGAGATGTTGTGGTATTTGTTGACGATGGCTGCAATGATGTCGGTGCCTCCTGTGGAGCCGTTGAAGAGAAAGACGATACCAAGCGAACTGCCGGTGATGCTACATCCTACGATGACAGCCATGAAGGCATTGTTCTCTCCCAGAATGTTCAAAGCCTGTCCTTGTCCGTCCTTGCAGACTTCCTGTGCGAAGTGGAGCAGGAATGTGAGCATGAAGATGGCATAGATGGTCTTCATCATGAATTTCCATCCGAGTATCTTCAGTGCGAAGACGAGGAGTACGACATTGATGAAGAAGAAAGTGGCATCAATGGGGATTCCCGATGCATAGTAGATGATGGCTGCAATACCTGTGATACCTCCAGTCACAATGTGGTAGGGCAGGAGGAATATTGTCCAGGCAAAGGAGAAGAGAACGAGTCCGAAGGTAATGCCGAGGTAGTCGCGGATTTCTCCGAGTAAGAATTTTTCCCGTGTAGAATACATAGGTATTAGGTTGTAAGGTTTTAAGGTTATTCATAACTCTCCAGTATCCCCTCTTATTGCAAGATGGGGATATGTGATTTATGGATTTGAGTTTTTATTTGATGACGATGTTGATGATGCGTTTTGGTACGACGATGACTTTTACCACCTGGTGTCCTTCAATGTATTTTGCGGTACGCTCGTCGGCGAGTGTAGCCTGTTCTATTTGTTGGTTGTCAGCGTCGGCGGGGAAGTTTTTCTGGAAGCGTGCCTTCCCGTTGAACGAGACGGTGAGCTGCATTTCGTCTTCCACCAGGTAGGCATCGTTCCACTTTGGCCAGGGTGCGTCGCAAATGGTGCCGTTGTTTCCGAGCAGGTGCCACAGTTCTTCGGCTATGTGGGGTGCAAAGGGTGCGATGAGGGGTACCATCTGGCTGAATACGGCAGGATTTTGGCATTTCAGCTGGGTTAGCTCGTTCACGCAAATCATGAAGGCGGAGATGGCCGTGTTGTAGGAGAAGGCCTCGATATCGGCCGATACCTTCTTTATCAGTTTGTGGAGTGCCTTGAGTTCATCCTTGGTGGGTTCCGTTCCGGCGTTTGCGTCATCGAGTCCGTGGGTCACCAGGTTCCAGAATTTCTTCAGGAAGCGGTGGCAGCCGTCTATTCCGTTGGTATCCCAGGGCTTCGACTGCTCCACGGGTCCGAGGAACATTTCGTACAAGCGGAGGGTATCGGCACCGTATTTCTCTACAATCATGTCAGGATTGACCACATTGAACATAGATTTCGACATCTTTTCCACAGCCCATCCGCAGACATACTTACCGTCTTCCAGCAGGAATTCGGCGTTGGCATACTCCGGCCGCCACTGTCGGAAGGCTTCGGTGTCGAGCACATCGTTCTGCACGATGTTCACATCGACATGTATCTCGGTGGTCTCATACTGGTCTTTCAGCCCTGCAGAGACGAATACGGGTGCTTTCGAATGGTCGTCGCTGTTCACTCGGTAGACAAAGTTCGAGCGTCCTTGTATCATCCCTTGGTTGACGAGTTTCTGGAAGGGCTCTTCCTTGCACGACACATTGATGTCGAAGAGGAATTTGTTCCAGAAGCGGGAGTAGATGAGGTGTCCCGTGGCATGCTCCGCACCGCCCACATACAGGTCCACGTTCTGCCAGTAGTGGTCGGCCTCCGTCGATACGAGTGCATCGGTGTTGTGCGGGTCCATGTACCTGAGATAGTAGGCTGAGGAGCCTGCAAATCCCGGCATGGTGTTCAGTTCGAGCGGGAAGACGGTCCTATGGTCGATGAGTTTCTTGTCCACCACGGCGTTCCTTTCCACATCCCATGCCCAGATGTGGGCGTGTCCCAGTGGCGGCTCTCCGGTTTCGGTGGGTTCGTATTTCTCTATTTCGGGCAGTTGCAGGGGCAGGCAGTCGGCAGGAATCATGTAGGGCATGCCGTCCTTGTAGTATACGGGGAAGGGTTCTCCCCAGTAGCGTTGCCGTGAGAAAATGGCATCGCGCAGCCGGTAGTTGGTCTTCACCCGTCCGAGATGCTTCTCACTGACAAACTTCTTTGTGGCGGCGATGGCATCCTTCACCGTCAGTCCGTTCAGGTTCAGTTCCGACTTGACCTGTGCCTGCGGGCTGTTCATCATGATACCGTCCTTTGCATCGTAGCTTTCCTCGCTCACATCGGCACCTTCAATCAGTGGTATGATGGGCAGGTTGAAGTGTTTTGCAAAGGCGTAGTCGCGGCTGTCGTGCGCCGGAACGGCCATGATGGCACCGGTGCCGTAGCCTGCCAGTACATAGTCCGACACCCAGATGGGAATTTCCTCTCCGGTGAGCGGATGGATGGCGTAACTGCCTGTGAACACGCCTGTGACCCTTCGGTCGGCAATGCGTTCGCGCTCGGTACGCTTCTTCGTGGCCTGTATGTATTCATCGACGGCCTGCCGCTGTTCCGCTGCCACCACCTGGCCGACATATTCCGATTCGGGTGCGAGCACCATGAAGGTCACTCCGAACATTGTATCGGCCCGTGTGGTGAAGATGGTGAACTGCAGGTCCTGTCCCTTCACCTTGAACTGTACCTCGGTACCCTCCGAACGGCCTATCCAGTTGCGCTGTGTCTCTTTCATAGAATCGGTCCAGTCCACCTGTTCCAGTCCGTCGAGCAGCCGTTGTGCGTAGGCACTGACGCGAAGGCACCACTGTCGCATCTTCTTCTGTACCACGGGGTAGCCGCCGCGCACGCTGACGCCGTCCACCACCTCGTCGTTGGCAAGCACGGTGCCCAGTCCTGCGCACCAGTTCACCATCGTTTCGCCCAGGTAGGCAATACGGTAGTTCATTAGCACTTCCTGCTGTTTCTTCTCGTCCCACGCGTTCCATTCGTCGGCGGTGAAGTCCAGTTCTTCGCTTTGGGCGGCATCGAGTCCTGCGCTGCCTTTTTCGGCGAAGCGTTCCACCAGCAGGCTGATGGGTTGTGCCTGCTGGCAGCGGTTGCAGTAGAACGAGTTGAACATCTGCTGGAAGGCCCACTGGGTCCAATGGTAGTACACCGGGTCGCAGGTGCGTACCTCACGGCTCCAGTCGAACGAGAAACCTATCTTGTCCAACTGCTCGCGGTAGCGTCCGATGTTCTGTTCGGTGGTGATGGCGGGGTGCTGTCCCGTCTGGATGGCATACTGTTCGGCCGGCAGACCGTAGGCATCGTAGCCCATCGGATTGAGCACATTGAATCCCTGCTGGCGTTTGTAGCGGGCGTAGATGTCCGATGCAATGTAGCCCAGAGGGTGTCCCACATGCAGTCCTGCACCGCTGGGGTAGGGAAACATATTCAGAATATAGAATTTCTCCTTGCTGGCGTCTTCCACTATGCGGTAAGTCTCGTCCTTTGCCCATTGGGCTTGCCACCGCTGTTCAATCTCCTTAAAATTATAGTCCATAGAAATTGTCTTTTTTCAACTTTTGCGAAGGTAAGCAAAAAAGAAGTATTAGGAAAACTTAACTTTGAAAAAATACAAAAACCGTTGGTTTTTCAGTTGTTTTTCCTGCTTCGTTATTTCATTCTTTCATTGTTTCATTCTTCCAATTCTCATCCTTCCTGCACACAAGCAGCCGGCGTGCATTTTTCGTTTGGGGCCCAAACGCGTTGCAACTTCAGCCCAAATGGAGTGCAATCGGGGCTCAAACGCACGCTGACTGGGGCTCAAACGGAAAACCACTTTTTTGAATTTTCTAAACGATTGAAAATCAACAAGATACAATTTTCCTTGCAGAGATATTTTCTATTCCTGCCGGAGAAACTCCAGACAAGCCCCGTCCTTGTCTACGGTGAGGCTTACGCTGGCACCTTCAATCATGGGGAAGTTTTTCAGGCTGGCATGTCCAACGGGGAAGTCGTAGCAAACGGGCATGTCGTAGTGTTGAAGGTATTCGTGCAGCATCCGGTAGATGGAGTCGAAGCCAATCTCTGTATGGTCGCAACGGCTGAACTGCCCGACGATGATGCCGCGCAGTTGTGGCAGCACACCGCGTATCTCCAGTTGGTGGAGCAGCCTGTCGATGCGCAACACCGTTTCGTCCACATCTTCGATGAAGAGAATGAGCCCTTCTTCCGGATGCTTCAGGCAGTCGTAGTCGGAACCTGCCAGCGACGAGAGCACAGCAAAGTTGCCGCCCACGAGCCTCCCCGTGGTCCGTCCGGGCTGGTTGTAGGCATGGCCCGGCACCCGATAGGTGGGAAGTTTCCCGCGGAGCAACCGCCGGAGCGTCACGCTCACCGTGTCGTTGCCGTTTCGGCTGGCGATGGCATGGAGCATGCTGCCGTGAATGCTCATCACACCCGATGCCACGGACATGCTGTGCAGCGTGGTGATGTCGCTGAACCCGATGAGCCATTTAGGGCACTTCCGGAAGTCGTCGGCCTGCAAATAGGGCAGCAGTTGTATGGCTCCGTCGCCGCCGCGGGTGCAGACGATGGCACGGATGGTAGAGTCGCGCAGTGCCCACAGCAGGTCGTCGGTGCGTGCCTTTGTCGTGCCGGCAAAGTCGTAGTAGGTGTCCAGTGCATGGATTCCCACCACCGGCTCATAGCCCCACTGCCGCAATATTTGGCAGCCCCGCACAATGGTGCTGGAATCGGGGGTGCTCGACGGAGAGATGACAGCCACACGGTCGCCGTCTTTCAGGAACGGGGGCATCACACACTGCGCTACGGCAGCGACGCCAGCGGCAAGCAGCAGGGACAGGGTGGGGAGGAGGTGTTTCATGAGGTGGGTGTTGGTGTTTTCAAACAAGGAATCCGATGAGCATCTGTGCCACGACAATGCGTACGAACATGCTCAGCGGATAGACGGCGGCATAGCTCACGGTGGCAGTGTCGCCCTCAATAGTGTCGTTGGCATAGGTCAGTGCCATGGGATTAGCCATGCCGCCGCACACCAGTCCGCAGATGGTGCCGTAGTCCATACGCTTTGACAGCAGGGCCATTGCCATGACAACGACCACGGGAACGATGGTCACCACCGCACCGAAGCCTATCCACAGCAGTCCTTCCGGTCGCAACAGAGTGGGTACGAAAGCCTTGCCCGCCTCCAGGCCGAGACCTGCCAGATAGAGCGAGAGACCCATCTTGCGCAGCATGAGCGAGGCACTGCTCGTGGTGTAACTGATGAAATGCAGGCGCGGTCCCAAGGCTCCTACCAGGATTCCCATGAGGATGGTGCCGCCGGCCAGACCCAGACGGATGGGCGATGACATGCCGGGCACGAAGAAGGGAATGCTGCCCAGCAACAGACCGGCCACCAGTCCCAGGAAGATGCTGCCCACCTCTGGCTCGTTAAGCGTCTGCACGGCATTGCCGAAGAAACTTTCCACATGCTCGATGCCCTTGGGCGTGCCCACCACCGTGACGCGGTCGCCGTACTGTAGCCGTAAATCGTCGGTGGCAAGCAACTTCAGGTCGCCGCGGAATACACGGCTCACATTCACCCCGTAGGCATGACGCAGCTGCAGTTGCCCCAGCCGCTTGCCGTTCAATACCTTGCGCGAGACCACCAATATGCGGCTCTCTATCTTCGTGTCGATGTGGTTCCAGTCCACATTGTCGGCATTCCAGTCGTTGTCCAAGCGGCGGCCAAACAACATGGCAAGGTGTTCCTCGTTGTGCTTCTCGGTCACCACCACCAGGTTGTCGTTCTTCCGGAGCACCGTCGTGGACACGGGAACGATGACTTTCTTGCCCCGCCACAGACGGGAGATGATGAACTTGTCCTTGGCCAGGCGGGCCACATCCAGCACCGTACGCCCATCGATGGCATCGTTGGTCACCACATAGCACCCGATGAAGGTGTGGTTGTCTTCGTCGGTCTTGGCTGTCTGCAGGTGTCGCTGCCCTACCAGTACCTTGCGCACCAGCACCATGGCCAGTATGACGCCCAGCACACCCAGCGGATAGGTCACGGCAGTGCCCAGGGCGATGCTCTCCGTAGGCATCCCTTTCTGCTGCAATGCCTGTTGGGCGGCACCCAGGGCAGGCGTGTTGGTGGTGGCTCCGCAGAGAATGCCCACCGTCTCAGGTATGCCACAGTGGAATGCCATGCGCAGCAGCAAGGCCGTAACCGTGCCGATGGCCACCAGCAGGAGTGCCCACAGGTTCAGTTGGAGCCCTTCGTGCCGGAACTGGCTGAAAAAGTTGGGACCCACATGCAGTCCCAGCGCATAGATGAAAATGCCCAGGCCGAAGGTTTCGGCAAAGGCAATCATCTGCTTGTCGGCTTCCAGACCGACGGTTCCTGCCAGGATGCCTACGAAAAACACGAAGGCAACACCCAGCGAAATGCCCATCCAACGCAGCTTGCCAAGTGCCAGGCCGGCCGAACAGACAACACCAAGGACAATGAGTGTCTGGATGGCAGCATTACCCGAGAGAAATTCAAGAAGCCAAGTCATAGGGTGAAGGCAATATTAAAGTAAGTCAAGGTGGTTCTCAATGGGAATACCCTCGAAAATATCCGTATTGTCCTTGTTCAGGTCTATCAGTTTATATACCGTGTCCATGCTCTTGCGGGTGGACGCTTGCAGCGACCCGCCGTTCAGCAGGTTGGCCATCAGGATGGCCGAGAAAATGTCGCCGGTGCCGGGAAACTGAACGGGTATCTCCTCGTAGTTCAATTGGAAGTAATTGCCATCGTCTTCCGAATAGCCCACCACGGCATGCTCGCCCTCCACGGTGCAGCTGGTCACCAGCACCGATTTGGCTCCGAGATGCCTCAGGCTGTCAATCAGTTCCTTGGCCTCCGCAGCACCGATGCCTTCTGCCTTGAACGGAGTTCCAGTGAGCAGGCAGGCCTCGGTGTAGTTCGGGAAAATCAGGTCGGCCACCTTCACCATCCGGCGCATGGCCTCCACCTGGATGTTTGTCATGCCTTTGTACAACTGGCCTCCGTCACCCATCACCGGGTCGACAAACACCTTCGTGCCTTTCTTGGCCTGTTCCTGGCAGAAAGAGGCTATTATCTTGGCCTCTTCCTCACTGTACATCCATCCCGTACAGATGGCGTCGTTGGTAAACCCCAGCCGTTGCCACACTCCAAGCGTCTGTGCGATGTATTCCGATGTGTCCAACACGCTGTATTCGCCATAGGCAAAATTGTTCGATACCAGCGCCGTCGGAAGGTTGAATGTAGGGAACCCCATGTAGGAGAGAATCGGTTGCATGGCACCCATCCCCACCTTGCTGTGGCCCACAATGTCGCTGATCAATAAAATGCGTCGTTTCTCCATATTGACAATAACCCTTTGATAATAGGGCTTTACACGGCTGCAAAATTATATAAAATGTACCAAAAATTTGGAATTTCCGAAAAACATTGTAACTTTGCACCGCTTTTTTACGGAAAAGAGCCCAGATGGCGGAATCGGTAGACGCGCTGGTCTCAAACACCAGTGGGGCAACCCGTGCCGGTTCGACCCCGGCTCTGGGTACGAGTTTGACTCGGAAGTAATCGCTAAGCCTTTATAAACAAGAGGTTTAGCGATTTCCCTTTTCTTAAATTTCCCCACATTTTCCCCACATCTGCAAAGGTTTGTGCAAAGTGAGTCCCATTTTCCCCACCTGAAAGGCCCGAGTCAGAGCTGAATTGTAAATCCTTGTGGGAATGAAGAGGGTATTGCAGGAAGCCAATCAATTACTTTAATCGAAAATCAATGCGATTAAACATCACATTCTGGCAGTTAGAACTGCCAAATTAAGATTTTGTACGTTTCAACGAACGAATACACACGAGAATACCCCATCTTTGTATAAGTGCATCCCACTATGATTCCTCAGTTACAACTTGCGACTTCTATGAGTCTCTTGAAGTGAAAATAATTCACTAAAACCATGTGCATTTGCATCTTTTTCCCTGAAATGTAATTGTCTTCAAAAAAATTTGCTAACTTTGCACCATAATAATTATAATAAGTATGGAAGAAGCAAAAGATTTGAATCGCTTGAAAGTGATTTTGGCCGAGAAAAAGAAGACCAATAAATGGCTGGCGGAACAATTAGGTTGTGCACCAACCACTGTGTCAAAATGGTGCACCAATTCTTCACAGCCTTCATTGGAAACGATAGAGCGGATTTCTAACCTACTTGATATAGATTATACAGAACTCATTAGAATAGATAGAAAATCATGAAGACCAAGAATACTTTCACCATACACACCGAGCTCCTTGATGGCAAACTCGATGGAGCAAGGAATATCTATATGGGTGCTAATTCCACATGCCATCTATATGTAATTCCACGTGAGGAGATTACATTAGCAAATACAATTAATGATATATCTGGGCAACCAGCCTTCTATATTCTCCTTAGTCCACCTGACGCAAATAAGACGCAGGCTTATATAGGTCAAACAACGGACTTTGCCAATCGAAAGAATGACCATGTTCAGAAGAAAGATTTCTAGAGTACAGCTTTGGTCTTTATTTCCGACAATCATAAGATTTATGGTGATGATGTTAAATACCTGGAATATCTTGGCATTGATGCAGCCCAAATTGCAGGTTCGTATGAACTTCTAAATGGGGCCAACCCTAAAAAGCCAAACATTGCTCCTTACCGAGTCAATGATATGGAGGTATTCTTCAGGGACATTCAGTTGCTGTGTGAGTTTTACGGATGCGGTATTTTTGAGAAAACTAAGAAAGAAACTCATTCTGAACATTTGTTCTTTGTGAAGTCTTCTGATCGCCCTGCGCAAGGTACAGGCTTCTACGATGAGCAAGAGGGGAAATTTATTCTCATGAAAGGTAGCTTACTGGCAACAGAAGTGGTCAATAGTTTTAAATCTATAGCCTCATGTGACCTATTCATTAAGGAACATTGTAAGAAAGATAAAGGACAGATAATCCTTCTCCACGATGTTCCATTTGAGAGTCCTAGCGGTGCATCCGGCTTTGTCCTTGGCCGTCCAAGCAATGGCTGGGATGATTGGAAAGATGCAGAAGGCAAAAAACTTAGCGAGATTGTAAAGCGTTAACTTTGAGGTCCAACTTCCTATAATTCATATTATTTTCATCTATAGAAGAATACAACAAGCAAGTCGAAGATTATATATCATCTTTCAGTAGAACACATGCCAAACGCATGAAGAACATTGAAAATGCTATGAATTCTTTTTTGACTGATATTTACGGCTACTTACCTACAGCGGGTGAGATGAAATGGCCAGTGCTGGAACCTAATTTTAAGACAACAACAACCTCACTACTTCCATTCAACGAAGCGTGGAGCTACAAAGCGACAGAATGCATTGTTCATTTCTATATAGACGATGAACTATTTCTGCGAGTCTTTCGAAATCCCGAGAAGTACATCCCATTTCTATGCCAATGTGAAGGAGTTATTGGTCCAGACATGTCACAATACACAGACATGCCTGCTGAAATGAGATACCGCCATGCCTATTGCAATGCATACCTGAGCATGCTCATTCAAAAAGAAGGTGGTAATCTCTATCCCAATATTACCTGGTCTAAAAGTGACAGTTATTGGTATAGTTATCCCGAGAACTTCCAGAATTCCGTTATTGCGATAAACAGCAACGGAGTTCACAAGAACGGATTGGCTCTTTATCGATGGAGACAAGGGTATAATATGGCGTTGATACGATTATCCCCCCAACAGATTATTCGGTATGGGCAGGTTGTCGATGGCGAAAACACCATGATTAGTACCTATCACATTAACAAACGCTTAAATATGTTGAGAAATGGGTGCAAACGGAAGTAAAGCCAAAGGAACGACTGAGACTGAGGAAGGACGTCGTTGGAAAACGGTGGAAACTCTGAGCAATGGGGTTAAGATTATTGAATTTAAAGACCCCAAGACCCCAGGGAAGATGCCAGAAGAAAACCATTCACCTAATTCAATCTATGCGATGATGAATAAGAATGGAGAAGGCATCAAGTCCATAGCTGTTTATGATGAGAATCGCCTGAAAATGGTGGAGATACACACAACAGATCATGATGGATTGGGCATACATTATCACGACTGGAAAGGAGGGAAACCAATATCAAATCATCCAATTTCAGACAATCCCAAGTGGGAGAAGTTGTTAAGTGAAACCTTAGAAAGTTTATAATATGGCATACGAATATGTAAAGGACGACCTTATGGGCTATCCGTTTAATAGTAAGTACCCACCTAACTACGACAAAAACGGAGGGCTTTATCATGGTTATCGCAATAGCACGGAGGAAACGTTCCTCTATGACTTTGCCGTTCAGAGATATGATTTGCGTTTCTCCTATAAAGGCAAAGCATATCATTTTCTCTCTTGCGATGACCATGCGGCTTTGTGCGATGAGACATTCTCCAAAGAAATAACACGATTCAAAGACGGAAATGATGTTCTGGAAAACTTCTTGATTGAAGGTAACAGACTCTTTGACTTGATAAGTGTAATAGAGGATGCAGAGCCCATGTAATACGTACAATGCTCAATAGACCTATGCTTTCGGCTTTTCACTAATGTGAATTGGCCAAAAGCATAGGTCCTTTTGAGTTTACCAATTCACCACCTTATCTACAATGGCACGCTGCTCGGTGGCGGTGCGACGGAGATAGATACGCGTGGTTTCAATGCTTTCGTGCCCCATAAGGTCGGCAAGCAGGGCGATGTCATTGAACTTGTCGAGGAAGTTCTTGGCGAAGCGATGACGGAATGAGTGTGGATAGACTACTTCACGATTCAGCCCATACTTGTCTGCAAAATGCTTCAGCTGGATAGCGATGCCCCGTGTGGTGATGCGCTCCCCGTAGCGATTGAGGAAGATGTAACCACTCGAAACGCCTTTGTCTGCCAACCAAAGCTTTGCTTCCTTCTGAAGATTCTTGGGAATATAAAGACGACGAAGCTTACCACCTTTGCTATAGATGTCAAGATGTCCTACAGCCACATGCTCTGATTTAATCTGCAATAGCTCACTCACACGGGCACCAGTTGCCGCCATGAACCATACCACGAAATACCATTCATCGTAACCATCGGCTTTAAGCCGCGTCTTCAGCAACGCCAGGAATGGAATGTGCAGAGCGATCACCTCAAATCTATTGTCCGTAACAACAAGGGAGTTTGGCTGTCCAACAAAGTATTTTGGTGGGTCATAGGCATCCTTGAAGTTGCCGTGTGCCTTGCCATCTATTTCGGTGGTAACGCTCTGCTCTCCGCTGTTCGGTGACACACTAACAATAAAAAGCCCAGCTGACCAATGAATCAGTTGGGCTTTTTACAATTTTGCTTGAACACCAAGGCTTAAACTATTACTTCCCAGAAACCGCCTTTATCTGGACCAACTCGACGAACAACACCTTGCTCTTGTAGTTTCTTGATGTTTCTTGCAATGTTTCTCCTGTCAACACCTATGATTTCAGCCATTTTAGAGGTTGAAATATAAGGATCCTCCTTTATCAAGTCGATAATTTTCTGTGACGTTTTCTGTGACGTTTTCTGTGACGTATCTGTGACGTTTTCTGTGGCATTAATTTTTTCTGTGACGTTTACAGTCACCTTTTCAGTCACCTTGGGCACTGTAATTTTCAGGATGAACTCGTCAGTTCTGAAGGATGGGACATTTGCACCATTAGCTTCCTGTTCACGACAGATACGATCAAAACCCTCGCCAAATTCCTTCACAAAGTGATATGCTTTGAGGAAGGCTGCTATTTTCGGGTTACGAGAGAAGTGGGTGTGCCGGATGTTGTTGGGCTTCACTTGTCCTGGGAGTTTACCAGGAGACTCGAACACCAACCGGTCATCAAACATTTTAATCTGTATCTCCGTACCCTTGATGTTGTAGGCTCGGTGGCAGCAAGCATTGACTGTCATCTCTTGAATGACGAATTCAGGGTAATCACGCCTTGTAACGAACTGGGCATGCTGTCCCAGGAACGTATGCTCACGAACCTGCGTCTCGATAAACTCAATCGTTTTCTTGACTTGGTTCAAGATGGTTCCCTCAAAGGTCACGTCCTTGATGACGTTCATTTCTGCGCCCACCTTCTCGTCAACACCTTCATATCTGATGAAGCGAGTGCGGGCACGAGGGAAGAACTTCTGGGGATACTTGCCAAAGAGAAGAATACAAGCGGTGCTCACCTCCTCTTCACCATTGACCTCTGGTCGAGCCTGCTCACGCTCGGCAGAGCTGATGCGAGCATCGCTCTGCTCTCGCTTAATCGCAGCCTTCTTGTTGGTCCTCACAAAACCATTGTTCTCTCGCAAGTATTGCAAGGGGCTTTTCCCATAGCCGACCAATTTGGCATAGTCGGCAACGGCATCCATGTCAATGTCATCGATGGTTGCCCCATACACTGCAGTATCTTCGTAGTAACGCTCCCCTTTGTCGTACATCAGTTGCACCCGCTCATCGAAGGTCAGTTTCCGGCTCTTATCGCCAACACGCATAAAGGCTTCATCTGCCTGGTTGGTATGCAGGCTCGAACTGGCAGGAATCTCCATCAACAAGATACGGTTCTCGTTCCCATCCTTATCCGTGCAAGGCAAATATGAACAAGTCACAGGAACCGATGGGTTGCAGAAATCAAACGGCACACGTAGCAGTTCGTTCAACTTTTCCGTATGCTGGTCAATCCCTTCAATTTTCCGAGTCTTATCCGAAACTCCAATGGCTATCACACCTCCATCCGCATTGGCAAATGCAACGATGGGTACGGCCAAAGCCTTCGGCTCTATTTGAATGCTCTTGCAGTCAAATGTTTGGTCTTCTTTACGGGTTGTTATTTCTTGTATGGTCATTTTTACTCTTTATGGTTCAATAAAAACAGGAGTTCCTTTGTCTTTTGGCGGGTTCATTTCTATCAACTTTTCTATTAGACGTTGATTCTTGATAAGAGTTAAATCTATTTCAATTGGAACTATTTGAAAAACCATGTAACTCTTTCTTTGTGGATTAGGATATCCCATCTGCGTCAGTTCTTGTTTGCTCATCTCGCTATGAGCAATTATTGCATAAGCAAAAATCTGATTCGGTCTCTTAAAGTCATAAAGCAAAAGTAAGGAGGTCTGATCAAACATGTTGCGGTATTCCGCCATCGACCCTTTTGTGTCTCCTAATCTTACATTATATAAATTGTGAGAAACTATCCATCCTAGATGCTTCTTATTCTTGCTGCAACCCACAAGAATGGTCTTATCTCCACCAAAGAAATCTATAATAATTTGGTCAAAACGATTCCATTTGTAGCACTCGAATGGTTCGGCAGCTAAGAATGATTCAAATTCTACCTCCTCATAGTTTCTAACTATGGGTATATGCATTGCAGTTGGTTCAGCATTGACTGCTCGCTCATAAGCTTTATGCTCTCTATCAACTTCATTCTTCAATGCAGTAATACATTGCTTTTTAATGGCATTGACATAAGCGTCAATAAAAGCGTAGTCTATGTTGCCTTGTTCGTTTATAGGCAGATAAATGTTTTCTGTTTTTACACGTTCCCAAGTTGCCTTCTTGTCGTAATTGTATTTTAGTTTTATTGTTTTTTCTATGGCAGCCGTAATGTAGAAAAGGGAATTTTCAGTGTCACAATCTGTGAGGGATTTTATAAGATATGCATCCCAAAGGACACTCGTAGGTTCAGGCTGTGGATAAACATCTCCTGTGGCAACTGCCCCATTCTGTATAATTGCGATAGAAGAAGAAACCGTGTCAAATACTTCATTGCGACCATAGAACATAATACCATTATCGCCATGTTTAGCGTTTACCAGCGGAATGGAAAATGTTTTAGACCTTTCTTTTGCCGAATCGCTGCGTTTGTTGAATTTCTTGTTTTTAAGTTTTACTTTGTCGTATAAATCACCTATACAAACATAACCGAACTTCCTATTTCTAAAAGTCATTAGCGCATCGCGCTCGGATTGCGTTAATGCGCAATCCTCGAAGCCTGCCGCGATGAGGTAGGCTTCGAGTTCGCGGATACGCGACTCTTCGAGTTCGCGGATACGCGACTCTTCGAGTTCGCGGATACGCGACTCGATATAATCAACCGCAACCTTTCCGTCTTTATATGGAACTATTAGTTCGGTATTATTGAATGCATTTTCAAAATCTCTGACTAAAAGACCGAGATATTTGACACTTGACTTGTTAAACCACGAAATAAACCATAATGCAACAGATTCGTTGAATCCATCAAAGATTGGAAAAGCTGTCTTAGTGAATTGTCCTGCATAGAAGTCATGCTTCATATAAAAGAAGCGCATACCCATCATGCCCACTGCTAATGAATTACCTTTGATTAGATGCTCTTCATCCAAATAGTCAACATAGCCAAGTATTCCATTGTTGAATACAGTTCTTGTAAAGTAAGGATACTTGGAATCCTTGCTAAACGTAAAACTGTCTTTGTCAAGTTGGGGATTGCCTTTAACTTCAAATAAAGTTGATGCTAAGCATTTTCGATATTCGCCTCCGCTCTCAATAAATTTCTTTTCCAAATTATCAAGAGGGAGGCTATCTATTTTCCCAGGCCATTCTCTCCATCCTGCTTGATGATTTCAGATACTTTCCAGGCTAGATAGTCTTTCACTACTTTTCGAAAATCTTCTTCCGTGGGCCGTGTGTCAATCTTGCGGTGTTGACTATAGGTCCAGTCGTTACCGTCAAGTGTAATGGTGTCCTCAACATAGCACCCCTGAAGATAATTCAATATGCCATCAACAGAACCACGATGATTCACCAGTCGTACTACTTCATCGTAACGTTCCTTCGCATTATCCGTATCGCGCAGATTTACACTTTGACTCGATTTCTTGCGGTTCTGACGAGTATATCCGTCGTTGGTGAAGTCGATGAATTTTACTGTACTATCCACTTCGTGCGGCGTGCCAACCTCAAAAACATATACAGCCGTCTGAACACTTGCTTTTCCGCAGAAGATGTCACTCATCTTGATAGAAGCCAGCAACGTGTTGTTCTCCAGAATCTCCTTGGTGAAAGGCAGTCCGTTGCCACTACCGGCATTCTCCTGTATCAAGATGGCAGCATGTCCATGACGGTTTTGGTCGTTCATCATCTGTAGAGCACGACGGACGAATACAAAGCCCTTGCCTTCGGCAGAATAAGGTGGATTGAGCAGAAACACCGTTGCAGGGAATGGTTCTCCCTTATGTTCACCTTGTTCATAGTTGCCTTGGAACTGCGTCAGTGAATCGGCATGGATTATGTTAGCGCTTCCGTCCTGCATCAGAATCATGTTGAGCACAGCCAAAAGATAAATATCGGGAAGTTTCTCTATGCCAAGCAGTTGTTCCATCTTAATCTTTAGGATCTTGGTGTCACGCTCCTTGGGGCTATTGATTTTGGCTTTCGCATCTGCAATCATCAGATTCATGGCCGAGATGAGGAATCCAGCAGAGCCAGTGGCAAAATCCCAGACGAAACTGTCCTTATTGACCTTGCAGAGTCGAGCCATCATCTGTGTGACATAACGCGGAGTAAGCACTACATCATTCTCTGCTCCGTCTGGCACGTCCACCCACTCATTAAGTATGTTGAACAGACGTCCTGTGAAGTCAATATTATGTAGCTCGCCAGTGAGGAAAGGCATGATGTCCTGTTTGATGTCTTTATACAGCGTATGCAGTTTGCTCTCTCCATTTACCGGTTCTGCTAGTTTGGAGTGTACAAAGACGACGCTTAGCACACTCTTTATCATTTCAATTTTCTCTTTTGGCAGATGCTTCTCTTTTAGATAGGACGAGATTTTGCGCATCACCTTGGCTCCATCGTTGTCCTCATCGCTTATCTCGCCATTGAGATCTTCAATTTTCAGTGGGGCCACCTTACCTGGAACACCTAGTCCTGCCATAACAAGACCTGCTATTAGTTTTACACGAGAGCCAACCTCAATACTCAACTCATCATGCATCTTCTGGTTCAATGTCTTAAGTTTGCGCTCGATGTCATCTTCTAGTTCGAGTTTCTTGTTTTCTATTTCTTCATCGGTCAGCTCTAATTCGTCAACTCTGCGTATGAACTCTTCAACATTGTCATTGAGTAGAAACGACAGGTCAGAGAAGTCACCTACGCGTTTAGGTACAAACAAATTGTCTTTAGATACATAGTAAACCCCTATTTCAGTTGTCAATCCACAAGTATCTTCGAAACCATTTACACCAATAGCAACCACTTCCTTATAACTCTCGGTGAAGTTTAAAATTGCATGAGCATAGTGTATCGCACCATTCACAGCATACTTGGCAATGTTGGTGTAATTGGGTTCATTGTCCTTTTTTTTATTCTCGATATTGTTATTGGTATCAAGCTTGATGAAGTCGCCCTTCGTCCCTTTCACCTCAATCATTACGGGAATGCGACGCATTGAAGAGGTTTGGATAAAGCATTTAATATCAGGAAAGTTCGATCCAGATCCGCCTTTTTTGCTTGGAGCCTTGCGAAGTGCATCCTCAATTTCAGGATTGATGCTTTCGGTCTTAGTGTAGTACTTTTGTCCTTTGAACTGCTGTTTGCACCAGTCCTCTACACGCTCTTCTATGCTATGCTTCTTTCTGCTTGCCATGATAATTGGTTTTATTCTTCGTTTTTAATGCTTAACTCTGCACTCTCTGATTCACTATCTTTGGAAGTTCATCTAACCGCAGCAAATCATCAGTTTGAACATCAAGAAGTTTGGCTATCTGCATAAGTGTTTCGAGAGAGGGTTGACAACTGTTTGTGCACCATTTGCTTACCGTTGCGGGGTCTTTTCCCAACTGTTCAGCTAACCACTTATTTGTCTTTTGTCTGTCAGCCAATACAACCTTTATCCTATTTAAATTTTTTGTCATCGTGATATAGAGTTCTAATTAAGATTTCGTTGAAGTATATCATCAAATAATTCTTCAGAGTCATCTCCTATATCGTAGACTCCCATATTTTCATGATAGAATAATCCTTCTTTGTATGTTATCTTAGTAATAGCATGAGTCTTCCAGCCAATACTAATATTGCACATAACCCAAAGTGTTTCGGAGTTTATCAAACCATATTTTAAAATTGTTGATTCTCCAAAACTATTCTTACTAAAAACTTTGCCCTCTTTCAAATTTACATAATATGTTTCAAGCGGTTTGTCTGTAACCTCCTGGGGACAGCATGGGAATTCTACTGGATGCTTCCAGTCTAATTGTATGGCATTAGGTGTTAGCGATTTTATCTCAACGGGAGACGTGTCTACAGGTCCAGGCTCTACTGGCTCTGGTTGTTGATAATGTAAAGGGATATAAGGTCTGCTATCTTGTTTCCGCTCTTGAAATACCCACTCACCAAGACTGCCTCCTTGTGGATTCGGATGCTCTTTTGCCCAGTTTGTCAATCGCTCTAGCGATGCACGGGCTTCTTCTGGTGAAACAGTCCGCATCCAATTAAAATTCGGGTCAATCTTTTCATGTCCTCGCAAGACTGACGGGTCGGCAAGGAACACTTCTATACTGCCACAAAGATTTTCTATTCTTGCACGAGTAATTGGATTGTTCAAAGCGTTTTCCAACCGTGTTAACCATCGCAAGTTCTCTGGACGATTGTTACGTCGATTGGTATCGATGTGATCAACAACATACTGCTCAGTCGGTGGATCTCCAAGAAAAGCAAAAGCCACTATTCTGTGAACCCTTTGCCCTGCAATTTCCATATATCCAGTTTTCTCGTTTGGCTTTCCAAAAGTCCAAATATTGTCATCTTTACGAAGGCGCTTACCTTCACGTGGATGCCGCATTACAGCTCCATTGTCACGTGCCGAATAGTGTTCGTCCTTATAAATGCAGTCTTTGACCTCATTGAATTCATCAACGCTCACCATAACTATTCGTCCTTTTCCTCTATTTGCTCCTTGAAACTGCTGATAGCCTCCTGTATTTGGTTGTATTCATCAACCTCCATTGAATAAGTAATCTCCTCAAAGTTCTTGTCAATAAAGAAAATGGTATTGCCAATCAAGGTATTGCCAGCATTGTTGTCTGCACGGTAGTTATGTACAGCCTTGTAGCCAATAAACTTATTACTTTCTTGTAGCATATTCGCAATTCTTTCAAATTGCTTTCTGCCTTTCGTCTTCAGTTTTTCTAATTTAGCATTGGCTTCTTCGTATTCTGACTTTGCTTCTTGGTATTCATTTCTGCCATAGGCCGACATATATGGGCCACTCCAAATCGCCATAGATGACTTTGCGCGTTTCGCTTTCGACTCTAGCTCCTCATATTCAGAATTCATCTTACCCAACTCTGCCAGTTCCTCAAAAAAAGCAGGGTCGTCATATGGCGCAAAAGCACTATCCACTTTTGTTTCAACCGATTTGTATGTTTCAGGTTTGAAGAGCGACTTTTTCAAGTTTTCCTTGATGAGAGACTCTGCCTTTTGTTCTTGTGACTGCCCACAGGCAACCATAACAATGGCAACAAGTGCCAAATAAAAGATTTTCTTCATAATCATCATTGTTTATATGATAATTCGGGTAAACTTTAAAATTCAGATGCAAATATACTAATAATTCATGACATTACGTGCACATTGTTGATTTTTTTTGAAATAGTATATCTATTTTATTGCCGATTACGCAATTTTACTTCTATATTGTTCGCATTTAGTCCGTACTTTTGCTATATTTGCGCAATGTGGACTAAACTTATTTTTCTTTTGCCAGAACAATGATGTTTGCTGGCGAAAGGAAAAAATATCTTCTCTTTTCGCCAGTAAAAGAATCAATGCTATAGGTTGAGTGCTGGCAGGCTGTTGATGGCATCCTCTTTCAACTTGTCAACGGCACGGGTGTATTTCTCAGTGTGCTTCAAGCCGCTATGGCCGAGAAGGCTGGCAACGGTCTTGATATTAGCACCGTTGTTGAGTATGTTCACAGCAAAGGAGTGGCGAGCGCAATGCCAACTAATATGCTTGTCAATGCCGGCATGCTTCACCCACCGCTTAACGGACTTGCAGCAGCTTTCGTATGATGGGAGGTTGAAAACGAGTGATTCCTTTGTCTCTCCTTCTTTTGGTCTGCCTACCAGATGAATAAGTCCATCATTGAGGGGGATGGTGACCCAACTACGGGCAGAGTGCCCTTTAGTCTTGTCCTGTTCAAAGCGCAGGAGTTTGTTGGCATAGTCGATATTGGAGTAGCGCAGGTCTTTGACATCGCAAAAACGCATGCCTGTATAAAGGCAAAAGATGAAGGCTATCAATAACACCGATAATAATACTATCACATATTGTTGGGTGGTAACAAGGCTTTGTTGCTGCCTGCTATGCTCGTGTTCTTCCTGAAGTTCAAACTGTGTACGGAAATCTGCTGCCATCTGTTCTATTTTTTCACTGTGCAGGCTATCGCCCAATTCGAGCGCAAGTTGAAGGTATTCGAATGCTTGGGTGGTATGCCCTAGGGCCTGATGGCTTTTCGCCATGGAACGGGCTACCAGGCTGAGAAAGAAGCGATTGCCTGTCTGACGGGCTAATTCCTCGGCTCGCAGATAATTCCGGATAGCCTCCTGATGTTTGCCTTGCATCTGCAAGACATTGCCTAATAAGCGATAGTCAATAGACAGAGAATGCAATTCGTGGTGGGCTTCCAGTGTGTCGATGGCCCGTTCGTAATAGCGACGGGCAGCATCGTAATCCTGCAGATGTGAATAAATATCTGCCATTTGCGACATCCGGCGAGCCACACCTATAGCATTGCCTGCACGCTTGTCTGCCTCATAGGCCAGAGTGGCATAATGCAGGGCCTGCCGGGTGTCGCCTTTCTTGTTGAGAATCTCTGCTGCTGAACCATAGCGGATGGCAATCTGCGTTGGATTGGCTCGCAGCTTCTCCCATTCGATAGCTTTCATAATATAGCGTAAGGCATCGTCTGTATGGCCAGCAGAAAGATTGATGCCTGATAGTATGTTCAGATCGCAGCTGAGACCAACGGTGTCGCGTAGTAAGCTGTCGATGCGCAGTGCCTTGACGCAACGGTCGATAGCATGCTCAAAATTCCCCATCTTGTGATATTGTACTGCTGCTGCCGATAAGCATTCGGCTTCCCGGCGTATGTCATGCGTAAGTTGGGCATATCCGACAGCTTGTGTAAATGCATCAGCAGCTTGAACTGGACGATAGGTGTTGTTGTAAAACAATCCCATGTAGTAGCAGATTTCTTGACGGACCTTGTCGGATCTCTGATGACGGTCAAAAACAATGAGGGAATCGGTGACCCCCTCTGCATCAAGTGCAACAAGTAGCTGATTGGCAAGCCGGTAATCCAACGAAGAGGAAACCACCACCTTGCGGAAGAGGGAATCGATGGTTGCAGGCAGAACTTTGACGGGTAGCAACATGCATGCTATCAGAACACAATACAAGCGATTTGTCATTGGGCGGTCAGTTTGTTTTCTTTTGCAAAAATACGAAAAAAACTAAGAGCACCTATGGTATGTCTTGAAGGATAAAGGGAAAAGACTCTATTCTCAAGATCACGCATAATGATAAAATAGACTGTTGATAATCAACAGGTTAATAAAAATAATGGGCAAATATTATCATTCTTGCTGGCAAAATAGAGTTAATATTATCATTTAAAGTCACAATTCTTTCACAGCAGTCCCTGGTATTTTGCCTATCTTTGCAATATACTCACCAATTAAAAAAATAACGATGAGCAAGAAACTATTGAACCAAAGAATGTGCTGTGCCGTGACATTGCTGATGGCATTTTGCTTTAGCCTGCCAGCTAATGCGCAGTTAGGAGGTTTGCTGAAGAAAGCAAAGAGCGTTGTTAATGGAGATGCAGAGAAGCGTGTAGATGCTACAAAAAGTAACATTATCCTGAATAAGAAGACGCGCGAGAACGAGTGGGGAATCGGCAAGACGCAACAAACACCTTCAAACAAAACGAGTAATCTGAACAAGATCTATGAAGGAACTTCATGGGAAGAAGATAAGGTAATTGCTACATGGGATCCTGACTCCAGACAGTTTACATTGAAAAAGACTTTTACCGACGGTGAACTGGCAGGACAGCAAATGGTTTACACTTACAACGAGGAGACGGGCGAGATAAGGCGCAACGACGGTCGGCTGATGGCGACCATCAAGGGAGACGATGTCGTCTTTCCCGAAATCGGCACACTGAATATCAATACAAAAACAGGTGGAGGATTGAGCCTCAATGGAACATCGTTAGGCAAGGTTACTCGTACCGAGGCTTATTGCTACGGTAAGCAATTTGGGCATTTCCGCCGTGAAGTGGAGCGTCCGCTGGTGGCATTCTTCTTATTTAATGAATATGCTGCAAAGGACGAGGTAGCCAAACTTAAGTCTGCCATGGATGCCCGAGACAAGGCTGCCGCAGAAGGAATGGCGAATTTCAAGGCCAATGTGAAGAAATTGACATCAGGCAAGTTTTTCGATAATACAGGTAAGTTGTTGGGACAGATTACCGCCAACGGGGATGTGCTCAACAGTGCTAACCAGCGTATAGGGCGCTATGTAAATGGCAAGGTTACCAATGCCGTTTCCGGAGCTAATTTGGGAAGTATTGGCGATAATGGCATGGTGTATGACCAAACGGGTAGTCCAAAAGGACATCTGCAGCCCAACGGTGCTATCGACAATAAGTCAGGCAGTAACATCGGACACATCTATGCTGACGGCCGTATAGAGAATCGTTTGTCCTCTACCGTGGTGCGTTTCACGGGTGAAGGCCGCTATATCGCTGCTGCACTCTACATGTTCTTCTTTAACATCAAATAGGCCGACCAAAGATATATAGGGGGCACACCATTGCGTTCATATCTACATGCTTGCGACAATCTCGTCGAAAGTTGTTTCTGGTATAGTCGTGTGAAGAAGAAAAATGACGGTAGTTAATATGAAAAAATCCTCGGCGAGGTTATCGTCGAGGATTTTGATTTAGCTGTTCCGTTAGCATCATCCGATTTCAATGGTCTTGGCCACCTTGGTTTCCTGTTTCTCTTGCTTTGGCAGGGTGACGGTGAGGATGCCGTTTTCTACCTTGGCACTGATTTTCTCACGCTCCACATCGTCGGGCAGGGTGTAACTCTGCTCGTAGTTAGAGTAGGAGAACTCGCGGCGCAGGTAGTGGTGCTTGCGGTCGTCTTCCTTGTGTTCCATCTTGTTTTCGATGGCGATGCAAAGGTTTCCTTCGTCGTTGATGCTTACGCGGCAGTATTCTTTCTTGATGCCCGGAGCTGCCAGCTCCATGGTATATGCTTTCTCGTCTTCACGGACATTGACTGCGGGTGCTGTACTGTTGGCACGAGGCATGAAGTCTGTGTTCAGAAAATCGTCGAATACTGTTGGGAACCAACTGTTTTTAAACATTACTGGTAACATAGTTCTACCTCCTGATTGTTGTTTTTTAATGGGTTAAACTTTTTTGATTGCCTTGCTTGTGCTTGGCTTTCACTATTTGATCGTGCAAGATGTGTGCCTACCCTGTAAAAGACTGCCAAAATGACAAACAAGGATGCAGAATGCTGACAATTTTGAAGTCAGCATGGAAAATGAACTGGAAGATTGATGTGGTGTTTGAAGAAGATTCTTTATATTTGTGGTTCGAAACATCTATTCTGTTTATGCTTGTAAAGACTTATTGTGCCGCGTTGAGCGGACTGGAAGTGCACACCGTAACGATAGAGGTGAGCCTTGTAAAGGGAGTGATGTACCACTTCACCGGTTTGGGCGATGTGGCGGTGAAAGAAGGGCGCGACCGCATTGCTGCCGCACTTCAGTATACCGGTTTTCGGTTTCCCATTGCAGACATCACTGTGAACATGGCACCTGCTGACCTAAAGAAAGAGGGTAGCGGTTACGATCTCCCATTGGCCATTGCCATTCTCGCGGCCAACGGTAACTTGGTGAGCCGGCAACTGGAATGTTATATGATGGTGGGGGAACTCAGTCTGGACGGCAGCCTGCAACCGGCAAAGGGTGTCCTCTCCATCGCCATGAAGGCAAAGAAGGAAGGCTTCAAGGGGCTCATCGTTCCACAGCAAAATGCCAACGAGGCTGCCGTGGTGGAAGGCTTGGAGGTCTATGGTATGCAAGGGCTGAAAGATGTAGTCGACTTTCTGAGTGGTGTACGGCTGTTCGACCCTGTCAGGCTGGATATTCATAGCGTATTCGAGGAGCAGCAGGCGCTGTCCGGTCCCGATTTTGCCGATGTCCGTGGACAGGAGAGCGTGCGTCGTGCCTTGGAAGTGGCAGCGGCTGGTGGGCACAATGTCATCATGGTCGGCCCTCCCGGAAGCGGAAAGTCGATGATGGCACGGCGGTTACCTTCCATTCTGCCGCCGCTCACGATGGAGGAGAGCCTGGAAACCACACAGATACATTCCGTCGCCGGCCTTATGGGACGCAACATGTCGCTCATAGCCCAGCGGCCGTTCCGTGCTCCTCACCACACAGTCAGTGAGGTGGCGCTTGTCGGCGGTGGTACGAATGCCAAACCCGGTGAAATATCACTGGCACACAACGGCGTTCTCTTCTGCGATGAATTGCCTGAGTTCAACCGCTCGGCGCTGGAAGTGTTGCGGCAACCGCTGGAAGACCGGAAGATAAGTATTTCCCGGGCACGCTACAGCGTGGACTTCCCCTGCTCATTCATGCTCGTTGCCTCGATGAACCCCTGCCCCTGCGGTTACTATGGCGACCCAACCCACCAGTGTGTCTGCACCCCTGGTCAGCGACTGCGCTACATGTCGAAGATATCAGGACCGCTCATGGACCGTATCGACATCCAGATAGAGATAACGCCCGTACCATTTAAGGACATCTCCAAGGTGCAGTCTGGTGAGCCGTCGGCAGCCATCCGTGAACGAGTGCTGAAAGCCCGGAAGAAGCAAGAGGAACGCTTTAAGGATTTCAAAGGTATCCATTGCAATGCCCAGATGACGGAGCGCATGATCCACCAGTTTGCCGAGCCCGATGCCGCATCTTTGGACATGCTTCGCATGGCCATGGAAAGATTAAAGTTGTCAGCAAGAGCCTATAGCCGAATTTTGAAAGTTGCAAGAACTATCGCCGATTTAGACAATTCAGAGAAAGTGCAATCCGTCCATATCGCCGAAGCCATCAGCTACCGTAATCTTGATAGAGGAGATTGGGCAGAGAGGGGGATATAAGTATTAAATCATCAAACAAAATCAATAAATATGGCAAATTCTATCTATTTAGGAAGATTAAACCATGACGAGCGTAAAGCCCTTGTCCGCCATTTGTGGGAAATACAAAAAGGTAAGTGTTTTATCACAGGCAATGATATTGACTTGCAGCTTCATGAGGGGCAGTTGGATATTGATCACATTATTCCACTCACAAATGGGGGGAAGGATGATGAATCAAATTTTGCGTTAACATTTAGTTTTGCCAACCGTTCAAAACAAGCTGCAGACCTTAATCTGGCACGAATTAATTGGAAATTTAAGCAGCAAGTTGAAGAATTACAGCGCAACGAGAACAGAAATCCTAATCTTACGGATGTTCTACGGCAGTATGGGGGTGCAAAGTTCAAACTAAAATATTATATTAATGGCAATACCGTGAGTTTCTCATATTCAGAAATTAACCGTATTGAAATAATTAGATTGCCCATCTATACGGATACTTTGAGCAAAGAGCGGTATTTTTTTACGCTTTTGCCAATACAATATGTCTTTCATGACGACAAGATAAATCCTCGTTCGATAGGAGCAAACGTCTCAAAGCTGTTAGCAGAATTCTATAAAGGTAATGCTCAGCTCCATATTTCGTTAGGTTATGTGGAAGACAATGGAGAAGGTTGCTCAGAAGTCAAATTGTTTGATGGACAGCATAAGGCTGCTGCTCAAATTATGCTTGGAGTAAAAGAAATCCCTGTGAGAATATTCATAGGCCCCAATAAGGATAAAATCACAGAAGCAAATTTTAATGCAGGGACTACACTGAAACAAGTCGCTTTTGATAAATCTATTCAAAGACATTTAGGAAGTACTCTTTATCAAGACAGGGTTGAACGTTATCAGAAACACACTGGTCGTTCTTCCGATGATTTTTCTTTTTCAGAGAAAGTTCTTATCAACTTCTATAAGGGAGAGTCAAGAGAGATGAAGCGCTATATCATTGATTCCGTAAAAGATGGAATAACATACGGTGAAGAGAATAAATTACGTGAGTATATTGATATGGGTGGACGAGCTAAGGAGAAACCATTGTCTTATTCAACGGTTGAAAAAACTTTCTATTCGTTTTTCATCAATCCCGATGCCCTTGAAACCAATATTGATTACAGACTGGAAGAAGGCCATAATCCCCGACAGTTGGAAAAATCCCAGATTATTAAGCTGATGAACATTATTGCAGATGTTATATTGGTTGACAAATTTGATTTTGACATTGGAACATATAGAATAGAGAATAAAATTCAGCAAGGAGAGAACATAGACTGGGACCATGTAGTTGGATACAGGATGATGAAAGAGGAGATAATATATGCTTGGTTGAAGTACATTCTTGACGTAATAACAATATATTATGCTCAAAACGGAGTAGCAATATATGGTCGGCGTGATTTCTTTCAATTTGAGATTCCCGCTCAACTTTGGGTCAACATTAAGAATTTCATCATCAACTTGCGAAACCTTCCCCTTTGGAAGAGCCGTGAGTTTTCATCTACTTTATTCGGGGGGAAACAAGTCTCCTCTTTCTGGAAAACAATTTTTGAGACAGGGAAATCACCTCGTGGGGAAGAAGTCCTGGCCAGTCCTATCAATGTTAGCACGATGATATTACCTTTAGGTTGATAATATGAGCACTTTTCAAGTTAGATGCCATGAATGGGGAGACAATAGTGACTATCTTTGGACAACCTGCGAGACTTTAGACGGTGCATTGCAATGTATCAAGTCCTTCTATGAGAAAGATCCTTATAATATCTATGAACATCTATATGTCATAGAAGTTGCTGAGGACGGGACGACATGCATACCGAATTGGGACAGAAACACATATGAACCATTATAAGTATGGACGATAACAAAGGAAATATTATCATTTATCTGTCGGAAGATGGAGTTGTCCGACTTGATGTGAGACTTGAAGATAAGACCGTTTGGCTGACGCAACAGCAGATGGCAGAGCTTTATGGGTCGTCACGAACCAACATGGTGGAGCATATCAAGCACATATACGAAGAGGGTGAATTACAGGAGAACGCAACTTGTCGGAAATTCCGACAGGTTCGACAAGAGGGGAACAGGGAAGTCTCACGTGAGATTCCATATTATAATCTTGATATGATTATCTCTTTGGGCTATCGTGTCCGTTCCATAATAGCCACACGTTTCCGCCAATGGGCGACGGAACGGCTGCATGAATATATCGTGAAAGGCTTTGCACTGGACGATGAGAGGTTGAAAAACCTTGGAGGCGGTAGTTATTGGAGGGAACTTCTTGACCGCATCCACGACATACGCTCTTCTGAGAAGGTGCTGTACCGGCAGGTACTTGACCTTTATGCTACAGCCGTTGATTACGACCCACGCTCTGACACCTCACGACTGTTCTTCAAGATTGTACAGAACAAACTCCACTATGCAGCCCACGGACATACGGCAGCGGAAGTCATCTATGAGCGAGCTGATGCGGACAAACCTTTTATGGGATTGACCACGTTTAAAGGTGAACTGCCCTGCCTCAATGATGTGAAGATAGCCAAGAATTATCTTTCGGCTGATGAGTTGAAAATTTTGAATAACCTCGTATCCGGATACTTCGACTTTGCAGAAATCCAGGCATTGAAGCATCGTCCAATGTATATGGAAGATTATGTTCGCCAACTTGACAACACCATCACTTCTATTGGAGAAGATGTTTTAACCGATGGCGGCACTGTCAGTCACGAAGAGGCCATGGAGAAAGCTGTAGCTGAATACCGCAAATTTCAAGTGAAGACACTCTCGTCCGTAGAAAAAGCCTATTTGGAAAGCATTAAGAGTGTTGAAAAGAAAGTAAAGCGTAAGGGGAAAGACAATGGTAACAAGTAGTACCTGTATAAAATCTTCGGGGTATAAAACCACCGCACGGATAGACATCCAGATAGAGATAACGCCCGTACCATTTAAGGACATCTCCAAGGTGCAGTCTGGTGAGCCGTCGGCAGCCATCCGTGAACGAGTGCTGAAAGCCCGGAAGAAGCAAGAGGAACGCTTTAAGGATTTCAAAGGTATCCATTGCAATGCCCAGATGACGGAGCGCATGATCCACCAGTTTGCCGAGCCCGATGCCGCCTCGCTCGACATTCTGCGCATGGCGATGGAGCGTTTCAAGCTTTCTGCTCGCGCGTACAATAGAATATTAAAGGTGGCACGCACGATTGCCGACCTCGCTGGCAGTGATAAAGTAGAGTCCATGCACATTGCCGAAGCTATCGGCTACCGCCGCTCGGCACTTGTGACGCTTTCGTAGTTTAACGGAGAAAGAACCCCGACCGCGGTGACTGGGCAGAGAGAGGAATATAAGTGTCTGGAAATACAAAAAGAATATATGAAACAAATTTCAAAACTATGGATACTCGCCGCTATTGTCGTTATATGCGGTTTTTGTATAGTGACAAGCTGCAAGAGCACTACGAAAATAGTTGCTAATGAAGTGAACCCGATTGATGACTGCAGCCAGTTCGTAACCATCACCGATGTAGTACCGGATCTCATTCTTGAGATTCGCTACTACGACACATACAACTTTGTGGGTCAGCGCATCGATGGCTACGAGGAGCCGACGGCACTGCTCACCCGCCAGGCTGCCGACAGCCTGAAAGCGGTGAGCGACGATGTGATGCGCCAAGGCTACCGTCTGAAAATCTACGATGCCTATCGTCCGCAAAAGGGTGTGGATCACTTCGTGCGCTGGTCACACAACCTCACCGACACAATCATGAAGCCCTACTTTTACCCGGACCTCGACAAGCGCGTGCTTTTCGAGCAGGAGTATATCTACGAGCGTAGCGGTCACACGCGCGGCAGTACCGTTGATCTGACGCTCTTCGACATGCAGACGGAGGAGGAACTCGACATGGGCGGCACCTTCGACTGGTTCGGTCCTGAAAGTCATCCCGACTTCTGCGGCAATCCTGAAACGGGCGAATATACGGGCGATAATTCCAAATCACCAGCCGAGCCGAAACGCAGCATCTCTGCTGAGCAGTTTGAACATCGTATGATTCTGCGCCGTGCCATGCTCGCCCATGGCTTCAAGCCATTAGGTACGGAGTGGTGGCATTTCACGCTGAAGGACGAACCCTTCCCCGATACCTACTTCACCTTTCCAGTGAAACAATTGAACAGATAGACGGCAACGACTTTGGTTAGTAAGCCATGGAAGACCTAAGTTGTCGGCCTGTGCCTTCAGCCGCAAACCTAATACACGCAAGATGCTATAGACATTCATCAGTCTTGAAGTAAATTTTCTGCAAATCACCGAACTCAACATGCGCTATACGCGTATGATAAAAGGAGGAAGAAGGTTGTATAAGATACAAATAAATTCTTTGTCTGTTGAAAAAATAATCGTAACTTTACGGCGGTTACTAAAGAAAAGTGACTGTTTTTGTGTACTTAAAAGTTTTTTAGACAATGAAGAGAATGGATTTTAACTTTGCGCACAGCGCACAGGGAATGATGAAACAGAGTGAGAAGCCCGC
>CALFJA010000081.1 GCA_937877605.1 uncultured Prevotellaceae bacterium | reverse complement strand
CTTTCATGGCCAGTATCATAGGTTCCATCTTCTGCGGAAGCGGTGTCGGGCTGGGCCTGGCGTTCAACGGCTCCACGGGTGGCACGGACATCATCGCCGCCATCGTCAACAAATACCGCGATATGTCGTTCGGCCGCGTCATACTTCTGTGCGACATCGTCATTATCAGCAGCAGTTACTTCGTGCTGCACGACTGGGAAGCCGTCATCTACGGATTCGTCGTGCTGTGGGTAACGGCCTTCTGTATCGACCAGGTCATCAATTCCATGCGGCGTTCGGTGCAGTTCTTCATCATCTCCGAGCACTATCAGGAAATCGGTCACCGCATCAACACCCAGCGCAAGCGTGGCTGTACCATCATCAACGGGCAGGGATTCTATTCCGGTCACGAGGTAAAGATGCTGTTCGTGCTGGCAAAGAAGCGGGAGTCGAACATGATTTTCCGCATCATCAACGAGGTAGACCCCCATGCTTTCGTGTCGCAAAGTGCCGTGATAGGCGTCTACGGATTGGGCTTCGACCACTTCAAGGTGCGCAATACCAGTCCGAAAAACGAAAAGAAATAATTGCAGCCTAATTATATGAAAGCGGCAGGCATCCCATAGGGGAGCCTGCCGCTTTTGTCGTATCAGTGTCTTTCGCCTACTTGTCGTCGGGGGCAGCGTCGATCAGGTCGAGGAACTGGTCAAGCTTCGGAGTAATGATGATTTGCGTACGGCGGTTGCGCTGGCGTCCGTTAGCCGTCTCGTTGCTCACCAGCGGGTTGTATTCTCCGCGGCCGCCGGCGGTGAGTCGCTTCGGGTCGATGCCGAAATTGTTCTGCAGGTACTGCACAACGCTGGAGGCACGCAGGCAGGAAAGGTCCCAGTTGTTGCGGATGTTCTCGCGCGAGATGGGCACATTGTCGGTGTTGCCTTCAATCAGCACATCGTAGTCTTTGTAGTCGATGATGATCTTTGCAATCTTCGACAGGGTCTCTGCGGCACGGTCGCTGATTTCGTACGAGCCGGTCTTGTAGAGCATGTTGTCGTTGAGCGAGATGTAGACAACGCCCTTGAGCACCTGCACATCCACTTCCTTGAGTTCTTCCTTGCTCAGCGAGCGGGTCAGGTTGTTGGTAAGCACCAGGTTGAGAGAGTCGCTTTTCGACTTCACCTCTACCAGGTGGCGGATGTACTGGTTCGATTCGTTAATCTGGTCCACCAGCTTGTCAATCTGCACATTGGTCTGGCTGGCATTGGTCAGGCTCTTGTCGAGCGAGCCTTGCAGGGCTGCATAGGCTTCTTTCTGGGCAGAGAGCTGGTCTTCCAGCGAGGCTATACGAGAGTTGGCGACTGCCAGTTGTTCCTTGGTCGATTGGAAGTTGGCCGACAGTTCCTGGTTTTCCGTCTGGCAAGCTGCCAATTGCTTCTTGCTGGCGCAGCCGGAGAGCATCATGCTTCCTGCGAGAAGGGCGCCAATGAATAAGGTCTTTCCGTTCATGTTCAATACATTTTATGGGTTGATTCTTGGGTGCAAATATAGCGATTGGCGGTTTACGGCAATGCTTTTCCGCCTCGTTTTTACTATTTTTAACCACCTGCGGCTGAAAAATATGTTTGTTAACATGGCTTTCGTGGCGTTTTCTTCTTGCAAAGACGGCTGCCGTTGGCAGTAAATAATCTTGACAGTGTGCAAGTTTCCTCCAGCCGCAAATGACGCGAAAACCTGGCAAAAACACCTCGTCTGGTCGGCATTCGGAGTATCATGTCCACCCCTTTCGGCTGCAACTGGGGCTCACTTGCATTTTCATTTGGAGCCAGTTGCCATGCAATTTGGCTCCAGTCGTGCCCTGACCGGGGCTCAAACGCGTATCAAGTGGACCTCACTCGCCGAACCGTAATGCTGTGAATTTATCTTGCGCGGATACAAGTCGCTGTATATCAACGGTTTGGCGAATAGACGGGGAAATGCTGGTTTTTGCGCCAAAATGCCTTAGTCAGCCAGAAAATTCTCGTTTTATGCACTCGAAAATCAGTTGTACAGTAATAATTCTTTACAGTTGTGACCGAACCGCAGCCACACATGTTGGTTTTCATTAAAATTAACCTACCCCACAAGTGTTTTAACATCTATATGTAAATGGATTGCAAATAATGTGAAATCTGCCGATGGAATGGGTCGAATTTAGTTGTTGCTTATTATTTTTGCAGCCTATGGAAACACCGCACGGACTCCGCACGAAAATCAGCATAAGGACGCTCCTGTTGTTGCTGTCGTTCACGGTTGCACCTGCCAAGGCGCAAGTGCGCTTCATGCTGATGGACATGGAAATCTACGAGCCCATTGCCGATGTGGTGATTTACAGCGACCGCAAGGACACTTTCCGTTCGGACAGCAACGGAAGGGTGGTCATTGACAAGCCGTTCGGCAGTCTTACCTTCACCCACCGGAACTATATCCACCGCACCCTGCGCCGGAGCGAACTGACCGACACCGTGCGGCTGCTGCCCAAGAGCGTGACCATCAACGAGGTGGTGATTACCGCCAAGCGGCCCACTATGTCTCAGCAAATTTTCAGCAGCGTCGAGAACGAGGTCAGAAACTACGGACAGTCACCCTCGGGGATGGACTTCCTGATGATTTTCAAGCGGAACAAGGTAAGCCGTCGGGTGCGTGAGAAAGCACGGAAAGCAGTGGAAGAATACTGAGAAATTGCGGTTTTCTTCCATTTTTAGGCTCTCGGTGATGATTGTTCTGTAAAATTTCGTTACTTTTGTGCCAGCAAGACACGACCCATGGACCATCTCTATTGGAAACTTTTCAAGACCTTCGGCAAGATTGGCGTCGTCACCTTTGGTGGCGGCTACGCCATGATACCCCTCATAGAGGCCGAAGTTGTTGACCGGCATGCCTGGGTGGACCGCGAGGAATTCCTTGACCTCATTGCCATTGCGCAGAGTTGTCCGGGCGTGTTTGCCGTGAACATCAGCACGCATATCGGCTACAAGCTGTGCAAGACCAGTGGTGCACTGTGCGCAGCGGTAGGGGCTGCGCTGCCGTCGTTCCTCATCATACTGCTCGTTGCCATGTTCTTCCGCCGCATCATGGATGTGGCGTGGATAGCAGCGATGTTCCGCGGCATCCGTCCTGCCGTGGTGGCACTCATCGCCGTGCCAGTGTTCACCCTGGCAAAGAGTGCCAAGATAAACCTTGCCAACTGCTGGATACCCATCGCCGCAGCCATGCTCATCTGGGCACTGGGCGTCAACCCCATCTTCATCATCATCGCGGCAGGGCTGGGAGGATGGCTCTACGGCACCTTCATCCAATCGACAGAATAGCGACTATGATATTCCTCTGGCTTTTCCTGACCTTCCTGCAGATAGGCATCTTCGGTTTCGGCGGTGGCTATGCCATGCTATCGCTCATCCAGACCGAAACGGTCGTGCAGCATCAGTGGCTCAGCACGGCCGAATTTACCAACATCGTGGCCATCAGTCAGATGACACCGGGCCCCGTAGGCATCAACGCTGCTACCTATTGTGGGTACACCGCGGTGCACAATGCAGGCTATAACGAAGCCCTGGCAGTGCTCGGCTCACTCACGGCTACCGTGGCACTGATGCTCCCCTCGCTGGTGCTGATGATACTGATATGCCGCCTTTTCATGAAGTATATGCACTCCACGACGGTCCAAAGCATCTTTATGGGACTGCGTCCGGCCGTGGTAGGCCTGCTCCTCGCCGCTGCACTGCTGCTCATGACCCCGGAGAACTTCAGCTCGCTCGCAGTCAGTCCATGGCAGTTCTGGATAAGCATAGGCCTCTTCGTGGCCACCTTCGTGGGCACGCGGTTCGTGAAAATCAACCCCATACACATGCTGGCATTCGCTGCCTATGCGGGACTCATGCTGCTGTATTGACCTGCTTCCAAACGAAACATCAAAAAAACAATATCCATGACCACTACGCTGATTATCATCCTTGTCCTCGTCTTGATAGCCCTTGCAGGCTGGGCAATTGCCGAACTGAAGTATAAAAGCCTTGACTATCAGGCTTCCGAAACGGAGAAACAGGCCGAGCAGCAGGCTGTTGATGCCGCACGCGAAGCCGATTTCGACGAAAAAGGCATCAAGGAAGTGATTGAAACCATCAGTACGAAAGGTTTCAAGGCCGCCGAATAGCACGGCATTCCACTACGAAAATCTTGTTCTTTCAGCGTTGGAGCCACGCCTTGATGCGCTGCAACGCCTCTTCTGCGTCCTCGTATGTGCCGAAGGCCGTTAGCCGGAAGTAGCCTTCACCGCTGGGACCGAAGCCCACACCAGGCGTACAAACCACACCGGTGCTGTACAGCAACTCCTCGAAGAACTTCCAACTGGGCTGGTTCTTCGGCGTCTTTACCCAGAGATAGGGTGCGTTCTCCCCGCCATAGACCTCAAAACCGAGTGCCTGCAGCGAACTGCGCAGGTAGTGCGCATTGTGCATGTAGTACCTGATGGTGCTGCGTATCTGCTTCTTTCCCTCTTCGGTGTAGATGGCCTCGGCAGCCCGCTGGCTCAGATAGCTGGCACCATTGAACTTCGTTGCCTGCCGGCGTGTCCACAACTGATGCAGCGGAATGCGGCTTTTCCCGTCGGGAGTGACCACCGAAACCTCGTGCGGAACCACCGTGTAGCCGCATCGGACACCGGTAAACCCGGCCGTTTTGGAATAGCTTCGGAACTCAACCGCACACTTCTTGGCTCCCCGGATTTCGTAGATGGAATGGGGAATTTTAGCGTCTTGTATGTAGGCTTCGTAGGCGGCATCGAACAGAATGAGCGTATCGTTCTTCAAAGCGTAGTTCACCCACTTCCGCAACTCACTCTTTGTCAGTACCGTTCCCGTCGGGTTGTTGGGGTAGCAGAGGTAAATCATGTCCACACGCTGCCCGGGCAGTTGGGGAACGAATCCGTTTTCTGCGGTGCAGGGGAAGTATTTCACATTGCTCCAGACGCCATCCTTGCAGACGCCGGCACGACCGATCATGGCATTAGAGTCCACATAGACGGGGTAGACGGGGTCGGTCAGCCCCAGGGAGTTGTCCCATCGGACAAGTTCCTGGAAGTTTCCAATGTCGCTCTTGGCTCCGTCGCTGATGAAAATCTCGCTCAAATCCAAATGGATGCCCCGCGGCTGATAGTCATTTTTCAGGATGGCTTCGCGCAGAAAGGCGTAACCGTTCTCGGGACCGTAGCCATGAAATGTCGATTTTTCGCCCATTTCATCGACCGTGCGGTGCAGTGCTTCGAGTACGGCGGGGCACAGAGGCTGTGTTACATCGCCAATGCCGAGGCTGATGACCCGCTGTTGTGGGTGCGAAGTCTGGTAGGCTTTCACTTTCTTTGCTATGTCGGCAAAGAGATACTGGTTGGAAAGTTTCAGGAAATGTTCGTTTATCAGCGCCATGGTTGTCAGGTGTTAAGATTTCATTTCAGGTTTGGTCGTCGTTCCATTCTATGTCTCCTTCGAAGACGATGGCAGCCTCTCCGGTCATATATACATGGTTGTCGGTGTGGTTCCACTCCACGGTGAGCCGTCCGCCGTCCATCACAACGATGGTCTTTCCGCGGGTCAGGCCCAGTTTCTGTGTGGCAACTGCGGTGGCGCAGGCTCCTGTTCCGCAGGCCATTGTGATGCCGCTGCCCCGTTCCCAGACGCGCATCCGGATGCTCCCGTCGGGCATCAGCTGTGCAAATTCGATGTTGCAGCGCTCGGGGAAGGCCCGGTGGTGTTCCATTTGCCGGCCCAGCGTGGCAACATCGGTGTCCGCCACATTGTCGACAAAGACCACATAGTGCGGATTTCCCATTGAGACGAAAGTGCCTTTAAGCGGCAGAATCCCGTTTGGAGTGGCGTTATCGTTTTCCGGTATGTACTGTATGTGGTTGGAAAAAGTAGGCACCCCCATATCGACGGTGACCGATTCTACTTCGTCCGCCTGGTTTACATGCAGTTGGAGGGTGCGTATTCCTGCCAGCGTTTCAAGCCGTATGTTGGTCAGTCGGGTGATTTCTTTCTCATAGAGGAACTTGCCGATGCAGCGGGCGGCATTCCCGCACATCATGGCTTCTGAACCGTCGGCATTGAATATGCGCATGGAAAAGTCGGCATCCTTCGTTTTCAGTGGCCATCCTATCAGCACCAGTCCGTCGCTGCCTATGCCTGTGTGCGGTTTGCTCCAGGTGCGTGCGGCGGCTTCGGGATGCAGCATAGGCTTGTCCATGGTGTTCAGGTAGATGTAGTCGTTGCCAAGTCCATGCATCTTGGTAAAGTGAAATATGTCGTTCATACCTATTGAGTTGTGTGGATAAACCGCTGACAAAGATAAAACGAATGCAGAAAAAGATACATGCGGCAGGCATATTTTTTTATTCTTGATTTTAAAAAACTTACGAATTGTAAGTATTTGCCGTTGCAGGAGGCCTTTTTTCATGTCGTCAATGCTGCATCCGGTGGGTGGATGGCGGAGAAAGGTGACGGATTGCAACATTCTCTGTGCAAAAACGGGTTTTCGACGGTATATATCTTTTTTTTATTACTTTTGCACCGGAATAAAAATGACAGCGGAATGAGCAGAATCATCAAAGCCCCTGGCTACCGGTCGCAGATTGGCCCGCAGCAGACAGAGCAAGGCATCAAGCTTATCAAGGAGTTTTTCCAGCAGAACCTTTCCACCGAGTTGCGGCTCCGGCGCGTCACGGCTCCTCTTTTCGTATTGAAGGGCCTGGGTCTGAACGATGACCTGAACGGCATTGAGCGCCCGGTGACCTTCCCCATCAAGGACATGGAGGAAGCACAGGCCGAAGTGGTGCACTCGCTGGCGAAATGGAAGCGCGTTACACTGGCTGAATACGACATCCAGCCCGGCTACGGTATCTATACGGACATGAACGCCATCCGTGCCGACGAGGAACTGGACAACCTCCATTCGCTCTATGTGGACCAGTGGGACTGGGAAGCCGTGATGGAAACCGGCGACCGCAACCTGGCCTTCCTGCGCAACATTGTAGAGCGCATCTATGCCGCCATCCGCCGGACGGAATACCTGGTGTGTGAAACCTATCCGCAACTCACACCTTTCTTGCCCGAGAAAATACACTTTGTACACTCCGAGAACCTGCTGCAGATGTATCCCGACCTCACTCCCAAAGAGCGTGAGGATGCCGTCTGCAAGGCTTATGGGGCCGTTTTCGTCATCGGTATCGGCGGACGGCTCTCCAACGGGGAGCGTCACGATGGGCGCGCAGCCGACTACGACGACTGGTCTACCCCTAACAGCGACGGGCATAAAGGGCTCAACGGCGACATCCTGGTTTGGTATCCCGTCTTGCAGCAGTCGTTGGAACTCTCGTCAATGGGCATCCGTGTCGACCGCGAGACCCTGCTCCGGCAATTGCACGAAGCCAATCAGGAGGAGCGCACCCAACTTTTCTTCCACCAGCAACTGCTTGCCGGGCGACTTCCGCAGTCCATCGGCGGTGGAATAGGGCAGAGCCGGCTCTGCATGATGCTCCTGCACAAAGCACACATAGGCGAGATACAGTCGTCCATCTGGCCGGAGCAGATGCGCAGGGAGTGCGCGGAAGTGGGCATACAGTTGCTTTAAGCAGCGGCAGCAGCCCCTCCTTGATTTCCGGAATATTCGCCGATTAGTAAATAATTTTTACACAAATTTCGGCCATTTTTGCGCCTTCCGGCAAGTGGAAATTAACAAACTTCACATTTTTTTACTAAAAAACGCCCTGCAAAAGCTTGGTTCTTGCAGGATGAGCGCTTGGCTTTCGCACAACGAAAGCCAAGCATTCGGCATCCAAGACCTAAGCAGTTGGAAAATCACAGGCTAAAAATCGTCGGAAAAGAGTCTGTAACTTGCTGACTGTCAGCGGGACTCTTGAATACGGGCATTTCTCCGTCCGGGTGGAGACTCACCCAACCGGCCACTTTTTAACACGGCAGAAATGTTAACAAATCGCCATTTTAGTAAAAGGCCTTTACAAATCTGGCACCTTTGCCGAATCGTTTTCTTATCGGAACTTTGCAAGGCTGCATTTGTTTTGTATCTTTGCGGCACAATAATGATGGTAATTATTGGTAGGGAACTTGCCCTTAGGTTAGGGTGGGGTCGCGTATTTTAAATCTTAAGAGGAGCGTCATGGAAAAACAGAGGTATGCGGTCATCGTGCTATTTGCACTGATTATCGCTTCGTGTCTGACCAGTATTGGTAGCTATAGTTCAACAAGTCGGATGATAAATGAAGATATGGACAGGGCACTTGCACTGGCTTTGGAGAAACAGCATAGCGATGTCATCTGCCAGGACACCATTCGTGCTTTCAATGATCATTTGCAGATAGCAGAATTGCGTGGGAAGGCTACTTTGGCTGTTGACACCCGTGGGCAGAAGTTCAAGGCTTACGCCCATTGCTCTAAAGCTACAATCTTCAGACTGTCTGACCAAAGACCTACTATCATCCTTTGGTCCTTGATAGGGTTTTGGGCTATGCTGATGTGGTATCGTCGCCGGCAAACGGCCGTGAATGATTCTTTGGCTGTGCTTGTTACCAAAGGGAAAACTTTTGGTGGATTGACATACTCAGGCGATGACGGCCGTTTCTATGCCGCCGATGGCAATGAGGTGCAACTCACTCCCATGCAACACCATTTGATGGAGATGTTCTTCCACTCACCATCTCGTTCTCTTACGAAAGCGGAGATTTGTGATGCTCTCTGGCCCAAGAAACCCGATGCAAGTGCAACTCTATACACGCTGATTCGCAGGCTAAAGCCAGTCATAGAGCAACATTCTGACCTCAAGATAGAATCCGACCGCAGCAAGGCGTACAGACTGAAAACCAAGTCTGCCATTAAGTGAGAGAAGAGTCAAGCATGCTTGAACTCTTCCGAACATGAGCAGACTCGATTGGAAATCAAGTAGATACATCCTGACATTTGTCTGACACCAATATGTCAGACAAATGTCAGGATATTTTTTCGATAGCAGGATAATCTCCTCGTACCTTTGCTATTGAAATCGCGAAGATGCTTACGCTCGGCAAATGAGAACAAGTTTTCTTTGCTCTCGCTGAACCGCATCTTTATCAGCAAAAATGTAAGATATGAGGAGATTATTGTTTTACTTGTTGGCTGTTTGCTCTTTGACATCAGCAGCTCAAAACACGGAAAAAGAAGTCACTCTTGACGAGGTGACAGTAAAGGGCGCACATACTATACAAAAGGTGGATGGTCAATGGATCTATCCTACAAAACAGCAGATAGAGAATTCTACCAACGGCTATTCGCTGCTGGCAAAACTCACTCTTCCTCACATTCGAGTGGACGAGGCGGTCAACAGTATTACGGCATTGACGAATCTTGGAACAGTGCAAGTGCGCATCAACGACATCATTGCCACACGCGAGGATTTGCAGACACTCGACATGCAGGGTATCGACCACATTGAGTTTATCGACAATCCTGGTGTGCGATACGGCGAGGGTGTTGCGTACATTATCAATATAGAGGTGAAAAAGCCTGCGAGTGGCTATGTTGTCGGCACTCAACTGACGAATACGCTAACCACCGTGAATGGCAATGAATCACTTTTCGGCAAGTTCAATTACGGGCGCAGTGAGTTTGCACTCAGTTATGACCTCAACTATCATAAATTCAAGGGTGTAGAATATGATGAGCGAGCCATATACGAGCTGGAATCAGGCGACATTGCCTCAAGTCATCGCTACAGCCTGAACAAGCAGAGTAAGAATCTCAGTCACAATGCCCAACTGACCTACAGCCTAAGTGACTCGAACTATGTTTTTCAGGCCAAACTTTCAGGAAGTAGCGATATGCAACCACAGCGTCGGGAAGCTGCAATGGCTCTTGATGGAGTGGCATACGACGATTTTTCTTCATCCAGTAGCAGTTCACCCTCACTCGACCTCTATTTCCATCAGGACTTCCACCGCCACCAGTCGTTGACAGCTAATGTCGTGGGAACATATATCAAGACGACGGGTAACACGGAAAATAACGAAGGCGCTAACTGTCGTTATCATACGGATGGAAAGACATATAGCCTTTGGAGCGAGGCTATCTATGAGAACCGGCTAAAGCCCTTTACTATTTCCGCAGGTGCACAATACGGGCAGCGATATAGTCATAATGTCTATCAAGGTGATGTCGATGCGACAAATGACATGCACACTTCCAGCCTTTATCTCTTCTCACAACTGAAAGGGCGTCTTGGTAAACTCTCGTTTATGGGAGGTCTTGGCGCCAGCCGGCGCTACTATCGTCAGGGAAATGCGACGCAAGATTACTGGTTCTTCCGTCCCAAGTTCACTGTCAGTTATCCTCTGACAAGCAGATTAAAGGTGAAATATGACTTTGAAATCTCGCAGCACACATCCCAGATAGCACTCGTCAGCAATGTCAGCATCAAGCAGAACGCGATGGAAACCATTCTTGGGAATCCGGATATTCACCCAAACCGCGTCATCTCTCATCAGTTGAAGCTCTCTTATTCTACACCTCGCTTCACTTCAGAACTACAAGGCTATTACCGTCTGAATCCCCATTGTAATATGGAGAAGTACATCCGCCAAGACGGTCATTTCTATCAGACGCAAACTAATGCCGACAACGAGTGTAACTTCTTTTATGTCGAAAGCTATAATCAATGGGACATCATACCAGAAAAACTGACAGCAACCGTCTATGGCGGCATCTATCGTTTCTTTAATTTTGGAGAGGATTACACGCATACCTATACCTCGTTCAACGGTGGCTGTTCATTGCAAGCCTATTTGGGTCGTTGGACACTTGGAGCCTACGCCGATAACGGATGGAACTTCATGGAGGGTGAACATCGTGGGCATCAGGCTCCGGCATGGTACATCACTTGTAACTATCGTATGAGTGACGCCTTCTCCATTTCCCTCTATGCCCAGTATCCGTTCAGCCAGCATCCACTGACAAACAAGACGGAAGTCGTAAGCCGCTATGTTCAGAAAGAAATCTCACAGCACCATCGCGACTACGGCAATATGCTGACTCTCAAACTGTCCTATCGACTCGACCACGGGCGCAAGTATCGTGACATCCAACGCACCATGAATCATAGTGATAAAGAGACTGGTATCCTGTCGAAATAGTCCAAACCGTATGCGTAAGGTCATTCCCTTTTTATCGCTTTCATCCTTGTTGTTGAAAGCCGAAGAAAAACAAAAACAAAAACAAAAAGCCCCGAGGATTCTCGGGACTTATGCGCTTCAGGATGGGCTTGAACCAACGACCCCCTGATTAACAGTCAGGTGCTCTAACCAACTGAGCTACTGAAGCAGTTTTGCTTATTAGCGAATGCAAAAGTAAACGGATTTTTATTAACTGCCAAATATTTTGCAAAAAAAAATTAAAAAGGCTACAGAAAATGCGGGATGTTTATCGTCTATATGGGTGGTTTGTGCTACATTTGCAACAAGCAAACCTTGAAAGCGCATGAAGAAAATCCTTGTTTTGTCCTTTCTGCTGTGCAGCCTTTCCATGCAGGCGCAGGACAAGAACCGACACCTCGAAGTGGCGAAAAACCTTGAAATATTCAATACTGTCTACAAGCAGCTGGACATGGCCTATGTAGACACGCTCAATCCGCATGAAATCATCACCTATGGTATTGATGCCATGATGTCCATGCTCGACCCATATACGGAGTATTACCCCGAGGAGAACATCAAGGATTATAAGTATCTGCTCACTGGCAAGTATGCCGGCATAGGTGCATTGATACACTATCGCTTCAAGGACGGAACGGTGGTGATAGACCAACCCATGGCAGGCATGCCCGCCGCAGAGGCCGGACTGAAGAAGGGCGATGTCATCCTGAGCATCGACGATGAGTCGATGGAAGGGAAGAAGACCGACTATGTGAGCAACCATCTGCGGGGCGATGCCGGTACTTCCTTCATGCTGAAGATACGCCGGCCGTCCACCGGCAAGATCATGAAGATGAAGATAACGCGCAAGTTGATACAATCGCCGGCAGTGCCTTACTTCGGCCTGCGTGAAAATGGTATCGGCTACCTGAACCTGAACTCCTTCAGCGACGGATGCTCGACGGATGTCCGCCGTGCCATTGTCGAGATGCGGAGCAAGGGAATGAAGTCGCTGCTGCTTGATTTGCGCGGCAACGGTGGCGGCTCTGAAAAGGAAGCGGTGGAAATTGTCAATATGTTCGTTCCGAAGGGACGGCTCGTGGTGCAGAACAAAGGCAAGCTGGAGCGTGCCAACCGTACCTATATGACGGAGAAAGAACCCATCGACTCAGTCATGCCTATCGTCGTACTGGTCAACGGAGGCTCCGCCAGTGCCAGCGAGATTACCGCAGGTGCGCTGCAAGACCTCGACCGCGCCGTCATCGTTGGGACGCAGACCTTCGGCAAGGGACTGGTACAGATTACCATGGATATGCCCTACAACTCAGCCATGAAGGTCACTACCTATAAATATTACATACCGAGCGGCCGCTGCATCCAGGCCGTCAACTACAAGCGTGAGGACGGAGGAAGCCGCGAACAGGTGGCCGACTCGCTGCGCAAGACCTTCTATACGCTGAACGGACGCCCCGTGAAGGACGGGCGCGGCATCATGCCTGATGTGGAGATAAAGCCAGATTCCATGACAAACATCGTCTACTACCTTGTTGGAGGGCGCGACAGTTCGGATGTGGTCTTTGAATATGTGAATGAATATGTAAACCGCCATCCCACCATCGCACCTGCAAAGGATTTCGAACTGACGGATGCTGAATATGAAGAGTTCAAGCAGTTTGTCCTGAATAGTTCCTTCAAGTACGACCAGGAAACGGAAAAATACCTGAAGCAGCTGGAAGAACTGGCCAAGTTCGAAGGCTACTACAACGATGCCAAGGACGATTTCGACTCGCTGCGGAAGAAACTTACGCACGATATGGCACGCGACCTCGACTTCAACAAGGAGCGCATAAAACGCTATCTGGAGTCGGACATTGTCTCGGCATACTACTTCGACGGCGGCGCCCTGGAAAATTCGCTCAAGAATGACAAGCAGGTGGCAGAGGGCATCAGGCTCCTGTCAACCCCGGAAGACTACAGGAAAATTCTGGAAGAGCCGAAGTAGCATCCCCATTTCCATGGCACCGTTTTGTGATAAACATGAAACGAAAGTGCGGAAAATTGTTGCATGTTTTGAATTTTACCCCTATATTTGTCACTGCAAACTTATTTTATTAACTAAAAAAAGAAAAAACTATGAAGAAATTATTCATTGGAATGCTGGCCCTTTGCATGGTTATGGGCATGGTTTCTTGCTCCAAGGACGGTGGCAAGGTAGACCCACAGGAAGTACTGAACAAAGCAAAGGCAGAAGGTGCCAACTGGGATGAGGCTCAGTGGAAAGATGCCGTTCGCGACATGTTCAAAGGTCTGACCCCGGTCTTCGACTACATGAAGGATATGCAGGCTCAGCTCGCAGAAATAGAGAAGAGCGGCGACGATGCCGAAAAACTGGCTGCAGCAGCAAAAATCATGGCCGATGCAGAGGCAAAGCAGAAAGAATTTGAACCGCTGACAAAGGTGATGGAAGAGTTCCAAGGCCTTGGCGAGAAGTATCCAGTACTGAAGAAAGTTCTCGACGATGAGGCTTTTCAGGCAGAATTGAAGAAGGAATTCAACCTTCCTGACGACAAGTAATCGGCGGTTGTCTTTCTCTTAGACAAAATAAAAATAGGATGCGTTCATCAGAATGCATCCTATTTTTATGCGTACTAAAGTGCTTGTTAGGCTGGAGAGTGACAAATATAGGGTATAGGACATTGGTAAACCGATTATCCTGACACCATCATAAAAAGTGCTTCTTAGCCGAATAATGCTCCGAACAGCCAGATTACGAATAGAATTCCAATACCGGCAAGGAATATTTGGAAAAGTATGTATCCGCATCCCATACCAGTCGCAGCTGCGCCTGCTGCTGCACCCGAGCCTCGCTCGCCATCACTTGACCCTAAAAATCCAATGATGCCACCAATGATAATAGCAATAATAAGAATTGTTAGCCACATAGTAATAAAAATAGTTAGTTAAAAGTTGGTGCCAACTAATTCCCAGATGTCAGCGGTTAATAAAAGAAAAGGCGTGGGAACTTTCAACTTATTACCTCATTGTGGCTCTGGACTGCCTGGCTGAATAATAAGCAAAAGCCCACGCCACAATGATATAATAATCCCTTTCGGGCTATAAATATCATTAGCGTGAGCGTTGTTGCTCATTACCTTCAGCCGTGAATTGTCCAGATTCCAACGAGAGGTAACGCGCTAAACGCCCTGTCTCGGTTACTCTTAAGAGCACTTTGACATGGCAAATATAGTAAACAAAACGATACAAAGCAAAAACAAAGGGATTGTTTTTAGCAATTTCTTTTACTCAAATACACGAAGCAAGGGGGTAATGCAGATAGCATTACCCCCTTGCTTCATATAAGCCTAGGGACTTATTTGGCGTTGATTTCCTTCAACAGCCGGTCGGCGTGTCCCCAGCGGTCCATCATATAGAGTACGAACCGGATGTCAACGCCGATGCAGCGTGCCAGACGGGAGTCGAAGAGGATGTCGCTTGCCAGGCTGTCCCAGTTGCCGTCGAAAGCCAGTCCGATGAGTTCGCCCTTGCCGTTGAACATGGGTGAGCCGCTGTTTCCGCCGGTAATGTCGTTGTTGGTGAGGAAACAGAGGTGCATCTTTCCGGTGTTTTGGTCCTGGTATTTGCCGTAGTTGTCCTGCGAGAGAAGTTCTTTCATGATGGGTTCGGCAAAGTAGTCGGAGTTGGCATCGCCCTGATTCATCTTCTTTACGATGCTTTCTGCGGTGGTGTACCAGCCCGACGGCTGTCCGCCCAGTTCGAATTCCTTCACCTGTCCGTAGCTAAGTCGCATGGTGAAGTTGGCATCGCTGTAGTGGGGAAGGTCCCATTCCATTTTCAGTTTGGCATCGCAGAGCATGCGTTCCTGTTCTTCAATCTCGTCGTATGTGCCCAGCATCTCACCGCGGAGGGTTGCCATGAGGTCCATGAGGTCCTGTCCATACTGGTAGCCCGGGTCCTTGCTGAAACTCTTCTTGTTGACAAATATCTTCTTTCCGCTCTTCATCAGTGCCGATTTTCCGTAGAGATGGTCGACATAGGCCTGATAGTTGCCGCCGAACTTTCCGTCGATGACCTTATAGAAGGCAGGGAGGTAGTTGGCGGGAACCTTCTCGCGGTAGTTTTTCAGGAGCACAGCCATGACTTCCTTGTCAAGCGGTGCGTCCCATTTTTCGCTGTTGTCTTCGAATGTGGTGTATTGTTTCTTTGGTTTGTCAGCAGGTCCTTCGAGGGGCATGCGCATCGCCCTGAGAGCACGGTTGTTGAGTTCCGATGTTCCGTAGAAGGTCTCGATGAAGTTGGTCCACACCTTCATGGCCTGCAAGCGCTGGGCATAGAGCTCGGCCAGACGGTCGAAATCGAGTTTGCCTTTGAGGTATCCCGTTTCGTCCTGCCAGGTACGGATGCGCTGTTCGAATTCCTGTTTCTGTCTGATAAGACCGATGGAATCGATGCATTTGTTCATTCCGATGGAGTTTTTCCAGTAGTTTGCGCTTTGTGCATACTTCGAGTCGTACTTGATGCGTACGGCTTCGCTCTGGTTCATGTGCTTCTTCATCACCTCCTGTTTCACTCCCCGAACCTGTGCACGGGGTTCGTTCTGTGCGTCCCGGCGTTCCTGGATGCCATAGGACGAGAGGTAGCGGCTGGTACTTCCCGGGTAGCCCAGGGTCATGGCGAAGTCGCCTTCCTTGTAGCCTTCGATGGAAACGGGTGCCCAGTGTTTGGGATGGTAGGGCACATTCTTCTCGTTGTAGTCGGCAGGACCGTTGCTTTCAGGGTCGGCATAGATGCGGAATACGCTGAAGTCGCAGGTTTGCCGGGGCCACATCCAGTTGTCTGTCTCGCCGCCGAACTTGCCCATGGACTTGGGAACTGCGAAGACGAGGCGCACATCGTGGAAGTCCTGATAGACGGTGGCAAAGAAACTGTTGCCCTCGAAGAAGGCATCGATGTCCACATGCAGGGTCTTGTCGATGGCCTTTACACTGTCGGAGAGTGCTTTCTGCAGGGAGTCGATCATGGCTTCCTGCTTTTCCTGTGCAGCATCGAAGAAGCCTGCTTCCCTGAGTTGCTGGCTGATGTCGGTCTGTGAGCGCATGAAGCTGACGAACATGTTGGGGTTCGGCAGTTCTTCCTCAAAGGAGTTGGCACAGAACCCGTTGAGCATGTAGTCGTGTTCTACGGTCGAATGGGAGCGGATGGCCTCGAAGCCGCAGTGGTGGTTGGTGAATACCAGCCCGTCGGGCGATACCACCACACCCGAGCAATAGCCCGAGAAGTTCACCACGGAGTGCATGACGGCGTTCTCCGAATTGTACAAGTCGTCGTAGTTCAGGCTGAAGCCTTCCTGCTTCATCTGCTCGAACACGGCCTGTGGGAGGTTGTAGAGGGTCCACATGCCTTCGTCGGCGCGTGCCATTGCGATGCTGAGCATGCACAACAGCGATAGAATCATTCTTTTCATGTTACTTTTCTATTTTGTCTTTCTTGAAATGTTTTCCAATAAGCGGGATGGTCGGGAGTGGGAAATCCTTCCTTATCATCACGGAGATGTAGGCCAGCACCAGGGCGGTGTTGACAGTCAGCGAGCCCCAGAGTGGCAGCAGTTTGGTGCTGTAGTGCATGGCTGTGAAGGCGGCAAGGGCCAGACCTGCATAGACTGCAATGTCTTTCATCGGATAGCGGATGGGATGATAGTGCTGACCGACCAGGAAGGAGAGCGTCATGGCTGTCAGGTAGCCGGCGAATCCCGCCCAGGCACAGGCCATGTAGCCGTATTTCGGTACGAAAATCACATTCAGCAGGATAAGCACCGTGCAGGCAATGGTGGAGAAGATGGCTCCCCAGTAGGTCTTGTCGCTCAGTTTATACCAGAAGGAGAGGTTGAAGTAGACGCCCATCATGATTTCGGCGGCCATGACGATGGGCACCACCTGGAGCCCGTCCCAGTAGTCGCGGCCGATGATGTGCTTGATAATGTCGATATAGCCCATTACCAGCAGGAATGCCAGCAGGGTGAACATCAGGAAGTATTTCATGGCGGAGGCCTGCATCAGGTCGTTGTCCTTGTCGCCGGTCTTGCCGAAGACGAACGGCTCGTAGGCGTAGCGGAAGGCCTGTGTTATCATGGCCATGATCATGGCAATCTTCGCACATGCCCCGTAGATGCCCAGTTGCACCTGTGCGTCGGCTGCTTTGTAGATGAAGGGGAAGAGCATCTTGTCGGCCACCTGGTTCAGGATGCCTGCCACGCCGAGGATGACGATGGGCCAGCTGTAGGCCAGCATGCGTCGGAGCAGCGGGCGGTCGAAGCCGTGGCGGATGTGGCTGATTTCGCGCCAGAGGCACAGTGTGATGACGGTGGAGCACACCAGGTTGATGTAGAAGGCGTAGCCCGGGTCCTTGCCGTTGAAGCCGACATAATAGATGAGGTTCAGTGCAATGTTGATGGCGATGTTCAGCAGTTGCAGTCCGGCGAATTTCAGTGCCTTCTTTTCCTTTCGCAGGTAGACGAACGGGATGGCGCGGAAGGCGTCGATGCCCACGGTGAGCGCCATGACCCATACATATTGCGGGTGGTCGCCATAGGTCAGTGCCCGGCTGATGGGGCCGATGAAGGCGAATACGAGCACGACGAAGAGTGCGGAAACGCTGCCCACGGTGATCATGGCCGTAGAGAACACGCGGTCGGCGTTCTCCCCTTGCTTGTTGGCAAAGCGGAAGAATGTGGTTTCCATGCCGAAGGTGAGCAGCATGAGCAGCAGTGCCGTGAAGGCATAGAGGTGGGTGATGACTCCGTAGCCACCGCTGGATGCTGCCATCTTGATGGTGTAGAGCGGCACGAGCAGGTAGTTGAGAAACCGCCCGACGATGCTGCTCAGTCCGTAGATGGCTGTGTCTTTGGCAAGGATTTTCAGGTCGGCCATGTCTATGCGAAGAAGAGATAGCAGATGAATATGGCTGCAATGACTCCGGCGAGGTCGGCCAGCAGTCCGCAGGTGACGGCGTGGCGTGTGTGGCGGATGCTCACCGAGCCGAAGTATACGGCCAGGATGTAGAATGTGGTGTCGGTGGAACCTTGGAAGAGGCAGCTCAGCCGTCCTACGAACGAGTCAGGTCCGAACTGCTGCATGGCTTCCACCATCATGCCTCTGGCACCGCTTCCCGAGAGCGGTTTCATCAAGGCGGTGGGCAGGGCGTCCACCCATTCGGTGCTGGCACCCGTCGCCGAGGCCACATATTTGATGCCGTCCATGAGCATGTCCATGGCTCCCGAGGCGCGGAACAGCCCGATGGCCACGAGGAATGCCACGAGGTAGGGGATGATGCGGACGGCAGTGTGGAAACCGTCCTTGGCACCTTCGACAAAGGCATCGTAGACATTCTCTCGCTTGCGCATGGCAGCGAGGATGAACCCGACGATGATTCCCATGAGGAGCAGGCTGGAGGTGAGTTTCGAGACGGTGTCGATGGTCTGGCTGTCCATGCTGTGGAAGGCCCAGATAACGCCGCCGAGGAAGGCGATGCAGCCGCCGAGCGTGAGCAGCATGGTGCGGTTCAGCAGGTTGATGCGCTGGTAGAGGCTGGTGATGATGATACCTGCCAGCGTGGCAACGAAGGTGGCCAGCAGGATGGGAATGAACACATCGGTGGGCTGGGCGGCGCCTTGCGCGGCACGGATGGCGAGGATGGACACGGGGATGATGGTCAGTCCGCTGGTGTTTAGCACCAGGAACATAATCATCGGGTTGGTGGCGGTGTCCTTCTTCGGGTTCAGTTCCTGCATCTGTTCCATGGCCTTGAGTCCGAGCGGCGTGGCGGCATTGTCCAGACCGAGCATGTTGGCGGCTATGTTCATGAAGATACTGCCTGTTGCGGGGTGTCCTTTCGGAATGTCGGGGAACAGCCGGCAGAAGATGGGTGAGAGCACGCGGGCAAGCAGGTTGACCACGCCGCCGCGCTCACCGACCTTCATCACGCCCAGCCACAGCGCCAGCATGCCCGTCAGTCCGATGGAAATCTCAAAGGCATTCTTGGCGGAACTGAAGGTGGAGTCCATCATCTGGGGAAGCACATCCACTTCCCCGAAGAACAACAGGCGCACGAGCCCGACAATGAAGGCTATCAGGAAGAAGCCTATCCAAATGTAGTTTAAGACCATATTTCTTGCGTTGTATTTACAAATCTGCTGCAAAAGTACAACAACTGCGTGGCAGAACAAAACAAATTGTATTTGTTTTTTATGGCACACTGCTATTTGCCGCCATATTCCGCCCTATATTCACCCCCTGTTTTTGCTTCCTTTTCGGACCACTTCCGCACACTTCTGAAACGACCGTCGGACATCCGTTTTCCAAATGAGGCCCAAACGGAGTGCGTTTGGGCTCCGTTCGTCGTGCGTTTGGGCCCCAAATGGAATGCGTTTGAGCCCCAAACGGAAAGTGCACACGGCCCATCTGGTGTGTATCTCATTCAAACTGCTGAATAACAGCGACTTAGATATGTCTGAAAAGTGGCATTCTCCCCTCGGGACATTCCTCTCTGTTGCAACCTTTTCCCGTAGGATGAAGAGCCGCTGGATTCTTTTCTGACAAAAAGCGGCGTAAAATGTTAGCGGTTTCGCCGGATTGTTGTATTTTTGCTTGACAGAGTTAACCTTTACGATACCATGAACCAAGACTATCTCCTGGGTTTCGATGTGGGCTCTTCTTCGGTGAAGTGCTCACTGGTTGAGGTGCAGACGGGCCAGTGTGTGGCCAGTGCGTTCCATCCCTCGGCCGAAGCCCCCATCAAGGCCCTGCACGCCGGCTGGGCGGAACAGTCGCCCGACGCGTGGTGGAACTATGCAAAGCAGGGACTGCAGCAAGTCATGCGTGAGGCAAACATCGTCGGCACGCAAATAAAGGCCATCGGAATCAGCTATCAGATGCACGGACTGGTGTGCGTGGACAAGAACCTCCGGCCGCTGCGCGACAGCATCATCTGGTGCGACTCGAGGGCAGTACCCTACGGGGAAGAGGCCTTCCAGGCGCTGGGCGAAGACTACTGCCTGACCCACCTGCTCAATTCGCCCGGCAATTTCACCGCCTCGAAACTGGCATGGGTGCGGCAGAACGAGCCTGAACTGTTCGAACGCATCTACAAGATAATGCTGCCGGGCGACTATATCGCCCTTCGGCTGAGCGGCGAAGTCACCACAACGGTCGGCGGACTGAGCGAGGGCATGATGTGGGACTTCCGCGAAAACCGCATTGCCGACCGTCTGTTGCAGCACTACGGCATACCTGCCGGCATGCTTCCCGACATCGTTCCCACCTTCAGCGTCCAGGCCCGCGTGTCGGAAAAAGCCGCTGCCGAGACAGGACTGGCTCCCGGAACGCCCATCAGTTACCGTGCCGGCGACCAGCCAAACAATGCACTCTCGCTCAATGTGCTGAGCCCTGGCGAGATTGCTTCCACCGCCGGAACCAGCGGTGTGGTCTATGGCGTGCTCGGAGAGGTGAACTACGATCCCCGCAGTCGCGTCAACACCTTTGCCCATGTGAACCATACCGACCGGCAGACACGCCTCGGCGTGCTTCTCTGCATCAACGGAACGGGCATCCTGAACGCCTGGATGCGCCGCAATGTGGCACCAGAGGGGATGGGCTATGCCGAGATGAACCAACTGGCCTGCCAGGCACCCATAGGAGCAGAGGGGCTCGCCATTGTCCCGTTTGGCAACGGGGCGGAGCGCGTCCTCGAAAACAAGAATCCGGGATGCAGCCTCCACGGCATCGACTTCAACCGCCACGGGCGTGCCCACTTGCTCCGTGCAGCACAGGAAGGCATTGCCTTCAGTTTCTGCTTCGGCATGGAAATCATGCGGCAAATGGGCATGGACATCGGCAAGATACATGCCGGAAAGGCCAATATGTTCCTCTCTCCGCTGTTCCGCGAGACGCTGGCAAGCGTCAGCGGAGCCACCATCGAACTCTATGAGACCGACGGTGCCGTGGGTGCTGCCAAGGGTGCGGGACTGGGTTGTGGCATCTATGCCGACCGCGAGGAAGCCTTCAGCACACTGAAACGCCTCGCCGTGATTGAACCCTCCACGGCGGACAGTGGCCGGTACCAGGCTGCCTACCTCCACTGGAAGGACCTTCTGCAGAAGGGCTGAGCCTCATCCGGATAACAACGGAAATGAAGAGATTTGCCCGATGAAACCGTAAAAAATCGAATTATCAATACCATAAAAAACCTAAACAACTATGTCAAAACAGTATTATTCCCAAATCGGGAAGATTCCTTTCGAAGGAACAGCAAGCAAGAACCCCATGGCCTTCCACTACTACGACGCAGAAAAAGTGGTGATGGGCAAGAAAATGAAGGACTGGCTGAAGTTTGCCATGGCCTGGTGGCATACGCTCGGACAAGCCAGCGGCGACCAGTTTGGCGGGCAGACCCGTCACTACGAATGGGACAACGCCGCCGACCCCGTACAGCGTGCCAAGGATAAGATGGACGCCGGCTTTGAAATCATGCAGAAACTGGGCATCGAATACTTCTGTTTCCACGATGTTGACCTCGTTGAAGAAGCCGATACCATCGAGGAATACGAAGCCCGAATGAAGGCCATCACTGACTATGCACTGGAGAAAATGGCCGAGACCGGCATACGCCTGCTCTGGGGTACCGCCAATGTTTTCGGACACCAGCGCTACATGAACGGGGCTGCCACCAACCCGGACTTCGATGTCGTGGCTCGCGCTGCCGTGCAGATTAAGAACGCCATCGACGCCACCATCAAACTGGGAGGCACCAACTATGTGTTCTGGGGAGGGCGCGAAGGCTATCAGACCCTCCTCAACACCGACCAGAAACGCGAGAAAGACCATCTGGCACAGATGCTCCGCATGGCTCGCGACTACGCTCGGGCAAAGGGATTCAAGGGTACATTCCTGATTGAACCTAAGCCCATGGAACCCACCAAGCACCAGTATGATGTGGACACGGAGACCGTCATCGGCTTCCTTCGCGCCCACGGACTGGACAAGGACTTCAAGGTGAACATAGAGGTGAACCATGCCACGCTGGCAGGTCACACCTTCGAGCATGAACTGGCAGTGGCTGTCGACAACGGAATGCTGGGCAGTATCGATGCCAACCGCGGAGATGCACAGAACGGGTGGGACACCGACCAGTTCCCCATCGACAACTTTGA